>DASZRP010000228.1:0-22511 GCA_035548895.1 Puia sp. | reverse complement strand
CGATCCGCTTTATCTCGGTCACCTGTTAGGTGGAATTGAGTATGCAATTTGAAAATAGATGACAGTTGATAGATGACAGATGACAGGCTCTCGGTGAGTCAGGCTGATTGATTGCAAGCAGGATGTTCCACAAAAGCCTGTCATCTGTCATCTGTACTACAGTCCTATCGACTTCATAAACGCATCTGAATTCGGTTCCCTCCCAAGGAAATGCCTCAGCATATCCATCTCCTCCTGGCTGCCTAACACTTCCAGAATGTCCTTCCGATAGCGAAGACCGGTATTCGGGTCCATGACACCGTTCTTTTTGAACACGGAGAAGATGTCTTCCGCAAATACTCTTGACCACAAATAACCATAGTAATTGGCGGCATATCCGTTGAGATGATTGAAGGAAGCGATGAAATGGGTTCCTTCCACAAATGGATACTGAACCATGGCATGCAGATCGTCCGACACCTGGTTGATATCGAGGCTCTTGATGCTGTCGTATTTATCGTGAAAGGTAAAGTCGATCACTCCGTAGTACAACTGCTGCATGTAGTACTGGCCATCGAGCACATGCTCGGTCGATTTCAGTTTTTCAAATAACGATTCAGGCAGTACGGCTCCTGTTTGATAGTGTTTCGCAAAGATCTTCAGGGAAGGATATTCCCAACAGAAGTTTTCCAGGAATTGAGATGGCGCTTCAACAAAGTCCGGTTTCAGTGTAAATGGCTGCGAGGCGATATTTGAACGTACCAGCATCGCGGCCACCAGGTGACCAAATTCGTGGAAGAGAGTGATGACATCATTATGATCGACGAGCGTGGGCTGACCTGCCGCCGCTTCAGGGAAATTGCATATCAGGGCGGCAACGGGCAGGATCTCTTTTCCCGGAAGTTGCCTGCTCTGACTGATGGGAAAGCAGGCGAAATGGGTGTACTTATCCCGGCGGGGATAAAGATCGAAATAGAAGCTGCCGATCTTTTTCCCATCCTTATACATTTCAAATGACTTCACCTTGGAATACCAGACCGGAACACCATGAACCTCTTTCACAGTGACACCCAGCAAACGATGGTACACTTCGAACATGCCCGCAATGGTATTGTTCATTTCGAAATAAGGTTTCAGTTCATCCGTATTCAGCTTGTATTTGGTGTCTAACAAGATGCGTTTGTAGTAGCCGATGTCCCAGGCAAAAATCGTATCCGGAAGATCCGGATGCATCTGATGTTTGATTTCCCGCAGTTCATTCAGGTCTGACGTAACCTTCGGAGCGAGTTTGCTGATCAGGTTATTTTCAAAACCCCATACAGCTTCCGGTGTGTGGGCCATTTTGTCGACCAGCGCGTATTCCGCATAGCTACGATATCCCAGCTTTTCCGCGTAACGCTGACGGTAGTAAAGCAGGCTGTCCAGCACCTTAATATTGGACGGATAAGCGCGGTTATTATATTTAAAATAGATCAGCTGCCGCGTATTATCCGCCCCGGCGTAGCGGAGTATATTTTGCGTGTTCGGCGTATTGATATACAGCAGGTATTCGCCGGAAGGCCTTTTCCATGCCTGTTTTACATTGTCCGGAACACCTTTGAGATCAGCCTCGCTGTAAATAATACTGTCGCGCGAGGTGGCGATATTCTTGTCGAAGGCCAGGCCCAACACCGTTATCTTATCGCTGATTTCCTGCAACTCCTTTCTGCCGTTCGGATCCAGCTTCATTCCATTGTTCTCGAAGATCCGCACCTGTTCGTTGATGAATTTCTTTTGGTTCGGTGCGAATTTTGACTGCATGGCTGTTTCATAAGCCTTGAGCTTCTTATATAACGGTTCATTCAGGTATAGCCTGGTCGTATAATCAGACAGCGCCTGAGAGCCGTCGTTTGCAGCGTCGCGGGCACTGTCGCTAGTATAGGTTTGCGAGATAAGACCAAGCTTGATCGCCACGTCATTGATATCGTATAGCAATTCATCGTAAGCGTGCAATATGCCGGTCGCATCATTTCCGGAAACATTCATTCCCTGAATATGTTTTATCCGGTTATCCGAAAGAGTGATCACCGAGGCCACGGCCTGGCGGATCACTGGTGCGTCGATCCGGTCGAACCGGATGGGATCATTGCTGTGCAGCAACAGGGGATTTTGGGCTGAACCGGACTGTGAAAATGCCGTTTGAAGAACAAGCAAAAACGAAACAGTGAACAGCTGTTTTAATTTTATCATGGCTGTAATTTATTTTCCAAGCTAAGTTATCCTTTCCGGATAAGCACTTCCACCCTTCTGTTACAAGCTCTCCCCGCGTCGGTGGAGTTATCGCATTTCGGATGATCCTTGCCGAACCCGCGAACGATGATACGCGACCGGTCTACGCCGGCCCTAATCAGAGCATCGGCCACGGCCTGCGCCCGGGCTTTTGATATCGCTTTGTTTTTTGCATCGCTTCCCACGTTGTCGGTGTAGCCATCAATATAGAAGCTGGCATTGGGAATTTCCCGGTTCATCGTTTCGGCGGCGTGCGCGATAATCGTTTCAGCTCCGGGCCGAATGGTTGCCTTGCCAAAGTCAAATTGGATATTCTTGAAATCGGCCGTGATCTGGTCCGTTATACTGCTTTGAACCGGGCAACCCTGGGTGATGACCGGCCCCGGTTCATCGGGGCAAAGATCTCTATCGTCTGTAACGCCATCTCCGTCCCGGTCGGCCGTTGGACAACCCTGGAATTTCGCAGGCCCTGCAACCAGCGGACACCTGTCTTCTGAGTCAGGAACGCCATCTCCATCCCGGTCCGGCGCCGGGCAGCCATGATATTGCACCAGGCCCGGCACGTTTTTACAGGAATCTTCTTCATCATTAATGCCGTCGCCATCAGAATCCGGGATGGGGCAGCCATGATATCGCCGGAAGCCCGGCAGCATGACACAGGAATCTGCTTCGTCATCGATACCATCGCCGTCCGTATCCGGAACAGGGCAACCTTCATACCGGGGTGAGCCCGCCACGTTCGGGCATTTGTCTTTATTATCGAATACGCCATCATCATCGGTATCGGGTATGATCTTTTTCTTATACAGGATACCGATATGAAGGCCTGCATAAAAATCGACCTGCTTGCTTTTCATGAACAGGCTCGATAAAACGCTGCCCGACCCGAAGAATAAGGGACCGACCCGAAAGCCAATGCCTGCATTGAAGCCTGTCATATCGTGGTAGCTTACCGGAAGTTCTACGCCATAATGACTATTCTCCCAACGAGGCGTGAGCCAGTAGGTATTAAACTCGTACAGACCATCCTCCCGCGCCGGATTGATATTGACACGGGCGCCCACATTCAACCCGAATCCTTTTTTCAAAAGCCAGTCGGCACCGGCCTGCACGGTTGCCGGGAGGTTGATCGAATAGCTATTGGCCGGAGGCTGACCCGGAGTAAAAAATTCCGGTGAAGCATCCATTACGTTCCTGAATTCGCTAATGGAGCTGCCTTGCATCTTTCTCAGGTCATACTGTTGCCCGGCGGGAATATTCATTGAATAATTCCCCGAAACATTGCTGCTCCTGCTGAAACTGATCCTGCCGAAGTCCAACAGCGCCAGGCCGATTTTCAGTTTGTATTTGTTTGCAAAACGATCGTTTTCATAAATGGAATAATCCACTTTTGGCCGCCACTCATAAACGAATCCAATATCTCCGCCGAAACCGTTCCCACTGAATTTAAAAATGTCGTTAAGCTGATATTTCGAAAAGTTCGCACCGGCAGTAGTCAGAAAAGTCATCGAACCGGAAGAAGGTCCGACAAAATATGCCGCTCCGCCTTCATCGGCCAGCACCGCGTTCATATTATTCATTGTCAACGATGCATCGGCCGTTCCGGCGAGGTATTTCAGCGTAATGCCGCCTTTGAAAAAATTCGGATTTCCCTGTTTCGTGAACACCCGGGCAACAGACAAGCCGAATTCCGTCCATCCCGTTGTATGCACAAAAGAAGGATAATCAGCAATAACTCCGATCGGTGACGCAATGTGCGGGTTCGACGCCTCGAAGACCGAATTGAACAAGTCGCCGTTGATATCTTTTGTGTTGGAGAAAACCCTTGTGCGGGTGGAAAAAGCAAATGCAGTACGCGGCCCCAACCCGATCATGAAAGAAGGTCCGAGAACATCTCCGTAAGCAATTGTGCTCATCTTCGCGTTTCCCCGCAACAGCGCCTCTTTAAGCGTATCTGCCGTCAGCCCGTGAACGATATCGCCGAAATGCATTCCCGGGCTATTAAACCCGGTAAACCCATTCACAGCGGCGATATTGATGTCCCATTGATACCGGTTGTCGGCAATATTCGCCGGATTGAAGAATACACCATTGACGCCGGTATAATTTCCGCTTTGGTAACCGGCAAAGGGTTGACCCTTGGCCCGGAGCAGGAGAAGACTGGCAAGCAATAAGAGAAAACAAGATTTTTGCATAAAAGACAAGAAAAAAAACGAGGGTCTAAGGTAAACAAAAACTCCTTTGCCTGACCCTGTTCTATCGAACCAGGGCTACATAAAGACGAATCCCCGCCGGTTTTGGCAGGGATTCGTCTTTGAAGCATCCGATTAGCAGCGTTCGAAATAAATCAGACAACCGGAAGCGAATATCCATTGTGGTAAGTTTTCATCAGGTATTCCTTATTTACCTCTTCATCGGTGAATCGGCCGTTCAACCAGGTGAGTCTTTTCCCGCTGCGGAGGCTGATATTTCCGAGCTGGGCAACGGTCGCCACCTTAGCGCCTTCCTGGATTGAACAATTCAGATTTTCCAGCTTGCGCGAGCGCACCACCTCAATAAAATTCTTCCAATGCATATCGACGCCATTATCCACTGGTTTGGCCAATGGTCGTGCGATCTTGTTTTTGTTTCTCGGTTCATCGATAACCTCCCAGCCGCCGCGGCTAAGCACCAGGGTGGCATTGTTCCCTATAAAAGCGATGCCGTGATCGCGTTCATAGGAACCGTTGCCGATACCCATGGCATGGTCCCAGACCATATTGAAGTGGTCGAATTCGTACAAAGCCGTCAGGGTATCCGGCGCCTCCTGATAAAGTTCCGGATAGGCGAATTCTCCGCCGAGCGCGGCAATCGTTTTAGGCGAATCGGCCTTCATTCCCAGCAAGGCATAGTCGATCAGGTGAACGCCCCAATCTGTCATCAGGCCACCCGCATAGTCCCAGAACCACCGAAAGTTGAAATGAAAGCGGCTCGAATTGAATGTCCGTTCCGGAGCCGGTCCAAGCCACATCTTGTAATCGACGCCGGCAGGCGGCGCGCTGTCGGGCACCACGGGGCCCGGTTTCATCCAGTCCTGGTAACACCACACTTTTACGGTACGGATATTCCCCAGTTGACCTGAATGAACAAAATCGATTGCGTCTTTGAAATGCTGCTGGCTGCGCTGCCACTGGCCGGCCTGCACAACCCGGTTGTATTTCTGTTGTGCCGCTACCATGGCCCGGCATTCGCCGATGGAATTACCAACCGGTTTCTCCACATAAACATCCTTGCCTGCAGCGCAGGCCTCCATCATGATCAGCGCATGCCAGTGATCGGGAGTTCCTATAATCACTGCATCGATGTCTTTATTGTCGAGCACCTTACGGTAATCGCCATAGGTTTTTACCTTCGAGGCATTCACATTCATTTTGGCGAGGTCAGCCATTCTCTTGTCGATCACATTTTTATCGACATCGCATAGCGCAATCAGATTTACTCCAGGCTGTTTTAATGCGGCGGTGAGATCCGCCCAGCCCATACCATTGATACCGATAGCGGCAATATTGATCTGATCGCTGGCAGCCATTTTGCGACCAAGCGATGCGAAAACCGGTGAATGTACGCCTGTGCTTAATGCGGTGGCGCCGGCTGCAAGACCGGCCTGTCTGATAAAGGAACGACGGGAACTCATGATGAAGCTATAATTTTTAATGTTAGGAAATTCGGCATACTTAGTTCGAATACGCGCCGTACCAGCCTGCTCCGATCATCGGCGCTTTGTCATTCAATAAGATTCTAACGGGTACTTTCTTTACCAGGTCCTGCATCCGGTCACAGTCTAGCAGGCTTTCATTGAAATCAGGTTCCTTCAGCAAAGAAACTATTTTCGGAGGAATGCCGCCGGCTAAGAACAAGCCTCCGGTCGCCTTCATTTTCAGGATGAGATTGCAGCATTCTCTGGCTAAATAGCGTACGAATAGCTTCATGGTCTCAACGCAAACCGCGTCCGATCCGTTCACCGCTGCTTCGCTGATCAACGCAGAGGGGTCATTTTTTTTAAAAGATTCCGTGAGCACTTTATCTGCCAGCCTGTTCTTTACACGGGTCAGAAAATTATAGATGTCGTGAACCGCAGGTCCGGCAATTACACTTTCCCAGCTCACCACCTGATACTTGCTCAAAAGGAAATCGTGGAGCTCCATATCGTCTGCATTGCGGCAGGAGAAATCGGCATGGCCTCCTTCGGTGGCAAATGGATGATGGCAACGGCCATCCCAGAACAGTCCTGCCTCGCCCAGACCGGTGCCTGGCGAAAGCACGGCCATATTGCCCTGAACGCCGGATTCTCCCGGATGAAGCAAAAGAAAATCTTTATCCTTCATTCCTGCCAGCCCATAGGCCGTTGCTTCCAGGTCATTCAGCAGGCTGACCTGCTGAACTCCGGTGGCGCTGGTAATTTCCGCGATGTCTATATACCAGGGGAGGTTGGTGATTTCGGCCCGCCCTTCAAATACAGGACCCGCAACGCCGAGAGCTACCCGTTGAGGCCGGTATCCCGGATTTTCGCCGAGGAACTGTTCGATGATTTTGATGACGGATGGATACTGCGCCGAATGATACGTGGAGGTGGTTACCAGCGAAATTCCCGATTTATCTGCTTCAAAAATGGCCAGGTTAGCCTTTGTTCCGCCAATATCCCCGGCCAGCACACAGATTTTTCCATCACTTAAAATACGATTACCGGGAAAAGCAAGCGAAATCTTCAAATCGGACATGACCAGACGGATCAGTTATACACCGAATGTAATGGTTTGAACCGAAAAAACCATTGAGTTCAAAGTATCCGGCTCAAATTTTTCCCAATACGGGAAAAATCTTTTGACTAAATTGATCTGCGGAAATAAAAAAAGCCAGTGTAGACACACCGGCCGTGAGAAAACTTCAGTTATGATAATCACTGTGCTAAGAACGTAGCATGCGGGAGAATTATTTTAACATAAAAAAAATAATTGGGTTCATTCCTATACCATGACTTACACCCACCGCATTATTGTTGCTTTAGTAATATGCACTTCCCCATTAACCACATTTTGCCAGCAGGATAGCACGGGTAAGCCCGGCGGATTTGTACAGCAGGATATTAAGGATTGGCTGGTTCAGCACCACTGGACCAAGCCCAAAACGGAGAAGAATAATTTTTTGCTGATCCTGCCGATTGTCGCGTCGAACCCCACGGCGGGATTCATTTACGGCGCCGGGCTCTCCTACGCTTTTCAGGCCTTTCCCGGAGGTCGTTTTTCATCTGCCACCGCCAATGCCAGCTACTCCAGTAAACACGTGCTCAACCTGAATGTAAAAAGCAACGCTTTTGCCGTCGATGATCGTTTGGTATTGAACGGCGACTGGCGGTACCAGATCAATTCAGAAACGACTTATGGCCTGGGTTCAAAAAAATACCCGGGATCTTATATCAATATCAATGGCTATCAGGTTGCCAAGGATAGCATTGGCCAGCCATTGCAGTATACCCTGATCAGATTATATGAAACTGCCTCCTGGAAGATCATTCCTAATCTTTTTGCCGGAATCGGTTTTCACTACGACAACTATTTCAATATTAAAGATCAAACCGTTCAGGACGGCGATACGGCTTTTTCTTTTCACTATCAGTACAGTCGTCACTACGGTTTCAATCCGGATTCATATGTGGCAACCGGCTTCAGCGCAAATCTGCTGTTCGACAATCGCGATAATCAGGTAAATGCATATAAAGGTTATTATGCGAATGTGAATTACCGGGTTAATTTCACCGGGCTCGGCAGTTCCCGGGGAAGCAGCATGCTGCTTACGGAATATCGTTCGTTTCATTCTCTTGACGGAGGGAAAAATCGCAATATCCTGGCTTTCTGGTTTTACGGGAACTTTGTAACCAGCGGCGAGGTCCCTTATTTATTGCTGCCTGCAATTGGCTATGATCAGCGGCAACGTACCGGCCGGGGTTACACTTTCGGTCGTTTTCGCGGAGAAGACCTGCTCTATGCCGAATCGGAATACCGCTTCCCGATATCTGCCCGCACGGGTATCTTGGGAGGCGTTGCTTACGTCAATCTCACCAGCACGAACGACCGGTTTCAGAATGTCGCGCTACTGGAATATATACGGGCAGGTTATGGCGGCGGTTTGCGGGTGATGCTGGACAAGAAAACCAGGACGAGATTGGAAATCGATGCCGGAATTGCCGGTAAGAATATCGGGTTTTATCTCGGCGCGCAGGAAACGTTTTGATGGAGAACAGTGGATCGTACTGGACTCGAACCAGTGACCTTTGCCATGTCAAGGCAACACTCTAACCAACTGAGCTAACGATCCATTCAATGAGGGGCAAAAATAGCAGATATACCCTGTCCCGCCAAAATAGCTCATTGCGCCGGAAAGGTTAATCCGCTCCCTAATCGTTTCAGCTGAATTTCCGAAACCTTGGCGGCATAGCTTATGTTCACCAACAGGTAACCTGCATTCTCAAAGCTTTGCTGAGCATTTTTGACGTCTACAATGGTTGCCTGTTTATATTGGAAGCGCTTCATCACCAGGTCCAGGAGCTTTTGCGACAGGTCGTAGTTCTGTTGAGCTGTTTCCAGTTGCTCCAGGTTGTTCTGATAAGCCTGCCAGCCCTTCACTGCGCTGGAATTGATATTCAGTAGCAGGGTATCCCGCTGCAGGGTGGCCGTTTGGATATTGATGCCGGCGATCTGTTGCTGCTTTTTATAAATGTTTCCGTTGAAAATCGGAATGGTAAGGCCGAGACCCAGATAAGGTCCGTATGACTGATTAAACAAGTTGAACCCGGCTTGATTGTTTGTCCGGTTAAAACTGTATCCCGCATTACCCGTGAGCGATGGATAACGCTGCGCTCCTACTTCTTTCTGAATATATTGATTGATCAGAATTTGCTGATAGGCGGCCTGAACATCCGGATTCCGGTTCACCGTTAACAGTACCGAATCCAGATGCAAACTGCGGTCTACACGAATGGTGTCACTAATCGTCAGTGTTGAATCCGGGCGAAGCGTGAGCAGCGTCAGCAAATCAGTCTTTCCCTGGTCCACGATAAGCTGCTGCGCCTGCAGATTTTGTATCTGGGTATTGAGATCGACCTGACTTTGGAAAAGATCCGCATCGTTGGCCACACCCACCGCCTGTTGTTTTTTGACAATATCCAGTCGTTGCTGCGAAGCGGCAATAGAAGCCAGGAGCGTTTTGGCATAAGTTTGCTGCCGTACGATGTCGTAGTATTTCAGCATGACATTGTACATCAGATTTTGAGCGCGCGAATCCATGAGCTGTTGCGCCTGCACTTCAATTTCTTCCAGCTGGTGTTTGGTGTTGACAACTCGGCCACCGCCAAAAATCACCATGTTGGCCGCCACGGCAGCCTGCATATTTGTTGAAAGAGCATTTTGACTGGATTTGTTATTGAGCGGATTGGAATAACGCTGCTCAATGCTGGTCAATTGCTCAGTTCCCGATGCGCTTCCATAAACCAACGGCAAACCGCCGGCAATGCCGTAACTGTTGTTGATCCCGGCAATGGAAACCGTGTTTCGGGAAATTTTTAGTCCGAGGTTGTTCTTCAGCGCAATAGCTAACGCGGAATCAAGCGTCAGTTCCTGAGCCGACGCAGCAGCCACGACCAATATGTTCAGACCCCATAAAAACAAAATCCGGATCATGTTGCTGTTTTAATTAGGAGACCTCAAAAACCTTTCCGACAAAGATATTTAAAGCATCTGCCTTACGGAGATACATGGGTCAGTCTTGTTTTATGTTTACCCGATAAATAAGTGTAAACTGCCGGAATGACAAATAGCGTCAGGATCAGCGAAAAGGTAATGCCGCCAACTACCACGATACCAAGCGGGATACGGCTTGTAGATGCCGCACCGAGGCTCATGGCGATTGGCAGGGCTCCCAGCGATGTCGCCAGGCTGGTCATTAGGATCGGCCGAAGCCGCTGGGAGGCTGCTTCGAGCACGGCTGGCATTTTTTCAAGTCCATGCTCTCTTTTCTGGTTGGCAAATTCAACAATTAAAATACCATTTTTTGTCACCAGCCCGATCAGCATGATCATTCCGATCTCCGAAAAAATATTCAATGTCTGATGAAACATCCACAGGCTCAGCAGGGCGCCTGCCACGGCTAGCGGCACGGTGAGCATAATGGCCAGCGGATCAACAAAACTTTCGAACTGCGCGGCCAGCACCAGATAAATCAGGATCAAAGCAAGCCCGAAGGCAAACAGAATATTGGAGGAGCTTTCCGCATAATCGCGGGATGAACCGGCCAATGCCGTCTGGAATGTTTCGTCCAGCACTCGGGGCGCTATAGCCTGCATGGCGGCAATGCCGTCGCCGACTGTTTTTCCCTCTGCCAGCGAAGCCGATATGGTTGCCGATTTATAACGGTTAAAATGATAGAGCGTAGCGGGATTGCTGTTCTGCTCCATGTGAATCACCGCACTGAGGGGAATATTCTGTCCTTTGTTGTTGCGTATGTATAGATCGGTAATATCTCTGGGTGTATTCCGGTCGCCCCTTTCCACCTGTGCGATCACCTGGTACTGGTAGCCGTTTTGGATGTAATAGGCCAGTCGGCCGCCGCTGAAGGCAGCCTGCATGGCCGAAATGACGTCGTTTGTCGTCAATCCCAGATCGCGGATCTTGATGCGATCGAGTGCAATATTGACTTCCGGTTTATTGAATTTCAAATCAACATCAGCATTGGAAAAAGTTTTATCCCGGTGTACTTCGTCAAGAAATTTCGGTATTGCCTCTTTCAGCTTGTTCAGGTCCTGATTCTGCAATACGAACTGGACCGGTAAACTGGTCCGCGAGCCGGAGCCAACGGAAATGGTCTGCTCCTGAATGGTGAATATCCGGGCATCGTTAAATCGGGTGAGTTTGCGTTGCAAATCGTTTGCAATCTGGTCCTGCGTGCGCTTACGTTCCGAAGGAGGCACCAGCCCGATACGCGGCGACGCGCCATTGAAGCTGTTGCCGGTTGGCGTACGTACAAAAACGAAATCACGCTCCGGTACAGAATCGTACAAATAGTCCGCGATGCTGTCTGAAATATTTGCCATATAACTGTAGCTGGTCCCTTCCGGCGCAGTGGCAGTTAGTCTCACGGTGCTCCGGTCTTCCAGGGGCGCCAGTTCACTCTGAAGCGTTTTCAAAAAGAAAAAAACCATCGCCGCACAAAAAACAATAATTACCCAGGCCATCCACCTGATTTTCAAAAAAGCGGTTAACAGGCGCCGGTAGCCGTTTTCCATTCCCTTAAAAAAGGGCTCCGTTCGCTCATAAAACCCTCCATGCGATGCATTTTCTCTTCCAAGCACCACATTGAGAACCGGTGTTATGGTAAGGGAGACGAAGGCAGAAATGAGTACCGCTGCCGCAAGCACTACGCCAAATTCACGAAAAAGCCTTCCCACAAACCCCTGCAGAAAAACTACCGGAAGAAAAACCACTGCCAGTGTAATAGAGGTTGAAATGACGGCAAAGAAGATTTCGCGACTGCCTTCCACAGCAGCTTTACGCAAAGGCAATCCCTCTTCGAGCTTCCTGAATATATTTTCAGTTACCACGATACCATCATCGACTACCAGTCCGGTGGCTAATACGATGCCCAACAGGGTGAGGACATTGATCGTAAAACCCGATACGTACATGATGAAGAATGTCGCAATCAGGGAGATGGGAATATCGATCAGCGGCCGGATGGCGATCAGCCAGTTCCTGAAAAAGAAGAAAATGACCAGCACCACCAGGATGAACGCAATCAATAGTGTTTCTTTGACCTCGCTGAGCGACTGGCGAATATTTCTTGTATTATCGATCAGCACGCTGAACTCGAGATCAGATCGGTTCGATCGTTCAATGGCTGCCAGTTTTTTGTTGAATTCATCCGCAATCTGAATGTTGTTTGCCCCGGGCTGTGGAATAATGGCTAATCCCACGGCATTTACTCCATTGTATTTCCAACTCTGTTCGGGACTCTGCGGACCCAACTCGATCCTGGCAATATCGCCCAGGCGAACAATTCCCGAGCTGTCTTCCCGGATAATTACCTTTTGAAAATCGGCTATGCTGGTCAACCTGCCCTTCGTGGTAATCGTCAGTTCCGTATTGTTTCCATAGATTTTTCCCGGGGGGAGTTCGACGTTCTCATTGTTCATGGCCGCACTGATATCGTTATAAGCGACATTAAATGCGCTCATCTTATCCGGATCAAGCCATACGCGCATCGCGAATCCCTTATCCCCGAATACGTTCACCGAGCTTACCCCGTCAATAGTTTGCAATTGCTGTTGCAATACATTGTCAGCATAGTCGCTTAATTCCATCAGGCTCTTCGTGCGGCTTTGGACCACCAGCAGCAAAATGAAATCACTGTTAGCATCTGCCTTGGTGACGACTGGGGGAGCATCTATGTCCTGGGGCAGATTCCTGGCGGCTTGCCCGACTTTATCACGAATATCGCTGGCTGCGCTTTCCAGGTCATAACCCAGATTAAATTCAACCACAATGCTGCTTCTGCCCAGGGAGCTTGTTGAAGTAATGGTCCGGATGCCGGGAATTCCATTTACCTGCTTTTCCAACGGTTCAGTGATCTGACTTTCTATAATATCGGGATTGGCGCCGGTATAGGAGGTGGTTACCGTAATAATCGGCGGATCGATGGCCGGATAATCGCGCACAGCCAGAAAATAATAGCCAACTACGCCAAAGAGAATAATCATCAGGTTCATGACGGTTGCCAAAACCGGCCTTCTGAGTGATAGTTCCGAAATGTTCATGATTGATTATTGCGCGTTAGTCCCGTTATTATTTAAGGAAGCAAATTCATCCAGCGTGCGCGTATTACGTACTGTTACCGGCGAATTGGGCCTGGCGAACAAAACGCCGGTCACGACCACTGTGTCGCCCGGTTTGATCCCTCCGGTGATGGCTACATTGTTCGCCGTACGCGGTCCGGTGATGACATTGACGAACTTGGCATGACCGTTTTTTACAAGAATGACCTGGTTATCCTTATCCTCCGGAATGAGGGAGTTGGAGGGAATTAGAATTGCATTTTTATCCGCGCCGGCGTTTATATAAACTTTTGCAAACGCGCCTGGATTGAAATTACCATGCTCAAGTATCGCCCGTACCGTTAAATTGCGGGTAGACTGGTTCACCTGCGGTTCAACGGCAATGATTCTTGCCTTTTGTCTTTTACCTGTCGCTGCATCCAGTTCTACATCAACGGTGGCGCCGACGCGAACCGCATTACTGTAACTTTCCGGCAGCGTGAAATCTATTTTTATCTGATCCAGTTGCAACAGGGTAGCAATTAACGTTGTTGGAGAAACGTAGGCGCCGAGGCTTACCTGTCGCAGGCCGATAACGCCGGCAAAAGGCGCTTTCAGAACGGTTTTGTCTATCAATGCCTGATAGTATTCGATATCTGCCTTATAGCCGTTGACCGCGTTCAGCGCGGCATCGTAATCGCTCTGGTTAATTCCATTGACCTCCAGCAGTTGCCTGTCTCTTTCCTCCGTTTTTTGGGCAAGGTCGAGCTGCACTTTGGATTTGGCCAGCTGCGCCTGCAAGTCGGCATCATTAATCCGGGCGATCACGGTGCCTGCGGCTATTCGCTTACCTTCAGGAACATTGAGGTAAGTGATCCGTCCACTGGCTTCCGGATGCAGTTCAACATATTCATTGGCTACAATGGTCCCATTAACTTCCAGGGTATTTGAAACCGGCTGGGTGGCAGCTACGAGCACATCGACAACAGTCGGGCCGCTGTTTCTCTTTCTGGAAACATCAGTTTTACTTTTACAGGCTGACAAAAGAAAAAAGAGAAAGACCAGGCGGAAACCTAACAGGGTCCTATTATTCATCCCGATTGGCTGTTTAAATTGAAGTCCGGGCCAAAGATAAACAGAAAAAAAAAGCCGTCGGAGCAACGGCAACCATTTTATATGAACGGGCCGATAAAAAAAGGAATTAACAATTAAATCACAGCTTTTTTGGTTCGGTCAGGCGCCTTTGCCACTCCTTTTGAATCAATGCCAATTCCCGCCCCGTATGTCCGCTAAGCGAGCTGTTTTCTTCAGCCCGTCGCATCAGATAAGGGACGACGTCTTTGATTGGTCCAAAGGGAAGATATTTGCTTACCGAGCAGCCCGCCTTAGCGAGGTTGAACGTAATATTATCACTCATTCCATAGAGCTGCGAGAAATGAATATGGGGATGGCTCAAGGGGAGTCCCTTTTCTTCCATCCACTGCACCGTGAGGAGATTGCTATGCTCGTTATGGCTGGCGACAATAGCCGAAATATGGGTGAGATTATCCAGGCAAAACCCAACGGCAGCATTGTAGTCCCGGTCGGTAGCCTCCTTATCATCCTGGATCGGACAGGGATATTGCGCTTTCAGTGCCCGGGCGCGCTCTTTTTCCATATAAGCTCCCCGAACGAGTTTAATACCGAGAATAAAGTTCCGGAGTTGTGCCGCCTCCAGCATATCTTTTAAAAAATCAAGCCTGTCTTTTCGGTAGAGCTGGACGGTATTAAATACAACGGTTCGTCCTTTATTGAACCGGTCCATCATCTGAATGCAAAGCGTATCGACAGGATCCTGGATCCAGGTTTCTTCCGCGTCGACCAAAACACCGATATTCTTTTCCGCCGCTGTTTCGCAAATCTGAAGCATTCGATTGCAAACCTGCTGCCAGGCGGCCGACTCATTTGGCGTAAGCGACTCCAGGGCCTTTTCATAGCGTTTCATCAGGGAGCCGGAAATTGCTTCCATAGACCGGTCCAGCTTTTCAAGCAGTTCAAATGAGGAAAATCCGGTGACTTTGATGCTGACAAAAGGAATATTGGGTTGAGTGGCTGCATAATGGATAACCCGGATGAACTCCCGGCAGGCCTGATCGAATCCGGTCTCCCCTTCTTCGCCTCCTTCCACTCCATAATCGAGAATAGCCTGAACACCGTATTTATTTAGACGGGCGGCAACAACCGCCGTTTCTTCCAAAGTTTCGCCACCTACAAATTGTGAGAAAATAGTGCTCTTTATGATTCCCCTGATGGGAAGTCCGGTTCGGATAGCCCAGGGGGTGAACCGCATGCCCAATTTCACCAGGAAGGGGTTGGCCATATTGCGAAAAAGGAACCGGGCCTTTTTTAGTTCGGCGTCAGATTTATTGGCAAATGCGATTTGGGTGTTGTCGAATGAAACCGGGGAAAGCATCGTGCAAAAATAATGCTTATTTTCGGCTCGATGAGAGTTTCCCGTATCGACATTTTCAAGCTAAGCATCCCCATGCATTCCTTCACGATAGCGACGGGGACCATGCATTTTGCACAGAATCTTTTTATCCGCGTTCATACCGATGCCGGTCTAACCGGCGTTGGAGAATGTTCAGCTTTCCCGATGATTGTTGGCGAAACACAGGCTACCTGTTTCGAAATGGCCAAAGAATTCGCCCGCTTATGGAAGGATAAAGATCCGCTGGACATCGAAAACAGGATGCAGGAATTGCACGCCTTTACCGCTCACAATGCCACGGCAAAAAGCGCTTTTGACATGGCCTTGTACGATCTGGCTTCTAAAGCAGCCGGCCTTCCGCTTTACCGGTTCCTCGGCGGCACGCGTCGTTCGCTGGAAACGGATCTGACCATTGGTATTGACAGTCCTGCGGCTATGGCAACTGCCGCCATTGATTTTAAAAACAAGGGAGTCCGTATTATTAAAATCAAGCTCGGCAAAAACGGACCTGAAGATGTTGAACGGGTGAAGCGCATTCGCGAAGCCGTTGGCGAGTCCATCGGCCTCCGCATCGATGCCAATCAGGGATGGGACTTCGAATCTGCCCGCGATGCGCTGCAGGCCATGGAGCCCTATTATATTCAGTTCTGTGAACAGCCTATGCGCTCCTGGAACGATCACCGGCTGCCTGAATTACGGTCTCTTTCACCCATAAAAATCATGGCCGATGAGAGCGTGTTCGATCATCACGATGCTTTGCGGCTGATCCGGGAGAATGCTTGTGATTATGTGAATATAAAATTTGCCAAATCGGGCGGCATACTGGAAGCGCTGAAAATAAATCAGGTCTGCGAGGAAAATCATATTTCGTGCATGATGGGTGGAATGCTGGAAAGCCGGCTGGCCCTGACGGCCTTTGCACATTTCGCCAGCGCCCTGGAAAACATACATTTTTATGATATGGATACCTGCCTGCTTGGACATAAAGCAGATCCGGTTACCGGTGGTATCGCCTATCGCGGATACTTCCTCGAACTTCCGGAAACGCCGGGCATCGGCGCAGATATTTCGGAGGATTTCCTCAGACAATGCGAACAAATTACCGTGAACGGATAAAATTCCACTATGACCAGATCACCGAAAGATTCTCAGATTATCATGACAGAGCTGGTGCTTCCGAATGATACCAATGTGTTTGGCAACCTGATGGGCGGCCGCCTGATGTACTGGATGGATATTGCGGCGGCCTTATGCGCAACCAAGCATTGCAATGCGGCCGTGGTGACCGCTTCGGTAGATAATATTTCCTTTGAAAATCCTATTCAGCTTGGAAATGCAGTTCATATCGAGGCCAAGCTGAGCCGGGCATTCAATACTTCGATGGAAGTGCATATGCATGTGTGGGGTGAGAGCTTCCTTACCCGCCAACGGTATAAAAGCAACGAGGCTTACTATACGTTCGTGGCGTTGGACAGCAACCGGCGCCCAATGCCCGTTCCGCAAATAACGCCGGAAACCGAGGAAGAAAAAACACTGTTCGACGGAGCCCTTCGCCGGCGCCAGCTCAGGCTGATCCTGGGCGGCAAAATGAAACCGGAGGATGCAGAAGAGCTCAGAGCTCTCTTCAAATCCTGAAACCTGCTTTCTTCTGCTCAAGTATATGCGATTAAAACATATCTTACTCATTCTGGATGTCTTGCTGCTTTCCAGCATAATCATTCACTCTGTGAACCGAGATATAATGCTGGTGAGACAATACCCATCAGACCTGCGGAACCGGGTAGTTGGGGCTCGCCTGCAAAAAGACGGAAAACTACCTTATTTCTACTACTGGCGTCCGCGGGATGGAGAACGATATGCCGATCCCAACAATCAAAATCAGGGACCTAAGACGATAAACAACATTACCGCCAGTCCATTTTTTCATGAGCTGTTGATGCCGGTCTGCGACCTGCCACAAAAAACATTAGCGGGCTTATGGACCATGCTACAGTATTTATTGCAAGCAGGTATAACGCTGTTACTATGCTCATTGACAAAAGAACAGGACAAGAAATGGCTACTGGTAAATATCAGCGTCCTGTTCACCATAACTCAGGCCTGGATATGCCTGATATCCGGAGGTCAACTTTACCTATTTGAGGGTTTCCTGATGAGTTGTATCATTTTCGGTGTTCTGCGCAACCACAAACCGGCAATTGTTTTCGCCGGGGTATGCGCAGCGATGCTGGTCCTTACCCGGCCAATCGCAATAATAATTTTCATTTCTTTCGTTCTTAAGTATAAAAAGAACTTGCTCTGGCTGTTTAGCGCATTTGCTGTGCTGATGCTTTACTGGACGTTTGTTCTGTCAAGTACTTTTGAAACATCTCTCTGGAAGCAGTATGCGGCCGCATTAAAAATGCACGTACAACTCCATCAAAGCGATGATCCTGACCTTGAGGCAAAACGGACATTCCCGGTCAATGTGTCAGATATCGAAGGATATGATTTTGACGAGGTGAAGCGGTTGAACATCGCGTATCCGATACCCGTTTATTCCGAATGTGGAAATTTCTTTTACTTATATAACATCACAACGGGCCGAAAAATGCCGCTATCTGTTTTAAATTCCCTTCTGCTTATTTCGTTGATTCTGCTGTCGACTCTTTTTTACTTCTCCTACAGGAAAAACGCTCCGGATCCCATGCAAATACTGATATTCGCCCTTACCCTGTATATGCTCGTGGAAATGTTTAGTCCGATTCACCGTCATCAATACAATACAACACAATGGTTTCCCATTGTGTTGTCCGGTTTTCTATTTCTGCATCATCGGCCATGGCTATTTTCATTGCTGGCATCAGGGCTGGTCCTGAACATTGGCTGCATTACGTGGCTGCCGATGCGTCATACCATAGGTGAATTGATCTGGATGGCCGGTTCGCTGCTTATCGCGCTTATTCCTTCAGAAAATCAATTTCAATGGAGATCGCAGTAATTATGGGCGCCGGCCCTGCCGGGTTGACTGCCGCCTATGAATTGCTAACCAGGACCAACATTAAACCCATCCTGATCGAGCCTGAGCAACAGGTTGGCGGACTTTCCCGAACCATTAACTATAAAGGGAACCTGATCGACATTGGCGGACACCGTTTTTTTTCCAAATCCGAAAAGATTATCGACTGGTGGTTACAGTTTCTTCCCCTGAACAATTTGTCAGACGAATCGATTCCTATAAATTATCAGGGGAAGTCGACCCGGATAAAACCGGGTCCATTGCAGCCGCATCCGGCTCATGGCCACATGTTAATTCGACCGAGAAAATCCCGCATTTATTATGATCAGGTTTTTTTCGATTACCCGCTTCGGCCGAACGCCAGAACAATCCGGAATTTCGGAGCCGCAAAAATGGCCAGGATTATGGGCTCCTATTTACACGCCAAACTGTTCCCGATCAGTGACAGGTCAAGCCTGGAAACATTTTTTATCAATCGTTTTGGCAGAGAGTTATACAGTACTTTTTTCAAAGGATACACCGAAAAGATCTGGGGCGTTCCCTGTACAGAAATTCCGGCAGATTGGGGTCATCAGCGAATCAGGGACCTGAATATAGGAAAAGCTATCGTGCAAGCGCTGACCTCGCCATTCCGGAAAAATAAGGGCCTTACCCAGCAAGGCACATCAACCAGTCTTATCGAGCAATTCCTTTATCCCGAAAGAGGCCCTGGCCAGTTATGGGAAGCTGTTGCTGATGAAGTGGTCACTATGGGGGGTGAAATCCGGTTCGGCGAAGCAGTAGACCAGATTCTGGTTGAAAGTGAAAGCCGGATCGAGTCTGTCATTGTTAAAAATCTTACTACAGGGCATCGGGAATTGATGAAAGCGAACTATTTCTTTTCGACAATGCCTGTAAAGGATTTTATTTCGGAAATGACGGGTATCGCTATTCCGGAGGAAATAATACAAATTGCCAATGGACTTCGTTACCGCGATTTTATGATCGTAGGCCTCCTATTTCGCAAGCCGGCGAATAAACAACAGTCGACGCTGGCAGCATTGGATGACAATTGGATCTATCTGCAGGATCCTCGTCTTACGGCAGGCCGCATGCAAATTTTCAACAACTGGAGCCCCTATATGGTAACTGATCCCGATACTGTATGGGTTGGGCTGGAATATTTCTGTAATACCGCAGACGCTATCTGGAACAAGAGCGACAAAGAGCTGATCCAATTTGCCCTGGCAGAAATGAACAAAACAGGATTAATTCATGGCGAAGAAATGCTGGACGCCACCGTAATTCGGGTGCCTAAAGCGTACCCATCTTATATTGGCACTTATGATCAGTTCCCAAAAATTCAATCATTTCTGGATCAGTTTGAAAACCTCTATCTGATCGGCCGAAACGGGATGCATCGTTATAATAATTCCGATCATAGTATGATGACTGCGATGCAGGCAGTCGATAATCTGGTGAATCAGGCTCGCGACAGAAAGAATATCTGGGACATCAATATGGAACAGGAGTTTCATGAAGAACGAATAGAATCCGAAAAACAATAACCGACATACTCACTAAGGGTAAATGGGCGTCAAGATATATAGCACGAAAACAGGCATTATTTTATTTTTGCTTATACTATTGGCGATTCTGTTATTGTCAGTTTCCCGTGATATCAACCTTGGCCGGCAACAATGGCCAAGCGATCTGAGAAACCGGGTTATCGGGGCAAGGCTCCAGCAGGCAGGAAAACTGCCTTACTTCTATGTATGGGATCCGGCAGATGGTCTTCGGTTTTTTGATCCGGTGACCTGTCCGCCAAATGGTTACCCAAACGCAATTACAGCAAGTCCATTCTTTCATCAGCTTTTGTATCCTTTAGCAGGCCTTAATTTTCACACGATTGCTATTTTTTGGGTTTGGCTTCAATATCTTATGCTTGCGGCAATGATTGTTCTTTTTTGCCACTTAACTGAAGACAGGCAGAAAAGAATGGCGATATGTGCAGCCGGCGTCTTATTTACTGCGACACAAGCCTGGAAACTGCTTATTGTTGAATGCCAAATGTATCTCATCGTAGCCTTTCTGATGGCTGTGATCGCTACCTGTATACTCAAAAAAAGGAGGAATTACCAGATTCTGTCGGGCGCTTGTGCTGCAGCCCTTATGCTCATCAGGCCTATTGCCCCGATTATTTTTTTACCCTTTTTATTTCAATACAAAAAGAATTCCTTATTTCTCGCAGCCGCGTTTGTCGGTGTTGCGCTATATGGGTTGCTTGTTTTTACTTCGCCATTTGAAAAGAGACTATGGCAAGACTATATTCATGCATTGCACTCCCATGTTGCCATGCATCAAGGACAACCCACCGATTTTAAGAAACCAACACCCTGCCCACCCATTGACAGTCTGGAAGGATATCGCTTTTCAGCGCTTGACCGGGAGCTGGCACATAATCCTATACCTATTTATCGCGAAAATGGAAATGTTTTTATCGTTTTTTCGTTGCTCATGAAAACACATTTGCCATTAGTGTGGTTGAATTTGCTGTCTTTGATGATCCTATCCATGCTATCTGCATTCTTTTTTTACTTTGCTAAAAGGCACGCGCTGCCCCAGACGCAGTATATCGTTTTCGGCCTTACATTATATATGCTTGTAGAGCTGTTCGGTCCGGTAATCCGACAGCTATACAATATTGTGCAATGGTTCCCCATTGTACTTCTCAGCTTACTTATCATTGACAAGTGGAAAAGTCTGTCTTTCTGGCTGGTCGTAACCGGTATGTTTCTGGGCATCTTTCATATCAGCTGGATATTAATGCGCCATACACTGGGAGAAATCTGCTGGCTGGCAGCGTCGCTTCTTGCTGCCTTCACCACACCAAAAATAAATGATGATCCGGCCATACAAAAAAAAGAACCCGCCTTACGAGGCGGGTTCCTGTAGTCTTCCTGAAGTTTGAACTATTTCGCTTCTTCGCTATTTCCTTTCTCTTCGGCGCGAAGCTTTTCTTTGATTTCAGCCAGCGTGCCAAGATCGCCAAGCGTAGGCTTTTCAACCTTGCTCTGGATTGCCTTTACAGCTTTGCGGGCTTTGTCTGCTTCGTTCTTCGCTTCCTTGCGAGCCAGATCCTTTTCGTCGGCCTTGGCCTGTTCCCAAATGCGGGTATGCGATAAAACAATACGCTTTTCGTTTCGATCGAACTCGATGACCATGAACTGGGCGGTTTCATCACCCTGGATCTGCTTGCCATCTTCTTTCATCAGGTGGCGATTGGGTGCAAATCCTTCAAGGCCGTAGGGCAGTTGAACAAGCGCGCCTTTATCGTCTTTCCGTATAACCGTTCCTTCATGAATGGTCCCTATCGCGAAAGTGTTTTCAAGCGCATTCCAGGGATCTTCTTCCAACTGCTTATGACCAAGCTGCAGCTTGCGGTTTTCCTTATCGATGCTAAGAATCATAACATCGATATGCTGACCGACCTTGGTATATTCGGATGGATGGTTGAACCGTTTCAACCAGCTCAGATCGCTGATATGGATCATACCGCCAATGCCCGGCGCCAGTTCCACAAATACGCCATAGGGTGTGATGTTCTTTACCAGACCGTTATGTTTACTGCCCTGCGGGAATTTCGTCTCGATCGTACTCCAGGGATCTTCGCTGAGCTGCTTGATCGAAAGACTCATCTTGCGAGCGTTCTTATCGAGTGTTACAATACGCGCCTGATGCTCATCTCCCAGTTTGAAGAATTCTTTGGCATTGATGGGAGTATTTGCCCAGGTAATTTCGCTCACATGCACCAGCCCTTCAACGCCCGGCATGATTTCGAGGAAAGCGCCGTAATCTTCAATGTTCACCACTTTACCCTTTACGATCTCACCTTCCTTGATATTCTCCGGCAATACATCCCAGGGATGAGGCGTAAGCTGTTTGAGACCGAGGCTAATGCGTTTCTTGCCATCGTCAAA
>DASZRP010000227.1:0-19580 GCA_035548895.1 Puia sp. | reverse complement strand
AGGTAGCCGCCAATAAACCTTTTTTTAGCTGGATGAATTTTACCCGCATGCACGCGTTCACCCATATTCGCCCCTCCATGCAGGGACAGAGTGGCATGCCCGGAAATGACTATGCCGATGGTATGCTCGAAATGGATGGCGACGTGGGCAAGCTGCTGAAATTGCTGGATGATCTGCACATCACAGACAATACCATCGTCGTGTTCACCACCGACAATGGCCCCAATCAGTTCTCCTGGCCCGATGCCGCTACCACGCCTTTCCGCAGCGAGAAGAATACCAACTGGGAAGGCGCTTACCGTGTACCGGCTTTTGTACGCTGGCCCGGACATATCAAACCAAATACTGTTACCACTGAAATATTCTCCGGGCTGGACTGGTTCCCGACACTGCTGGCTGCTGCGGGCGACGCTACCATCAAGGATAGACTGTTGAAGGGAACTCCGGTCAGCGGCAAAACTTTCAAAGTGCATTTGGATGGCTATAATCAGCTTGATTTTCTGACCGGCAAAACGACCAAGAGCGCCCGGAAAGAATTTGCCTATTTCAATGATGATGCGCAGCTGGTGGCTTTCCGTTATGAAAACTGGAAGGCCGTTTTCCGCGAACAACCGGCGCCGGGTGGTTTTCCCGTTTGGGCGGACCCTTTCACGACCTACCGGGTGCCCAAAGTATTCAATCTGCGTATGGATCCCTATGAAAGGGCCGATGTCGTATCAGACCAGTACTACGATTGGGTATTTAAGAATGCCTACCTGGTTGGATGGCTGGGCTTCCACGCCGTCGAGTTTCTCGAAACTTTCCGTGAATACCCGCCTTCCCAGTTGCCGGCAAGTTTTTCAGTCGACGGTGTAGAGGATGAAATCAACAAAGAGGTAGAAGGCAAATTAAAAGCGCCCGCACCGGTGAGCGGAATAAAAAAATAAGACCCCGGTCAGCGTCGCGCCCTCAATATCGGATTATCAATTGAGCAACCCGGTTCCGTAATAGAGCCGGGTTTTTATTATCTACCCCAAACGGTTCACCAGAAGGCCGTGTATAACGCCGCGAGTATGCCAAGAATGAATATGCTCCCCACGATGAACGCAGGCGATACGATGAACATTTTTTTATCGACCGTAATCTGGTGCGACTGATCCTTAACCGGTCTCGCGAGACTCATGACCACCATAATGAGAACGATCAGTACAAACGTGACCGACATGCGGTCTAAAAAAGCAAAGTCAGGAAAAGCGCCGTGAGTCCAGGCAGGCAGAAATTTCAATACCGTAGAAATGGGAATGGTGAGCAGGGCGCCGGTCAGCGCGGCAGCCGGCGTCGTCGGTTTCCAATACAGGCCCAACAAGAAAATCGCGAGCACGCCGGGAGAAATGAATCCGACATATTCCTGGATAAACTGGTAGGCCTGGTCGAGGCTGCTCAGGGCCGGCGCAATCAATGCGGCAATGACCATGGCCGTTATGACCACCCATTTACCGATGCCGACCAACTGCTTTTCGCTCGCGTCTTTTTTGATGAATTTCTTATAAATGTCCAGCGAGAAGATGGTCGCAATGCTATTCGCCTTCCCTGCCAGCGAAGCTACCACCGCCGCTGTCAGAGCAGCAAAAGCAACGCCTTTCAGTCCCGCGGGCAGCAGGTTCATCAGTGTCGGATAAGCATGATCCGGTTTGATGACGCCGTTTTGCATCATCTTCTGGTGAAAAAGACCGTTCTTATGCAGCACATACATCGTAATGCCCGGAATCACCACGATAACGGGGACCAGCAGCTTCAGAAAGGCCGCAAAGAGAATTCCGCTCCGTGCCGTTTTCAGGTTAGCGCCCAATGCCCGCTGAATGATGTATTGATTGCAGCCCCAGTAAGCCAGGTTGTTGATCCACATGCCGCCGATCAGTACCGAAAGGCCGGGCAGGTCCTGATAGTAGGGATGACCCTTATGAAAGATCATGTGAAAATGTTCCGGCGCTTCCTTGCGCAGGAGCGAAATAGCTTTCAGGATATTCCCGCCGTAGCCAAAATGTTCGGAAAGCAGGTTCAGTGCGAGATAGGTGGTGACGAGTCCGCCCACAATGAGCACCGCTACCTGGATCACGTCGGTATAGCCGATCACTTTCATGCCGCCCAGGGTAACAATGACAGAAAATACACTGAGCCCCGCAACGCTCCAGCCAAAGGAAATATCCGAGATCGACGTAATAGCGAGCGCGCCGAGATAAATGATGGACGTAAGGTTGACAAAGACATAAACCAGCAGCCAGAAGATGGCCATGATGGTGCTCACGGAATCGTTATACCGCCGCGCAAGGAATTGCGGCATGGTGAAGATCTTATTCTTCAAATAGACGGGAAGAATAAAAACCGCCACGATGATCAGCGTGGCTGCGGCCATCCATTCATAAGTAGAGATAGCAAGCCCCAGCGCAAATCCCGAGCCCGACATGCCGATAAAATGTTCCGCGGAAATATTGGAAGCGATCAGAGAAGCGCCGATGGCCCACCAGGTAAGGGAACCTTCAGCCAGAAAAAAATCCTTCGAATCGGTGGAAGCGAATTTCTTCTTATGATAGACCCAATAACCGTATGTGGCGACGACGACAAAATATATGAAGAATACAACGTAATCAGCCGGCAGGAGTTTATGCAAGGATGATGTTTAAGGGATCATGAATGAACACGGGGATCAAAGCTTCAGCGTCGCCGGCAGGTATTTAGCCACCAGGTCTTCGTAATAAGGCTTCAGCTTATTCCAGTCAGGCGGGGTCGGGTTCTTGGAATACAGATCGTAAGGATTGAACAATTTTACCCATTTCAACATCTCGCGGTCGTGCTCGTCGAGCAGGTAATCGTATGCTCCCTCGCGGTGCCAGGCGTAAAAGGAATGATAGCGCAGCATGTAAAGCGCCGATTCTGGCATACTGTCTTTCATGAGATGATAAACATATTCGTCATGTCCCCAGCTCATGGTAATGTTTCTCAGCCCGCAATGCTTTTCATAAACACCCAGCGTGGTATTCAATGCCGGGTCTTTGGTATCCGGGTTGAGCGCGAAGAATTCAGGATAAACGACCTTGCCGGAGTGAGCGCAGCCCACCGGGAAAGTATCGCCCACGACGGCCCACTGCGGTTCACCGAAAAGGCAGAGCACTTTGCCCATATCGTGAATAAGGCCCACCATCACCATCCAGTCGGGGTGACCGTCGGCCCGGATGGCTTCAGCAGTCTGCAGCAGGTGCTGAAACTGGTCGAGGTCGGTATCCGGATCGGAATCATCCACGAGCTGGTTCAGGAACTGAAAAGCTTCCCAGACCGGCAGTTGCTTTTTGCTGAACCGGAGGAATTCAGCGCGTTTGTCTTTTACAAATTCGTAGGTCTGGTAAGTATGATTCAGCCTGTAAAATTCCTTTACCGTGTCCCGGACCGGCGCTTCGTAGTTGCGGTATTCCGTTTTCTGCTTCGCGGTGGTATCGGGCTCGGGATAACGCTTCAATACGTCTTCTTCCCATTCGTCGAGGCTGGCCAGCGGTGTGATTTCAGTTTGGGCTAACGGTTTCGCGGCAGACATGGCAGGCAATTTTGTTTTCTCAATATACAAAATGTTTTCGGGTGAACCGGAATAAAAATATTTCGGCCGGCATGGCGGTTAGTTGTGCACAAAAGTGTCTTTCTTTGGTAAACTATCCGTTTACGGCATCGATGTCGTGGACGAGCATCAAGGAATAACCATAAAAACAAGCCTATGCAAAAGTCTGCCAGATTGCTGATCATGCTGATACTGCTCGCGCAATGCAGCCGGTTGTTCAGCCAAACCGATCAGCAAAAACCGGAGAAAGAACGCAAGAACATCATACGGTATAATCTGTCGGGCGGGCTCCTGTTCGGAATAGACAAATACATCGTTTTTGGCTATGAACGGGTGGTGAACGCGCATCAGAGCTTTTCGATCAATATCGGACCGGCCAGCTTGCCGAAATTCGTTACGATAAATACCGACAGCATTCACCTGACGAAGGACCTGAAGAACACCGGGTTTAATCTTTCCGCCGACTATCGCTTTTATTTGTCAAAAGAAAACAAGTACAACGCACCCCATGGGCTATATATCGGCCCTTATTTTTCATACAACAGGTTCACGCGGAACAACCAATGGAATTATCAGCAGGGAAGCAATTCTGCCCAGGTGGTGACCACGAATACTGATTTCCAGATCTTCACCGTGGGGGGGGAACTCGGCTACCAGTTTATTTTGTGGAAAAGGCTGGCGCTGGATTTCGTGCTGGTGGGCCCGGGCTTCTCGCATTATGATCTCAGTGCGGGTAGCGACGGCAACCTGAGCCCGGAAAGCAGAGAACAACTGCAGGATGCCTTAAAGCAATTAATTTCCCAGAAATTCCCCGGCATGAACTATGTGCTATCCGACAAACATTTCGACGCCAACGGCGATATCCGCACCTGGAGCCTGGGTTACCGGTATATGATCCATATCGGATTTGTATTCTGAGAAAGAAAAAAACCTTTGTATAAACGACAGAAATGAACCCGATCATACTGACGTTGAACTTCAGGCTTTCTGCCAGAGTGGTTTTGCCTTAATGATTTTCTTGTAGATCACACAGTCTGCCGTATGCGCTCCGGGCAGATAGCCCGTGCTCATAAGAAATTCATTCACGATCTCTCCGCCGGTAAACCGGAAAGTCTTTTTGAACAGCTTCACCCATTCCTCCTTCGTTTTCGGATGGTGTGATTCCAGCCATTGTTCGAAAGAGCCGTGGGATTTCTGCAATTGCAGGATAGCCTGCGCATTCTCGATGGCCGCATTTATTTTCAACCGGTTGCGGATAATACCCGCATCGTTCATCAGGCGTTCACGGTCTTTTTCGGTGAAGGCAGCGACCTTCCTGATATTGAAGTCGCGGTAGGCTTTCCGGAAGCCGGCTTCTTTTTTCAGAATGGTTTCCCAACTTAATCCCGCCTGGTTGATCTCCATAATAAGACGGCCAAATAATTCATTGTCATCGTGTATGGGAAAACCGTAGTGGCGGTCGTGGTAAGCCTGGTGCAGGTCTTTCTGCGGACCGCTCATCCTTTCGATTGCTTTGCAATAAGACATAATTTGAGTTGACGGTGGATGATTGAAGGTAATAGTTTTGTGAAAAATAATCCGGGAGATTGGCGGAATGTCATTTCAAAAGTGTCTAACTTAAAGGCAGTTTCCGCTGCTGACCACTGCCCGTTTAAATCGTTTTACATGAAAAAAATCACTATTGTTCTGGCCTGCCTCATCGCCGGTTCCGGCGTTCTCGCTCAGGCAAAGCGGCATGACAGCACGGCCATTGCCCTGCTCGACCGCATGTCGGATATTATCGGCGGGCTGGAATCCTGCAGCTATCGTCTGCATACCGCGGTCGACATGACCGATACGCTCAATATGCTGGTAAAGGAATTTTCCGACTATCATGTTTACATGAGCGGGCCGGACAAAATGCTGATCAATGCCCATGGGCGAAGGGGGCATCACCAGATGATGTATAACGGTTCCCAACTGAGCTATTATTCTTTCGATGAACACAATTACGGCCTGCTGAGTGCGCCGCCCACCACGCTCCAGATGATCGACACCATGAACAATCGTTTCGGTATTGAATTTCCGGCCGCCGATTTTTTCTATCCCGCATTTACCGACGATCTGCTGGAGGATGCCGACACGGTGCGGTTCCTGGGTAAATCGGAAATAGACGGAAAAGAATACTTCGACATATTGGCCATCGGTAAAAAAATGAACTACCAGATCTGGCTCAGCAATGACGAGTTTCTGCTGCCGGCCCGGTTTCTCATTACCTATAAAAATCAGCCCGGCTCGCCTCAGTATTTTGCTGTTTTCTCCGACTGGCAGATCAACCCGGTGCTGCCATCGGCCATGTTCGACTTCACGCCGCCGCCGGGGGCAAGACAGGTCTACATGATGGCAAAAGGCGAACGTTAATCCTTCAAACTAAAAATCATGAAAACGAGAACATATCAATACCGGGTCTTCTTTATTTTCTTTTTGTCGGCTGCGATAATCAGCTTCGATGCTCAGGCGCAGCGCATGGGGCATGGCGCTTCCGGTCGCATGGGTGGCGGTGGTGGTGGAATTCAGCGGGGAGGCGGAGGCAGCAACCGGTCTATCAACGGCGGCAGTTTTCGCTCACCGGACCGTGGCAGCAGCAATCTCTCCGGATCGACCCGAAACAATAATATGGGGAATCGCAATAACGGCAATGCCAATAATAATTTCAGCAACCGGACGAACAATAATAATAGCGGAAATATCGGAAACCGTACCAACAACAACAATATCAGTAACCGCAACAGCGGCAATACCCGTAACAGCGGTAACACAAATATCAGCGGGAATACGGTCAACATCAATGTGAACAATAGCCACAATACCAATGTGGTGAACCGGAATACGGTCGTGCGTCCCAATCCCATCAACACCTACCGGCGACCACCCTATGTTTACGGAGGCGCCCGCTACTATTGTTATCACCCCTATTTCTATCATCCCTTTGTGCCTTTTGTAGGCTGGGGGCCGGTCTGGCACCCCTGGGGATTCTTTGTCGCTGCACTGGCCACAACAGCGATCGTAGTGGCGGTTGCCGACGCTCAATACCACTATGATCAGGGCGTATGGTACAGCGCATCAAACGGAGGCTATACGGTAGTTACGGCGCCTGTCGGAGGAACGGTGACAACCATACCGAGCAGCGCGCAAACGGTCGTCGTGAACAACACGACGAATTATTATTACGGCGGGTCATATTATGAGAAGTCGGGCACCAAGTATACAGTCGTTGCGCCACCAGCCGGCGCTGTGGTGGATAATCTGCCGGAAGGCGGACAGGAAGTGAAGGTCGGCGACCAGACCTATGTAAAAGTTGGCGAAACCTATTACCAACCCGTTCAGATGGATGGCAAAAACAAATATGAAGTGGCGCAGATCGAACAGGGCGAGAACTGATCGCTAAATAAATTTCAACACCGCACTCCCCATCGCTTCGGTGCCCAGTATCTTCTCCGGAGCTGTCTGCGCGTCGGCGATATCTCGGGTGCGGAAGCCGGCCTTGAGCACCTGGTCCACCGCTGCAATGATCGTCTCCGATTCTTTTTTCATGCCAAAGGAAATATCGAGCAGCAGGGCGGCCGATAAAATTGAAGCCAGCGGATTGGCTACGCCTTTCCCCGTAATATCGTGCGCGGATCCATGAATGGGTTCATACACTCCGGTACCATCGCCAATAGAAGCCGAAGCAAGCATGCCCATGGAGCCGGCGATCTGAGAGGCTTCGTCGGTCAGGATATCGCCAAAGAGATTGGCGGTAACGACCACGTCGAAACGACGCGGGTCTTTAATGAGCAGCATGGCGGTGGCATCGACGAACTGGTGCTCCACCTGGATGTCGGGATAATCTTTCGCGACCTGCTGGATCACTTCACGCCAGAGCCGGGAAGTCTCGATCACATTAGCCTTGTCGACCGAGCACAGTTTCTTTTTCCGCGTACGAGCTGCCTCGAAGGCTTTACGCGCGATGCGCTCCACCTCATAACGGCTGTATTCAGCAACATCATAAGCCGTGTCGCCATTGTTCTTCCTTCCCTTCTCGCCGAAATAAATATCACCGGTCAGTTCACGGAAGAAAAGAATGTCCGCACCCTTCAGTATTTCCGGCTTGATGCTCGAAGCACCGAGCAGTTCGTCGAAGAGTTTAATGGGACGGAGATTGGCATATAGACCAAGCTCTTTACGCATTTTCAGCAGGCCCTGTTCGGGGCGTACTTTAGCCGAAGGATCGTTATCGTATTTCGGATGGCCCACGGCGCCGAACAATACGGCGTCCGATTTTCTCATCTTCTCCAGCGATTCGTCGGGCAGGGGATTGCCGGTGGCTTCGATCGCTACATGTCCGATCAGCGCTTCATCGTAAGTAAAGCGGTGACCGAATTTCTCCGCGATCCTGTCCAACACTCTTTTTCCTGCTGCTGTTACTTCCTGTCCGATGCCGTCGCCGGGTACGATTAAGATATGCTTGCTTGCCATGCGTATAAATAAATGGTTTGAATTAAATCAGGTTCAGCATTTTTTGTGTCGCCTTGATGGCCGACACGGTCTGGTCGCTGTCCAGCCCCCGCGTTTTAAACTCGTGATTATTATAGGTCCAGGTGATCACCGTTTCGCAGAGCGCGTCGCTCTTGCCGCCCGGCGGAATGCGCACGGCATAATCGGTCAGCGCCGGCAATTCCTGTTTGATCTTCTTATACACTTTCTTCAGCGCATTCATGAATGCATCATATTGTCCGTCACCTGTAGCGTGCTCTTCGAAAAGCTGGCCGTTGATGGAAGCGCGGAGGCTGACCGAAGGTTGAAAGTTCTTGGTATGGTTCAGCGCGTAGTTCTCGATGATCACTTTTTCCTGAATCCGGTTGCTGTCGAGCACGTCGGAAATGATATAGGGCAGATCGGCCTGGGTCAGCACTTCCTTGCGGTCGCCGAGTTCGATGATGCGCTGGGTTACTTTCTTCAGATCGGCATCGGGCAGCTGGATGCCAAGCTGCTGCAGGTTGTTTTCGATATTCGCCTTGCCGCTGGTCTTTCCCAGCGCGTAACGGCGCTGGCGGCCGAAGCGTTCGGGCATCAGGTCGCTGAAATAGAGCTTGTTCTTTTTATCGCCGTCGGCATGGATACCCGCGGTCTGCGTAAATACGTTCTCTCCCACTACCGGCTTGTTGGCCGGTATGCGGATACCCGAGAAAGTTTCCACGAGCTTGCTGACGCGATAAAGCGATGTTTCGTCAACGTTAGTCTTCACTTCCGGCACAAAATCATTCAGCACAGCCACCGCACTGGCCAGGGCGGTATTGCCTGCCCGCTCTCCCATGCCGTTGATGGTCAGATGAATGCCGTGAGCCCCGGCGCGAACGCCTTCCAGCACATTGGCTGCGCCCAGATCATAATCATTATGGGTATGCAGGTCGAAATGAATATCGGGATAGCGCTGTACGATTTCAGATACATAGTCGCGCACTTCCGAAGGCATGAGGATACCCAGGGTATCCGGCAGCATGATCCTTTTTACCGGCTGGCCTTTCAGGAAGTCGATGAACTGGAAAACGTATTGCTTGGAATGACGCATGCCGTTGCTCCAGTCTTCTAAATACACATTGCTCTCGAGACCTTTCTTCTTCGCCAGGGCGATCACGGCGCCGACTTCTGCAAAATGCTGCTCCGGCTTTTTCTTCAGCTGATGCGTGAGGTGATTGAGCGAGCCCTTGGTGAGCAGGTTCATCACTTTGGCGCCGGCCTGTTGCATCCATTGCACGGAAACATCGCCGTCGACGAAGGTGAGCACTTCCACGCGGTCTATCAATCCGTTTGCCTTTGCCCATTTGGTGATTGCCTTTACCGCGGCGAACTCTCCTTCCGACACGCGGGCCGATGCGATCTCGATGCGATCCACTTTCACTTCCGTAAGGAGCAATTGCGCAATGGTCAGCTTTTCCGAAGGCGAGAAAGACACGCCGCTGGTCTGTTCCCCATCGCGCAGGGTAGTATCCATGATTTCAACCGGTCGCCGGGCAGGTGACATAGCCTAAGGTTTTAATAGGGACTGATGGCCGCGAAATTGCGGATCTCATTTTTCATAGCCTGCAAGTAGTCGATATCGTCGTACCCGTTCATCAGGTTATTTTTCTTATAGCCGTTGATCTCAAAGCTTTCGCTTTCACTGGTCGCCAAAATCGTAATGCGCTGCTCCGGCAGGTTCACTTCCAGTTCCGCATGAGGATCTTTTTCCATTGCCGTAAAGATGCGGTCCAGAAATTCCGGGCTCACGGTCACGGGCAGGATGCCTACGTTCAGCGAATTATTTTTAAAGATATCCGCGAAGAAGCTGGAGACCACACAGCGGAAACCATAGTCGTAAATGGCCCAGGCTGCATGTTCGCGACTGCTGCCACTGCCGAAATTGCGGCCGGCGACGAGGATCTTCCCCCTGTAAACGGGATTGTTCAGCACAAAGTCTTTTTTGGGTGAACCGTCTGCTTCATAGCGCCAGTCGCGGAAAAGATTATCGCCAAAACCTTTTCTCTCGGTCGCCTTGAGAAAGCGCGCCGGTATGATCTGATCGGTGTCTACATTCTCAATCGGCATCGGCACTGCCGTGCTCCTGAGTATGGTGAATTTGTCGTAAGCCATGTTGAATTCGTTAGTTGTTGAACCGGGTTATCAAATACATCAATCTGCCATCAGGGTCCTGGGATCGGTCACCACGCCGGTAACGGCTGCGGCGGCGGCGGCCAGGGGACTGGCCAGCATGGTCCTCGCCCCGGGTCCCTGTCTCCCTTCGAAGTTGCGGTTGCTGGTGCTCACCGCGTATTTCCCTGCGGGAATTTTATCGTCGTTCATGGCCAGGCAGGCGGAGCAGCCGGGCTGGCGAAGCTGGAAGCCGGCTTCCGTGAGTATATCGAGAATGCCTTCATCTTTGATCTGCTGCTCTACGAGGTGTGAACCGGGCACGATCCAGGCTGTGACATGATCAGCTTTTTTACGGCCTTTCACGATAGAAGCGAAAGCGCGAAAGTCTTCTATGCGTCCGTTGGTGCAGGAGCCGATGAAGACATAGTCCACCGGCTTGCCCAGCATCTTGTCCGCCTCGTGAAAGCCCATATAGTGAAGCGATTTCTCGTAGCTGGCCTTACCGCCCCCGCTGCCTTCGGCCATGGGAATGGATTCGCCGATGCCGATCCCCATGCCGGGATTGGTGCCGAAAGTGATCATGGGCGTAATATCTTTTGCGTCGAAATGATATTCCTTATCGAACACCGCGCCGGCGTCCGTCTTCAGTGTTTTCCAGTAAGCGAGCGACTTATCCCAATCCGCTCCTTTGGGTGCTTTCTCACGGCCTTTGATATATGAAAATGTGGTCTCGTCGGGCGCGATCATACCGCCTCGAGCGCCCATCTCGATGCTCATATTGCAGACCGTCATCCGGCCTTCCATGCTCATATTTTCGAACACATCGCCGGCATATTCAACAAAATACCCCGTAGCGCCGGCAGCGGTCAGCTTAGAAATGATATAAAGAACAACATCCTTCGGGGTAACGCCTTTCCCTGGCTTCCCGTTCACGCTGATGCGCATTTTCTTTGGACGGGGCTGCATGATGCACTGGGAAGAAAGCACCATCTCCACTTCCGAAGTGCCGATGCCGAAGGCGATGGCGCCGAAAGCGCCATGCGTGGAGGTATGCGAGTCGCCGCAGACGATGGTCATTCCCGGCAGGGTGATCCCGTTCTCGGGCCCGACCACATGCACGATCCCGTTTTTCGGGTTCCCCAGTCCCCAGTATGAAATACCGTATTTCGTTGAGTTCTTTTCCAGGGCTTTGAGCTGGTTGGCGGAAAGCGGGTCCTGCACGGGCAGGTGCTGGTTGATAGTCGGCGTATTGTGGTCGGCCGTGGCGAAGGTCCGCTCCGGGAAAAGCACGTTCAGCTTCCGGTTCTCCAGGCCCAGGAAAGCCACGGGGCTGGTCACTTCATGAACGAAATGACGGTCAATGAACAACACATCGGGACCTGCCTCGATCTTCCGGATCACGTGGGCGTCCCATACTTTCTCAAACAAGGTGGCGGGCTGGCTCATTATAAGATTTTAAAAGAGGCTGCAAAATTCTTAAAATATCTCCATATAGCATGGGCTGTAACGGGATATTTTCTAATGGATGACAGATGATAGATGACAGATGACAGTACCGATCGATGACAGATGACAGACTTTCTGCGAAATATATCGACAGCAATCTATCAACCTGACTCATAATCAGTGGATTGACTGCCATCCGTCATCTGCCATCTGTCATCTAAAAAACAAACAGGGGAATTGATGATCAATTCCCCTGTTGACTATTGTGAAAGCTTTTATTATCTCCTCGAAATGGTCAGTGTTTGCTGACTATTCGGCTGAATGATCATGAGATAGTAAATACCCTTGTTGAGGCCGGAAAGATTCAGCGACATCGTGGTTCCTGACGGTGAAGTCGGAACGGATACGCGCTGACCTACTGCATTGAACAGCAGTATCTGTGCATGGTCCGGATCCTTGATACCGCCTACATAAACGAAGTCAACTGTCGGGTTCGGCCAGGCATGGATGCCGGCGGCAGCGGACAGATCAACCGCACGGATTGGAGAGAAATGAGTATTCCCGTCCAGATCTGTCTGTTTCAGGCGATAATAAGATATGCCGGAGAGTGGTGTGGCGTCGGTAGCGGTGTACCAGGAGTCGGTGCTGGTATTGCCATTGCCATTCACCCGGGCTAGATCATCCCAGCGTGTAGCGTCGGCCGAGCGCTGTACCGTAAAATAGTCATTATTGATCTCTGCGGAGGTTTCCCAGTTCAACACCACTTTCCCGTTCTGCGGGGTAGCTGTAAATGCCACGAGGGTAACGGGAAGCGGAGAATTTACCGGGTCGATTGAAGCAATGTAAAAAGTATTGGTAAGCCCGGCTAAACCTACAGTTGTTCGGTTTACCTGTGGGTCGGTCGTCGTACCACCATTGGTTCCAGCCGAACCGGTCGTGCCGTTAGCAAGCGTGAGACGCAGGTGGTTGACATCAGCAACCAAGCCAAAACCAGTTCCCTGGCCACTGAGACTATAAGTTCCACCGGAAAGTCCGCCCCCTGTGGTTACCATCCAACCGGCATTCTTGCGCACCAGTACGTTAGAAGCACCATCGAAAAAATTCACATTTGTATTGCCTGCTGCATCCAGGTAGGAGACCGTAATGGTACCGCCAAGTCCTATGCCAGATGCGGAAACATAAAAAGGTCGGTAGTCAGTGATATTCCCCACGGGAAAAAGACCTTGCGTTGACCCCACGAGCACATTAGCCGCACTGAAATAACGGGTGAAAGAACCCGTACCCACCATGGTACCGGAGGTATAATTCAGTGTTCCGCGCGCGCCATTGGTTACATCATAACCCAACTGGAGCGTAAAACTGTTCAGGTTGATATTGCCCTGCGTCATCGTGAGAGCATTGCGTACTGTAATCCCGCTGCCCAACTGAACGCCTGCTCCACTATTGTTGGAAGTAAGGTTATAAAAAATACCGCCCGGAACCCCTGTGATAGTCTGCAGTCCCGAACCATTCAGGTTTACCGTGCTCGTCTGATAGGTGAAGGTTCCGCCATTCACCGTAAAATTGCCGCCAAGATTGATGGTATGCGTCCCGGCTCTCAGGTTGGAAGTGCCTCCCGTAATAGTCAGGTCACCAGCCAGGTTAAGATCGTCCTGTGGTGTCAATCTGTCGGCATCCACTTCGAGGTTATCGAAGGTCTGACCATTGCTGGTAAAAGTGATGTTGTTATTCACGCAATAAAATGCGATTGTTGAACTATTGGTAACAGCATCTATGGTTCCGCTGGTTACCGTCCAGTTGCGGGTGAGAGAAATAACACCGTTTAGGGTAAGCGTTCCACTGGTCTTCTGAATATTGACGTTCGGCAAAGCCCCCTGACCGGAAGCCGCCGTACTCGTAATAGTCTGGTTAGCCGTACCCACCAGGTTGATGGTTGCCGCGGCATTACCACCTCCTCCCGTTGCCGTATTCGTTATATTGATATCACCGGAAACATCGAAGACTCCTGTATTTATGATATTGGCCGCCGCCCCGCTAATCGTGAGCAGGTGGGTTACCTGTATATCGCCGGTTGATATGAAACTATAAATCACACCTTCTCCCACCATTTCCAGGTTGTAAAATACGGGACTGGTCCCTGCTACCGGCAGATTGACCGGGGGCACGGCATTGAGGCGGACCGTTCCATTATTGGCATCGAAGGTTCCCGTGCCGCTGATGAAAGTCGCGTTGTTATTCAATTCCAGTATACCTGAGGTGGAGGTAAAAGCAGTTCCGCTGTTAACAAAATTGCCGGAAACCTTAATATTTCCCGTTCCGCCATTAAATACTCCGGCTGTCAAATTTGCATTTCCTGAGATAGTCGTGATGCCCGATCCCCCATCGAAAATACCCCCGCTAAAATTGGCCGCTGCGTTGACAGTCAATGTGCCGGTACCCACATTGAACACGCCGTCGGCAAGCGTGAATGCTCCTGTTTCGGTGAGCGAGTTCGCGCCAAGATTGATAGTCCCCGTGTATCCTACAGCCGCATTGAGCTGGCCCACGGAAACAGCGACATCCACATTACAATTACCAAGCCCGTTACCGTCGAAATGAGCCACATCGCCTGCAACCGGTGCCGAGAAGCCTCCGGCTCCCCCGGAAACATTCGACCAATTACTGGGATCGCTCCAGTTACCAGGGCCTGCTGCCACCCAATAACGGTTCGCAGCCATCGCGCCTGAGGCCAGGATAAGGTTTACACTTATAATCAGCAGGAATTTAACCAGTACGGAGCGGGTATTAAATACATTATTACCTGCCCTTAGTAAGAGGTATTTATTCACAGTTAAGGATTTAGGTGAATATAATCAGGGCAGGATCAGTGATTAGCAACAGAATAAATGTTTTCATTTATCCAATTGACAAGCAAGATAAAGGTTTTCATGTACTCCAAGAAAATATTTTTGACTGCTTGCTGTTGGTTAACAGGAGGATAGAGCAAAAATGTGAGGTATTTGTAACTTTATGACCAACGGCGGCCAGGTCAGCGGTCTTCGGGGTGATTTTACATCTTCAAAATCTTCGCTAATGAAATGTCTGTCTTTCTGTTGCATCCTGCTCTTTGCAGCGGCCTGTCAACAGCCTAAATCGCAGGAAATCAATCTGCTCAAAACCAGGATCGATAGTCTTCAGCAAACCATCGCCAACAGCTACCGGCCAGGGTTGGGCGAGTTCATGAGCGCTATCCAGCTCCACCACGAAAAGCTCTGGTTCGCCGGTAAAAACCAGAACTGGGCGCTGGCCGACTTCGAAATTCACGAGATCATGGAGGCCTTAGACGATATCAACCATTACTGCCAGGACAGGCCCGAGGTCCGCGACCTGCCGATGATCTCCCCGGCCTTAGACAGTCTCGCCGGGTCAATCAAAAACAAGAACCTTTCCACGTTCAACAGGAATTATTTCGTATTGACCGAAACCTGCAATTCCTGCCACCAGGCTACACAACACGGTTTCAACCGGATAAAGGTTCCTGAAACGTCCTCTTTTCCTGACCAGGATTTCAGCGTACAGACCCATTAGAATAAATTTAAATGCTCAGCACTCATGTACGACCAGTATCTCGAAAGCGCTAAAAAACAGTTCACCCAGTATAAACTGTTAGGGGAAAAGGCAATGAGCCAGATCCCGGAAGAGAAGCTGTTCTGGGCTTACAATTCCGAAAGCAACAGCGTGAGCACTATCGTCAAGCATCTCTGGGGAAATATGCTATCCCGGTTCACCGGTTTCCTGGATTCCGACGGGGAAAAGCCCTGGCGCCAGCGCGAAGCGGAGTTCGATAACGATATCAATACACGCGACGATCTGATGAACCGATGGAATGCGGGATGGGCCTGCCTGTTCGATGCGCTCAATCCCCTGACTGCGACCGACCTGGACCGGATCATCTATATCCGTAACGAAAAGCATACCGTGCTGGAAGCCATCAACCGGCAGCTTACCCATTATGCTTATCATGTGGGACAAATCGTATTCCTCGGCAAAATGATCTGCGGCGAAAACTGGCAGTCGCTCTCGATCCCCCGCGGCGGCACGGACCGGTTCAACGAAGAGAAATTCTCGGCGTCCCGGCAATGAACTGATGGTTTGTCAGCCCTCGGAAAATTGTCTTAACTTATGGGTGTTTTGGAGCCGTGGCCGGGAAACTACGATATGGCCTTCCGCTTGCCCTCCTGCTTCCGGGCTTCGCCCTCGCACAGCAGGTGAGTTATTCTCCGTATATCAACCAGCGTGCGCCCGACGATTTCGAGGTGATCGGCAGATCGGGCAATTACTACTGGGTCGAGAAAGAACAGATCCGAAAAGCATACCGCCAGCACGAAACGGATTACGATCTGAAAAAGCAAAGCTTTATCGCTTACGATGAGCGGCTGAACCCGGTGAAAGAGATCGTTGCGCCCGACCGCAAAGGCATCATCAAAGAATACCTGGTCGCGGGCAAAGATCATTTCGATCAATTAGTCCTTTCCGCAGTGGACGGAGGCACGGGCATTTTTGTGAACCGTTATTCGGCAGGAACCGACAACGATTATCTTTCTATGTCCGTCGACCGTCTACCGTTCACCGTTAACCCCTCTGGCGTTCTGCTGATCCGCTCGGCCGACCTGTCGCGCGTGCTACTGCTGGCTTTCGAGCCTGGCGAGATGCCGGAACAACGTTTGCATACCATACTGTTCAATGCCGACTGGAAAATGATTTATCATACCGTGATCGAACACCCCTATTTCAGCCAGCCCTGCATTCAGGACGACGATATTGCTTTCCCGGGAGAAAGCTTCGACAACCTGCCGGTGAAGCTGGCCAATGACGGTTCCTGGTTCATGGCCTCTCCTTCCCGGACAAACCGGAATTTTCTCTTCTTCCATATCGGCCCCAATGGTACTAATATTGAGTATCGCGAGATTCCGCTCTCCCCGGGCTACACGATGGAAGACATTGCCATGTCGATCGACAACGAACAGCAAAGCATGAGCGTCGGTTTGCTTTCGGGTTATCGCCATACCACCCTGAAAAGCGTTGCCGTGACGCGTTACTCGATGACAAACGACCGCTTTGAATTCGATTCCTGCTATCATTTCAATTCATTAGCCGGCAGGCTGAAAAATCAGAACCTGAGCAATGCCGCTTTCATGGCCATTTCCGACGAAGGCTATATGCTGCTGAAGGAATATGGAAGACCTGTAGACGCAAGCCTGGAGCAGACTACCGACCTGGAGCCTGGCGATCCCGTTTATTTCATGGCTGCCTTCTCGGAGCAGCAGGCGATCGCCACACGCCATGACTATAACGACTATGCCTACCGGAACGGCCTGCAGGGCGTGCAAAGCATTTTTAACCGGGGCAACCTGAGCATGTATTATTTTCCGGTGAACCGGAGCGACAGCAGTTGGAGCGGCACGATCAATACCGAGCAAACCACCGAGCTCAATAACCCGGCGCTCTCCTACCTGGTATTCCCGGTTCATCGTAAAATATTCTTCATTTATAACAGCCCCCTTACCCGATCCGGCGAAACCAGTACCACCACTACCCTCGACCGTCGCGGCCAGCCCACAGGCGATGCCCTGATCTTCTGGAAGCTGAACCGCACGATGGATTTTCAACAGGCGCGACGCATCTCGGCCGGCGAGGTCGCCGTTCCTTTTCATAACGGAGGACAAAGAGGCTTTGCCATTCTCCGCCTGATGGTTGACATACAATAACTGTAAAACGCTGAGTCATGCAGGAAACAAACATTACCGAAAAGACGAACAACCAGCCGCGCTGGTTCACGGTTTTCAGAATTATATTAGGGCTGGTACTGCTGTTCAAGGGGATCAGCTTTATCTACGACCGCACGATACTGAAGACCATGATTGAGCGAACGGGCGTGGAGACCTTCTCCCAGAACCTGAACGTATGGTCATTCCTCGTAGCCTGCATTCATTTGTTAGGCGGGCTCTTCATCGCCTGCGGTTTATTTACACGCAGTTCCTGCATTGTGCAGATCCCGATCCTGATCATCGCCTTCTTCGTTAATATCCGTGCAGCAGATTCCTTTGAGCTGGTGCTCTCGGTGCTGGTGCTGATCGGCCTGATCTTCTTTGCGGTGAAGGGCAGCGGCGCACTATCGGCCGACGAATACTTCCGCAGCTACTATAAGGCAGGCAACGAGGACGGGCATGCGGGGAAGATCTTTAATAAGAATAGATGACAGATGATAGATGACGGATGACAGGTTTTCAGTGAATCAGACCACCTGTAATAAGTTCGCCTTATGCTCAAAAGGCTTCTTTTACTGTCATCTGTCATCTATCATCCGTCATCTTTTCAATGGCTTTCAACGCCTCTTCCTCATGCGCCGGGCCGTTCGTGAATGAATCGTAGGTAAACCGGATCTTTCCCGACTTATCGACAACAAAGGTCTCGCGTCCGCTGATGAAGAATTTAGACTTCACGCCGAACTGCTTCAACACTTTATTGTCGGGATCGCTCAGGAGGATAAAAGGCAGCTGATGGTTCTCCTGGAACTTCCGGTGCGTGCTCACCGGCGCGGCGTTGATGCCGATCACCAGCGCGCCGGCTTTGGTGAACTCCGTGTAGCTGTCACGAAAGGCGCAGGCTTCCTTTGTGCAGACCGAGCTCTCGTCTTTCGGATAGAAATAGATCACCAGGATATGCTTGCCGATATAATCGGCCACATTAAAAAGCGAGTCATGCTGATCTTTCAGAGAAAAAAGCGGAATGGAATCTCCGACCTGCAGCGGCTTATGCTGAGCCCGCGCGGGGAAGATTCCGGCAATCAAGAGTGTCATGAGAAAGGGTTTCATTTTAGTTAGATGACAGTTGACAGATGACAGTAGATGGCCTCTTTTGAGCATTAAGCCGACTTACTACAAGCAGCCTGGCTCACTAAAAGTCTGTCATCCATCATCTGTCATCAATAGTTAATAACCAAACGTAACGCACACACAAATTCCGCCTGATGGCGAAGGTAACCGTATCGCCTGTCCCATTCCCCGGAACGAAGATCTTTTTCGAGCCGTTCCACGATGATCTTCTCCTGACCTTCATCCAAAAATCCCCAGGCCGACTGATTGAGACGCACCTGCGGATCGAGAAAGGCTTCGGGTCGGCCGTAAAATGCCTCCTGGAATCCATCCACGCAGTCAAAAGGAATGGGAATGGTCTTCACTTCGGAACGGCCGCCTAATACGCCGGTAATAAATTCAATGGAAGGATAACGCGCCCGCTCTACGTCGATCACTTCGGGGAAATAATGAACATTCCAGAAATCGCCTAAGGCTTCAGGATCGAAGGTCATCACCACCACCTGGTGGCGGGTTACCCTTCGGAGTTCCTGAAGTCCCTTGCGCATATCGGGCCAGTGGTGAACCGTAACGATGGCCATTGAGGCATCGAAGCTCTGATCGTCGAACGGCAGGTTATCGGCTTTAGCATTAATGGCCGGCACGCGACCTGCGGCCTGACGTTGCGCACGCATCACAGGCGAGGGTTCAACAGCTACCACATAACGATCCTCCGGTTCATAGGAACCAGCACCGGCGCCTACATTCAGTACGGTCTTCGCCTGACCCAGCGCCTGCCAGACATGCGCGGCGATGCGCGGGTCGGTTCGCCGGTAACCGGAATAGCGGCTGCCATGCTGATCGTAGTTAAATGCGGGATCGGAGATATTCATTAAATGCGATTATGATATCGGTTTACGGTGAACGGCTAACGGACTTCCGGTGGAACAGCCAGTTTATAATAAAGTCAGTCTGATCCACAAAGATACCGCTAACCGCTAACCATAATTAACGATCAACCTGAGCGCACAAGCTCCGCCTGATGGCAAAGGTAACCGTATAGGCAA
>DASZRP010000226.1:0-8249 GCA_035548895.1 Puia sp. | reverse complement strand
CAATTTTACCAGTTAATGTGCAACGTTTAAGCATTGGCGATGTGACGGTATTCTATGTTCCTTCTTCCCAGCCAGATTGCCAGGCCGAATGTTGGCTACGGTACTTTACTGTTTCACAAAGTCTCGCTATTGATTTTTTCTAAATACAGCACCTTTTTATTTCAAAAGGAATTTGCATCAACTTTTACCGTGTCAACTTTATAACGATTATGAAATATGTCAGTGGCGACTCCTTTAGACAGGTTATCAGCCCAGAATATGATGTCACTGCCGTACATGGAAAGTACGAGTTCCTCTTTATCTATAATCAAAAACCTGTGTGCATAATATGGAACTATAGAAGGTATGTTTAATTCCCGAATTGCTTCGTTTGTCACTGCATTGTCTTCCAAAATCCATTGGATTTTGGATTTCATTTTTTCAATATCATCAGGGTATGAGTAAAAGGTTGGACTGAATTCAACGTCTTTTTCATTACCATTATTATTTAAGCCAGGCTTGTCTAGTCCGTTCATCATTTTATAAAAGTTCTTCAATGATTCAGGGAATTGCAATCTTAATTTTTTCTGAAAATCATTTAACTGTTGTTCAGATAATCCCTCTTTCCATTTGATACCTGGCTGAATCTGAAATCCCCAACAAACCTCTAATTCAATTTGTTCCCAATATTTTTCACTCTCTGCCCCAAACCAATGCTGTATAAAGTTAATGATGTTGATCATTATTTCTATTGTTGATCCTTATTCCGTCAGCTTGAGCCACCGCTGATACTTACGCTTAAGCTGATGACTTTTTCGTTGGTCTGCCATATTCGCCAATGCACTGTTAGCTGCTGTTTATCCTTTAGGGTTAATACCAACGAAAAGTTCTTTCGGTTGTGTTCGTATGCATGGCCGACGTGTCCATTAGGAAGCTTATCTGCAACTTCGCAAGTTCTTTGGCTTTCGTTTTAATTTTCTCCCGAAGTTTTGTATAGGCGGGGCAAGGGTGCTCCCAGATGGCAGTTATAACTTCATTAACAATTGTTTCTTCGTCTGGCAGACATGTGTGCTTTGGCAAGTTGATAAGCATAGTGTCCAAAAGCTTTGCGCTTTGATCGCTTTGTTGGACTACTAACGCCTGAATAAAATCTTCGGGAGCTGCTCTGTCTGCAGGAAACCCGGTAAAACCATGCGGTCGGTTTCCTGAGAACTTATAAAACTGCCGGCGATAATACTTCTGCAAAACATCAAAATAAGCGGTATCCGGGTATTCCGTCATGAACTGAAATGATATATCGCTTAATTTCCGAGCATGTTCCATCAATCTACTCTTTATAACTTTCGCATCTCCCCTTTTTCTGAACTTAGCAAGTCCATAAAGGGCATATTCAATGTCACCGAATCCCAGTTCATAACCTTCGTAGGGGTCTAAGCGCCGTGGACGTGTTGCCATATCCTTAATGAAGGAGTAATATTTTTCTTGCGGCTCCAATCCTTTGAGAACGATATAAGCAGACCGTAAGTAGTTGTGTTTAATAAGAACTTCGTCAATCGTTTTGCTTTTTGCTTCCTGTGTTTTCCATTCTGCTTCCTGCAAAATGTCATCCGACACGGTTCGGTCCCAAATCCCAAACTCACCGGCGTCCGTGAAAACGAGGGCGGTGTCGTCCAGATGGTGCATTATTATGTCGAAATGATTAAAGGACTTGCGTTTCAACATTTCACGGAAAGCAGCAGCACGAAGTATGGGATGCTCTGACCTGCCAAGACGTTCAAGTTCCGCATCGGTTGCCATGTTGCGCAAAGCGCTGTCGCTTCCCATGACGATTCCTTGCTGAACCATTCTTACCAAATATGGTTGAAGCTTTCCTGAAAAATCCTTGATGGCGTAAGGATATTTACTGCTGTTGTTGCAGGAACAGAATATGAACGCCAGGAGAGGAATTATGAGTTGTTTTGGTCGTAGCATAAACTTAATGTCTCGCGTTGAATAAGCGGACTGTCAATAGCCGCCAATGCAATGCTGTGCGCCCATCAGTGATTTGTCAAAACACAACTCATAGTAAAAAATATGGCGCACAACGGTCGAGCATTTGTGTTTGTGGCGGAATTTGAAATTCGTCTGCCTGGTACAAATGCTTAATAAAGATATAAAAGTCATCGTGAATTCTATAGCCCAATTCATAACGTCCGGACGGAACTATAGATGATATACAGGTGGTTCTGAGGCTGCCTTGTCTGTCCGCCGAAATAACGCCAATGCCAATGTTGGTTGTAAGTTTTTTTGTCAATTGTTTTTTTGAGGAAGAGGAATGTCTTTGGGCAATGCATCATCAGACTGCTCGAATTGCTTTTTGTCTTTGTCTACTGAAATTATTTTTTGTTTGTCTTTGTCAAACTTAATCGTGTATATAGTCCGATTGGGGTCGTACGGATAATCTTCATTTATAAATGCAAGCGAAATATTTTTTCCTTTGTCCTCTGTCAAAAAGGAACTGTCTACAATATCAACATGAAATTTAACGGAAAGTCCTGAAGCTTTTTTTATCGAGTCTATGCGTATTTGCTCTTGCTTGAATTCGTCGAGCTGCATAACCTGTTTGAAAAAAATTTCTGTCGAAGATTTAGTCGTATCAATTTGTTTGCCTTTCTCTATCGATGGATTTGTGTTTTGGCAGGAAGCGTGAACTGTCAAAATAAAAAGAGGAATTAACAGGGTTGTCAATTTGGAATACATAGTAGAATTAAGGGTTGACATGGCTTATCGCCAACACTTAAATATACATCGCACGTCGCCTTATTCAAAATAAATCAAAATTCAAATCCCCTACTCCACCGGATGTTGGAAACAAGAATGGAATTCATTTCTGGTAGGTCATTTCATATACATACTACCAGTCGCTGACCACCGGGAACTTCAACATTCCACAGATCCCCGATCTGATCGAGTTTAACCGTAACGGTTTGTACCTGGAGTTTACCGGTTGCGGCCAACTGAAACATTTCGGGCAGGATTTCATTGAAGAGCTGGCCGACCTGCTCTTTCGACCAGGCGCCCAGGCCGGAACCTGTTAGCTGGAGATTTACGCTGCGAAGGTTGACTGCCGATAGCTGTATGAGATCGCCAGTTACGCTGCCGACGGATACATAGCGAATGCGATTAGTGAAAGAACCGTCGCCTTTCAGACAGGCTAAAATGAATTCAGCACTCTGCCCCCAGAGGTAGTCGATGATAATATCGATGGGCGTCTCAGAATGAATTTTCCGGATCGCTGCCTGGAAGCTTTCGTCCGATTGTGACAGGGAAATAATTTCATCGGCGCCGAGTGCTATCAATTCCTTTAATGATTCCGCATTCCTTCCGGTGGCGATCACTTTTTTTGCGCCATAGTGTTTGGCGATCTGCACGGCCACCCGGCCGGTAAATCCGGTCGCCCCATTGACCAGCACCACATCCCCTGGTTTAATATCCGCCTTGAAACGAAGCGCCATTGCCGCTCCGATTACGGCATTCGGCAATGCCGCCGCAATAGCGTCGTCGATTCTATCCGGCAGTTTCACGATCCGGTCTTTTTCAATCGTTGCTTTTTCAGCCAGCATGCCGCTTTCGCCCAGGCTCCAGATGCGCTCGCCGTTCTCCAGCATGCAAACGCCATCTCCGCCAATTATACGGCCGGGTTCCTTAGATTCCTTCGTTGAATAGTGTTTGCCGCCGGCCCGGCTTTTATCGAAGTGCTTGATGGCAACCGCTTTCACCCGTACAAGCAATTCATTCTCGTTTTTAACGATCGGCTCCGGAACATCGGCGTATTGCGGTAGTCCTTCGCGTTGATACAGAACGGCTGCTTTCATTTCTTTTCTTTCAACGAAGTTAAGTTCAGCGGCAGGCCGCCAACGATAACATTTGTTATCAAGTTCAGAAATGCGGCTTGCCGTGAGCTATTTTTGACTTAATTCGGCTCAGATGAACCGAACTGATGCCGAGGTAGGAAGCAATTTGATGCTGCGGGACCCGCTGTACGATGTGCGGCCTTTCTTTCAGGAGACGCTGATAACGTTGTTCGGGCGTGTCGCGGATAAAGGAAACAAATTCGTTGATATAGTGCGTTTGTCTCGCAGCAGACATTTGCAGTATCATTTGAACAAACTCCGGTTCTTTCCCCAGTTCGGTCAGCAGTTGAGTCACATATTTTTTATGCAGCAGATAAATTACGGAAGGCTCAATGGTTTCGATGGTAACGAGACTGGGCACATTGTTTACGAAACTCTCGAAGGAAGTCAGCCCCTCCTGCTCAAAAAAGAATTGCACGTTTTTTTCGACGCCATTGTTGTTGAAGAAGACCCGGACGCAGCCTTGCTCAATAAAAATATAATGCTCCGATCTTTTCCCTTCGTTCAGCAGCCTGGTTTTGGCGGGCACATCCAGTCTTTCCTGGAATGGCAGATACCGGTCCCAGAAGACATTTAACTGCGGGAATTTATTTCTGAAATGAAAAAGCATGGCCTATGAACCGGAACGGAATTTCATATTCCCGTCTATTCAGTCAATAGGTACAACTATTATTTCAAATGCCGGAAAAGCGCGAGATTAATTTCGGTCATTTCGCCGGAGCCGGAGATCTTTTTGATTTCAATTAGCTTTCTGCCGATGGCAGTGAGCGGAATAAGCTGAGCGGGTTCAGCTTTGCGGGTAACGGGTTGTGACTTAACAGCCTTTTGGTTGGATTTCATAAATAAAGGATCTCCTTTTATAACGATGGAGATCCTTTATTTATGCGAATGTTCTCTAACAATATTCTTCGAAAGCGGCCAGCAGGTTCTGGGCGATCATCTGAGCGGAACGACCTTCAATATGATGACGTTCAATCATATGTACCAGTTCGCCATCCTTAAACAAGGCCACGGACGGGGATGAAGGCGGATAAGGCAGTAAACGTTCGCGGAGGGCTTTTACCGCATCAATATCGAAGCCGGCAAAGCTGGTCGTCAGGTGTTCGGGCCTCTTTTTCGTATTGGCCACAGCCATCAACACACCCGGACGGGCCGTGCCAGCAGAGCATCCGCAAACGGAATTGATCACCACCAGGGTGGTTCCTTTCTTATCTAATTGGCTCTTAACTTCTTCTGGGGTAACCAGTTCGCTGAACCCATTGTCGGTCAGCTCTTCTTTCATTGGGATAACAATATTAGCCGGATACATTTTTTTTTGGTTTTTTAGAACAACGCAAAATTAGATAAAAAGTTCATTGTTTTACTGAACATTATGACGTATTCCCTCCCATCATAGCGGTAATAATGTCATTTCAATGGCCGTATTTCAGTCATAATGTCGCCTGTTTCCGATGAATTCCGGCATGGTACATCCTTTGTTTTAACCAGACCGCAATCATTGCAAAACTCACTAAACGAATAAAACTATGACACTCGTAAAAGTAAACAACAGGCCTTACCGGGGTTTATTCAGCGATTTCCTGAACGAATTCCCTGCTGCAGTAAAATCATTTGGATTTGACGCTTTTCAGTTTCCTGAAACGAATATTCACGAAACGGCCGATGCCTATCACCTCGAATTGAAAGCTCCCGGTCTTTCCAAGGAAGATTTCAAAATTCAGGTCGAACAGGGTCTGCTGACCGTCAGCTATGAGAAGAAGGAAGAAGCCGTGAAAGAAGGTTACAAGACCATCAGCCGCGAGTTTTCCACACGGAGCTTCAAACGCAGTTTCTCTGTTGAAGATGGTGTTGATGTGAACAACATCCAGGCAAAATATGAAAACGGTTTGTTAAAACTGCTGCTTCCCAAGAAGGAAGAAGTGAAGCAGGCCGCGCGCCAAATCAATATCGACTAATTAAGAATCGTTTGTAAAGCGCTTACATGCAGTTGGTTTTTACGGTCCCGCTCATTCCTGGGCGGGATTTTCTTTTCATATCGCTTTGCGGTTCAACGTTGTTGAAGTAATTTCGGGCCTAAATTTTTTTCCCAGGTTGTCTATCCATGAATAAAACCCTGCGTTTTGCTTTTATTGGAATGGTTACACTTGGGATGCTGATCAGTATCCCCTGTTTTAGTCAGACCCCGAATACCCGAATACCCTCCGTGGTGGATTCCATTCGGAGAACTGTGCTCGATTCCCTGCGCTCGAGTATGGATATAGACTCCCTCCGCCAGCTGGAAGATACGGTGCTCCGTATCCGCAACCTGAATCCCTATATCACGCTGCATGTGGATTCCACCATGTACTACACGCTGGAGATTAATAAGAATCCTTCTCACTATTTCTGGTACCTGAGAAATTCTCCCGTCGGTCTGAAGATCAATAAGGACAATGGCCTGCTGACCTTCAAGGCGGATAAATCATATTTTCTTTCCGGCAAGCTCAAATACGATTATCCCTATAAAGTGGCGGTCGGCGTACAGAATCTGCATGACCCGAATGAGAAAGTCGATACTTCTTTCACCCTGCTTTTTTTCACGACCGATATCATTCCTTCGCGATTGAAGCCATCGGTGACCAGCATGTTGTTTATCGAGGAAGGAGATACCGTGAATTTCAGGATCGAATGCGAGGAAGGCAGCTTCCCGGTCGAAACAATCAGCTTCTATTCCAACATGCCATTAAAGAATTATTCCACGGTCAAGAAGTGCGACGATGAGTTTAGCTGGAGTCCGGGATATGATTTTATTAGGGACGGAGACAGCGTAAAGCAGAAGCTGGTCCTGCTGAATTTTGTCGGCATGAATAAGTTCTTCGCGAAAGACACTGCTATAGTAAGAGTCGTTGTAAAGGATGCGCTCAATTACCCGGTCATGCTGCAGGAATATCAGCGCACGGTGAAAACGGTTTCCACCTATGTGCTTCAGCTGAAGTATTCTTTTGTTCAGCTGGATAAGAAGATCAAAAATAACAAAGGCACGCGTACTACTTTCGACATGACTTCTGCCTCGACAGCCGTTGGCGGTACCGCTTTTTCTTCATCGGCCAGCCTGGAGGCTCAGAATATCGGTAAGATACTGCCCAGCGCGGGGGTAGCCCTGGTACCGGTAAAAGAGGCCGTTGCGCCGACCAAGTCTGCCGAGCAAAATGCAGCTTCGCTGGTGCGTTCCTCCATCAAGCGTCTCGAATACCAATTGCATGAGAATGCATTGAGCACCGATACCAAGGACATGGATATCGTCAAGAAGATCAACAAGCTGAAAGATGAAATGAAGCAGATTCAGATCCAGTTGATCGATGTGCCAAGCGACGAGAACACCAGCATGACCGAAGAGCAGCTGAACGAGTATTTCAACAGCAAAAAGGTCACCAAGAAATACAAGCTGAAATAAATAGGAAGATCCTATTTATACCCCAATATTTTCAGCATGCTTTGAGCCGTCTGTTCCTTGGCGAAAAGCCAATCCACCAGTTTCCCGTTTTTATCGTAGTTCATCAGCACATGCTTGGGAGAAGGGATCAGACAGTGTTTTATGCCTCCATAACCGCTGATCTGGTCCTGGTAAGCGCCGGTATGAAAGAAGCCCAGGTAAAGCGGTTCACCATTATTCAGCTTGGGCAGGAAGACTTCGTTAATATGCTCTTCTGAATCGTAATAGTCGTGGCTGTCGCAGGTAATTCCCCCCAGCACGACACGCTGGTATTCCACATCCCATTTGTTGATGGGCAGCATCAGGAAACGTTCGCCGATTCCCCAGGTATCGGGCAGCGTGGTGATGAAAGAAGAATCGATCATATACCAGATCTCGCGGTCGTTCTGCATTTTCTGTCCCACGACGCTATAAATATGCGCCATGCTCTCTCCCACCGTATAGCTGCCGAATTCAGTGAAGATATTCGGCATGGGCACATGATTCCGCTTGCAGGCTTTCTTGATATTGCCCACAATTTCATTGATCATGAACTGGTAATCGTATTCAAACCCAAGGGAATGCTTAATGGGGAAGCCGCCGCCGATATTGATCGAGTCCAGCTCGGGGCAGATCTTCTTTAACTGGCAATAGAGATTGATGACCTTATTGAGCTCGCTCCAGTAATAAATATCATCTTTGATCCCCTTGTTCAGAAAGATATGCAGCATCTTTAGCTGGAACCGGTCTTCGTTGCCCTCGATCTTATCGACATAGAATTCCAGCACGTCGCGCGCGCGAAATCCGAGCCTGGAGGTATAAAAGGGAAAAGTGGGCTCTTCTTCCGCAGCTACGCGGATACCCAGCTTAAAAGGCACTTTTACGGAGCGTTTGTATTGCTGCAGCTCTTCCTTATTATCCAGGAT
>DASZRP010000225.1:0-7579 GCA_035548895.1 Puia sp. | reverse complement strand
CCAGTTTCCCGCTGCCGTGGGCTCCATTTCATTAGACGATGTACTCACTTCCCTGGATCAAACCAAGCAGGAGAATCAGCTTGCACAGAATATTTCTACCAAGGCGCCCAAAGTGATCTTTACTACCGCGCCGAGCATGCTGGTGCTGATCGATGGCGAGCCGAAGCTGCAACACAACACGGACTGGAATCTCGATGTGGTGATGAATACTCCCTTCACCATTATCAAAAACAACGATGGTCAGTTCTACCTCTACGGGGCTAAACATTGGTATGTTGCGCCATCAGCCACAGGCCCCTATCAATATACCAACGGTCAGGTCCCTTCAAACCTGAGCAATATCGAACAGGAGCTTATTGCAAAGGCGCAGGCCGCAAACAGCAACAAGAACAATAATCAGAACGCCGGAAACAACCAGGGCAGCGATCAGACTAATCCTGTTTCGAATATCATCGTCAGCACCGTTCCTGCAGAACTGATCCAAAGTACGGGTGAACCGAATTTTACTCCGGTTCAGGGGACCAATCTACTCTTCATGAGTAATTCCAACAACGATATTTTCATGGACGAGAACTCCCAGCAGTATTTCGTATTGATCTCCGGCCGCTGGTACCAGACCAAAAACCTCAAAAGCGACAACTGGACCTTTGTGCCCGCCGATCATCTGCCGGCTGATTTTGCCAAAATCCCTCCGGGATCGCAAAAAGATAACGTGCTGTCCAGCGTAGCCGGTACCGATGAGGCCCGCGATGCGGTAATGGATGCTGAAATTCCCCAGACCGCCAAAGTGGATCGCAATACTGCCACTACCCAGGTGAATTACGATGGTCGTCCCAAGTTCACCGATATCGACGGAACCAACCTGCAATATGCAGTCAATACCTCGTCGACCGTTATCCGCACACCCAATGGGCGATTTTATACGGTGGATAACGGCGTATGGTTCGTTTCTGATGATGCGCAGGGGCCCTGGAGTGTGGCTACGGATCGTCCGGACGAGATCGACAGGGTGCCGCCGGATAACCCGGTATATAACTCTAAATATGTCTATGTCTACGACGTTACCCCCGATTATGTTTATATGGGATACACGCCGGGCTACCTGAACAGCTTCATATTCGGACCAACGGTCGTTTATGGAACCGGGTTTTATTATAATCCCTGGTTCGGCGGATATTATTATCCTAGGCCCTGGAGTTGGGGATTCAATTTCTGTTATACGCCCTGGTATGGTTGGAGCTTTGGATGGGGATATAGCTATGGATGGTTTGGATTTGGCTTCGGATATTGGGGCGGCTATCATCCTTATGGCTGTGGCTGGTGGGGACCTTCTTGCTATCACCCGGCTTATTGGGGCGGATGGCATGGCGGCCCGAGGCCTTATGGCTTCTATGGAAATTCTTTTGCGGTCCGAAATTCAGTCCGGATCAACCATGCCAATAACATTTATATCAACCGTGGCGGTGTGGCAACCCGGAGCGTGGCCCGCAGCAATAATTTCAGGAATGTGGCTGGAAGGCCGCAGACCATGAATAGCAATCGGCCTTCGGGAAGTTACAATAATACGCGCCCGAATAATGCGGCTGGCGCCAGACCGGGCGGTTATAATAATGCGCCGAACTCCCGGCCTTCCAATCTCTACTCCGACCGCCAGGGCAATGTTTATCAGAGAGACCAGACGGGTCAGTGGCAGCAGCGCCAGAACAGGACCTGGGCCCCGGTAAACAACCAGCAGAACCAGGCGATACAGAACCTTAATCGCCAGCGACAGATGCAATCGCGTGGGGAAGTGCGGACTCAGAACTTCCAGCGGGTGGCTCCTCAATCCTATAACAGCGGCGGCTACCGGCCTGCTCCTTCAGGTGGAAGTAGTTTCCGCCCCAGTGGAGGTGGTGGTGGTTCCCGTCCCAGCGGAGGCGGTGGAGGCGGCGGTTCCCGTTCCGGTGGAGGAGGTGGCGGCGGAAGGCGTCATTAAAATAAAATTCGTTTTAATCCATACTCAAAAAAAGATCTGGTCAAATGGCCAGATCTTTTATATTTAAAACCACCTCCCCCTAAAAACTAAGCATATTGATTGCGGAGATCCCGGATCTCGTCGTGAGACACTTTCAGCGTCGTTTGCTGATTGATTAGCATATCCCTCAAAAAAGCCGGTAATTTTTCCGTTTCCAGGGCCTTGGCATAAGCCTTCTGGGTTGCATCCTCGCCAAATTCACAATTCGAAAGAATAGCATGCCGGCTGTCGCCGGTAAATATGGCCTTCAATGCGCCCCAGCCGCGATAGATTTTACCCAACTCCGTGGTACCCTTTGCCATATCCCCATGCAGGACCTGAATTTCCTGAACCAGGTCGGATTTGATCTCCTGGCTCTCCACGATCATGCGGTCGAACAACGACTTCAGGTCCTGATCCTGTGGCTTTAATTCCCCGACCGCCCGTTCGTAACCGGCAATGCGATCATTATGGATCATCACCAGATCGTTCAGTACACCGATGATTTCTTTCGCTTTTTCCATGAGTAATGAATTAATAAATGAACAATATGATCTTTCATGAATACTTTAAAAAATCATACCAGCCAATCTGTTCAAAGCGTTTACTTTTTTATTATTTAAATTGCACCTCTTTTTAATGACAAGCAGGCGTTATGGAATACTCCAAAATCATTGCAATTACAGGCCTTCCGGGATTATATGAGCTGATCAGCAGCAAATCGGACGGAGGCATCGTACGTTCCCTGGATGATAAGGCCACCCGTTTTGTTTCCAGTCGTGTTCATCAATTTTCCCACCTGGAAAGCATCGAAGTGTACACCACGCGCCACAATGAGAACCTCGTGACCATTCTCAAGGCGATGGAATCCAGTTCGGAAAAGCTGCCGGATGAAAAAGATCCCGCGGCATTGAAAGCCTATTTTGAAAAAGTATATCCTGAACTGGATCATAGCCGGGTATACCCCAGCGATCTGAAGAAGATGGTGAAATGGTTCTCCGTTCTCCATGCCAACGGGATCGATATCAAACTCTCCGAGCCGGTTGCCGAAGAAGTGGAAGAAGAAGCCGTTGAGGAAGTGAAGCCGGAACCCAAACCCGCGAAAAAAGCTGCCGTGAAGGAAGAGGAAAAGCCGGCAAAGGCTGCAGCAAAAAAAGCTGTTGAACCGGAACCAAAGAAGCCTGTAAAAAAAGCGGTGGCGAAGGAAGAAGAAAAACCAGCGAAAGCTGCAGCAAAAAAAGCCGCTCCAAAAAAAGCGGAGTCTAAAGCAAAAACGGAAAAAAAGACTGCTGAAAAAGGAAAAGAGACTAAGAAACCTGCAGCGAAAAAGTCTAAATGATCCGTATTATCTATTCAAGCTTTCCCAGCATTTATGAAAACCTATTCCGCTGAATTAGCGAAACCGGTACGCCGGTTCCTGCCCGAAAATTTTGAGCTGACCGACTGGCAATCCCTCGAACCTTATTTTATCGACCTGGAAGAGCGGCCGCTCAATACGCCGGCGGATCTGGAGAAATGGCTGCAGGATATGAGCGAGCTCGAAGCCATCATCAGCGAAGATGTTTCCTGGCGCCATATCCGGATGACCTGCAATACAGAAGACAAAAAACTGCAGGAGCATTTCACGTATTTCATGATGGAGGTCCAGCCGAAAATTCAACCCTACGCAGACCGGCTGAACCGGAAGTTCATCGCCAGCCCGCTGACGGCTTCGTTAGATCAGAAAAAGTATTTCACTTATCTCCGTTCAGTTAAAAAAAGCATCGAGCTTTACCGGGAGGAAAATATTCCCCTGCAATCAGAGCTCAGCGTGCTGGCCCAGCAGTACGGCGCCATCTCGGGTAAGATGACCGTTGAGGTTAACGGCCAGGTATATACGCTGCAGCAGGCCATGAAATTCCTGGAGAATCCCGACCGCGAGCTCCGGGAATCCGTTTTCCGTAAGATACAGGAAAGGCGTTACCAGGACCGAGGCGAGTTGAACAAGCTCTATTCCGAACTGATCTCCCGCCGAAACCAGGTGGCCAAAAATGCAGGCTTTGAAAATTATCGCGATTACAAGTTCGTGGAGATGGGCCGCTTCGACTACACCAAAGAAGATTGTTTCCGTTTTCACGACGCCGTAAAGCAATACGTTGTTCCATTAGTCACGCTCATCAACAAACATAAGCAGCAGCAGCTCGGGCTCGACCAGCTAAGACCCTGGGATACCGATGCTGAACCCGCCGGCGTGGAGCCTTTGCATCCATTCAAGACCGGCCGCGAGTTGCTGGAGAAAACCGTGGACTGTTTCAGAAAACTGCATCCGTTCTTCGCGGACTGCCTGCTGACGATGGATAAAATGAATCGCTTCGACCTCGAGAGCCGTATCGGCAAAGCGCCGGGAGGATATAACTGTCCGCTCACCGAGACCGGCGCTCCTTTTATTTTTATGAATGCTGCCGGACAAATGCACGATGTCACCACCATGGTGCACGAGGGCGGTCACGCCATCCATTCCTTCCTTTCGCATCACCTTGAGCTGAGCGCATTCAAAGAATATCCGATGGAGATTGCCGAAGTGGCCAGCATGTCGATGGAGCTGTTCAGCATGCAACACTGGGAGATGTATTTCGGCAAGCCCGAAGACCTCCGCCGAGCCAAAGTGCAACAACTGGAACGGGTGATCACCATCTTCCCCTGGATCGCCACGATCGATAAATTCCAGCACTGGGTATATGAAAACCCTAATCACAGCATCGAAGAAAGAACCGAAAACTGGTATCGCATTCTGCGTGAGTTTTCTTCGGAAACCGTGGACTGGAGCGGGCTGGAACACTACAGAAAAAATTACTGGCAGAAACAATTGCATCTATTTGAAGTGCCTTTCTATTATATTGAATATGGTATTGCCCAGCTCGGCGCCATCGGTCTCTGGAAGCAATTCAAGAAAAACCAGGATGAAGCGCTTGGCCACTATACCGCGGCCCTGGCCCTGGGCGGCACGAAAACGCTTCCTGAATTATATGCCGCTGCCGGATTGAAATTCGATTTCTCTCCCGATTATATCCGGGACTTGATGGAGTTCGTGGAAGGGGAATTAAAAGCTGTTCTTTAAATTTGTTCCCCGTTTGTTAAAAAGCCGGATACCACGAAAATGGTATAAGATGCGCTTGCAGGTTTGACCGGACACCTTTATATTTGCACGGTTCAAAAGATAATTTAAATCAGCAGTTGCTGATCAACATAGCTACTAATCAGAGCCTTAACCAAAAGTCCCGGTGTTTCCACATCGGGGCTTTCTTTTTTAGCAAACTTCAGTAGGTATTTATCCCGGCTTTACATATAAAGCCCTCACCGGATGACTGTTCGGATCTTCTTTGAGAAGGTTTCGGATCACCACATTCATTTCCTGGAGCTCATCGCGGGTCAGACCGTCAATGATCTTTCTGACATTCCCGTTTTTATCGACCACAGCAAAAAACTGGGTATGAATAAACTGTTCGTCTATTGGCGTGATGTTGTTCTTCGGATCATCGAGCAGATAACTGACCCGGGCGGCTTGGTATAAAGAATCTTTTCTGCCGGTCAGGAAGATCCATTTTTTTGAGTCCACGCCTAATGAATCGGCATAGGCTTTCAACCGGCCCACACTGTCCGTTTGCGGATCTACCGTATGCGATACGATCACGAACCCGGGTTCATCCCTGAATTCCTCATATACGGCCTTGAGATTGGTATTGAGCTTGGGGCAAATGCCCTTGCAGGTCGTAAAAAAATATTCGGCAACATAAACCTTCCCATGCAGGTCCTTGTTGGTAATGCGTTGTCCATCCTGGTCGAGAAAAGAAAACGGCTTTACCTCGCTCAGCACGGGATAAGTGACCCGGCTGAACCCGGGCAGCATCCGCGACATGGCAAAATAAAACCCAAGAACAAGTACCAGGAAAAAACCGATGTAAAACCAGGTTTTGCGTTTCATGATCTGCAAAATTAATCCATGAACACGAGCCTGAAAAGTCGACTTGTTTATATTATCTTTGCCGGCTGTTTCATGAAGTTTAAACTGAATACGGACTTAGTTGGGATCGGAGCATCCATCGCCTGTGCGATCCACTGCGCCATTCTGCCCCTTTTCCTGAGCAGTCTGCCGCTGTTCGGGATCAATATCATCCATAATTCTTTTTTTGAATTCGGCATGATCGGCTTTGCCTTCCTCCTCGGTCTGTTGACCCTCCGTCATGGATTTGTCAGGCACCACCGCAGCTATGTGCCTTTTATGCTCTTTTCCGCCGGCATGCTTTTCCTGCTGGCCAAACAGGTCTGGCATAACTATGAGCTCCTGCTCCTGCCTTTTGCGGTTATTTTGATCGTCACGGCCCATATTTCAAATCTTCGCCTGAAAACTACACGACGCCGTCGTACCGGTTGTAAAACTGATTGTCAGTAGCCTGTCAAATCAATCTGACCGGGCCCTTCCTGCTTCAGGCTTTCGGCTGAATGCAGTATCTTTGCACCATAAACTTGAACTATGATAAAGACCGGTAATCCAGTCATCAGCATCTACACCGAGATGACACCAAATCCCGAAACCATGAAGTTTGTTGCCAACAAACTCCTGTATCCGGGCAAAAGCATTGATTTTCCGGATGTTGAAGCCGCCAGGCCTTCTCCGCTGGCCATCGAGCTGTTCGGATTTCCCTTTATCAAAAGCGTCTTTATCGCCAGCAATTTTGTTACCCTGACCAAGACCAGCGATACCGACTGGGCCGATGTGATCCCTTCCATCCGCCAGTTTCTGAAAGATTACCTCGAAGAGGCTAAGCCCGTGATCAACGAAGATGAGATCACAGTGGCCCATACCGATGGCAACACTATTGGGGCAGACGACGACGATGTGGTCAAGCGCATCAAGGAACTGCTGGAGAATTATGTTAAGCCGGCTGTTGAAATGGACGGCGGCGCCATCCAGTTCAAAAGCTATAATGAAGGTACGGTGAACCTGATGCTGCACGGATCCTGCTCGGGCTGCCCTTCCTCCATGATCACTTTAAAGGCCGGCATAGAAGGCATGATGAAGCGCATGATCCCTGAAGTAAGGGAAGTGGTTGCCGAAGCCGATTAAGTTAAATAAGACCTGATCCCTGTTCCCGCCTCCGGCGGGAATTTTTTTAACATCCCTTTAAGCAGCTTTTTATTTTGCATCCGATCGTTCAACAACTGCTAACGGATATTCATCGGACCAGCTGGGCTGAATTCATTGCCGTGGTCCTCGGCATAGCCAGCGTGGTTTACTCGAGACGGGAAAATATCCTCGTCTACCCGGTCGGCATGGTCAGCACCGGTATCTTCATCTGGCTCTATTTTCTACATGGCCTGTATGCCGATGCGTCGGTCAACCTCTACTATACCGTGATGAGCATCCACGGCTGGATCCTCTGGTCAGGAAAGAACCGGCCCGACCGTCAACTGTCAACCGTCCGCCGTCAACCTATTCTCAAGATCACCGCTTCCAACCGGAAAAACTGGCGCAATGCCCTGATCTTTTTCTTCGTATGCTGGTCTCTGTTATATATCGTGCTGAAACATTTCACGGACAGTACCGTG
>DASZRP010000224.1:0-8582 GCA_035548895.1 Puia sp. | reverse complement strand
GGAGAAGAGGAAAACGAACAGCAGCACCTGCGCTGTCTGCACCGACACGCCGAACGTCTCGATCGTGTAGAACGTGTAGTAGCTCGTGAGGCTCTGCATGTAGATGTACTTGGAGAATACGAGCACGGCGAGGATCGCCAGCGCGGCGAACGTCCGGGCGGACGACAGCCCTGTCGGCACGAGAGGCCGCGCCGCGACCTTCGGCTTCGGGCCAAGGTGGTTGCGCTTGTACCAGCTGCTGACGAACGACAGCAGAATGACGCCGGCGAGCGCGATCAGCGAAAACCAGGCGATGCTCGGCTGACCGAACGGCACGACGATGGCCGCGGCGAGTAGCGGGCCGAGCGCGGTCCCGGCATTGCCGCCAACCTGGAAAATGGATTGCGCCAATCCACGCCTGCCGCCGGAAGCCATATACGCTACTTTGGAAGCTTCCGGATGAAATACGGATGAACCGACGCCGATCAGACCAACAGAAACAAGCACAATATGAAAACTGCCGGCGCGGGAGAGACAGATCAGGCCGATCAGCGTGATGCCCATGCCGGTGACTAATGAAAAAGGTTTTGGCCGCCGGTCGGTATAAGTGCCGACCAGGGGCTGCAGCAGCGAAGCCGCGAGCTGAAAAGTGAGCGTGATCAAACCAATTTGGGTGAAGTTGAGATTGAAATTCTTTTTCACCAGCGGATAGATCGAGGGTATCAGCGACTGAATGGTGTCGTTCAGCATGTGCGAAAAGCTGATCATCAGCAAAATGGAATAAACCGTCGTTTGCGTTATCGTTTTTGTACTGACGGTCGGTGCTTCTGCAAGTTCTGTCATATTAATATCCGCCCGCATTCAGTTATTTTCAGATCCGGTTTGCAATTCGGGCGATCTGCAAGTTACGCATATTTGATTTTTCTTTAACATCATACGCGCAGCAATCACTGCGGAAATAATGCCTTTCTCCCGAACCCGAAACGACAGATATGAAAACCCTGGCCTATGGCTGCCTTCCGTTCCTTTTGCTCCTGGGCTCCTGCGCTATCGAGCAGAACTACCTGATGAGCCCGATGGATATTAACAGCCATCCCTATGCGCCTCTTCCGATGGCCAGCGATTCGCTGAAAGCCATGACCTATGGCGGTCTTGCTTTTAATATCGGTTCTTCCAACGAAGGCCAGCGCGACCGGGTAGCCGGAGTGAGCGTCAGCGTCGGGCGCAGCCACCAGTTCGGGAACTTCCAGGCTTACTATTCGGGAAATTTCAATTTCGGCGGATACTATTTCGATGTTGTGGAAACGACCTACGGATACGAAAAACCCGCTCGTTCCTATGGCGGTTTTGGATTCAACGGAGGCTTGAATGCTGTGATACCATTTGGCCATGGCCGTGGCGAATGGCGTTTTCTTGGCGTGGAGACCGGTTACCAGCAGGAATTCGGGCAATTCTTCAATTACCGGAAGAATCTCCCGGATTCTCTTTTCGATGTGAATGCTGTTTACCGGCACGCGTTCAGGATCGGCGGTTCAACCGAGATCATCGGAAAAACAAGGCATGGCACTATCATCGGTTACAGGTTTTCGGCGGGCGTTATTTTATACCCTCCGGGAACTTATATTGAACATCCGGGTAGCTATAGTGATCCGACAGATCTCGGCAACCCGTTTTATGCAGCTCATTGCCTCAGCTTCACGCGCGACCGGGTGACCGGCTATGTTCAGGCGAATATCGGCGTCAACGCAGGAGGGGTTCAATTCGGCTTCATTTACCGGTTGAGCCCAAAATCGAAAAGATAGTTTAATTTGAGTGTCGACAGAAACTGCCATATATGAAAGCGTTCGCCTGCTTAATGTTTTCGATCTGCTTCGCTATATCCGCAAGTGGTCAGGCGACCTTCAACGATAGCCTTGCCCTTTCAAGGAACCGGCTTACGAAGGACGCTATGCTCACGCTTGGCGGCTGGGCTGTGGCCAATATCGCCAGCGGATTCATTATCGCATCGCAAACGCATGGGGAAGCCCATTATGCCTGGCAGATGAATGCCTACTGGAATTTTATCAACCTGGGCCTGGCCGGCATGGGATATCTGAACGCACGCAGGGCGATGCGCCAGCGATTCGGACTGGCCGACAACGTGAAAGCCCAGCAGTCCATCGAAAAGCTATACGTTTTCAACCTGGGCCTCGACCTCGTTTACATCACCGGGGGTTTTTATTTGCGTGAGCGCGGAAACCGGGAGTCAAAAGAAAGCAGCCGCGATCAGTTCAAAGGGTATGGGACAAGCATTGCCATCCAGGGTGGCTTCCTGCTGCTGATGGATGGCGTGATGATCATGCTGCATCATAAGAATACCGTGCGACTAAACAACAGGATCCGGCAGCTCGAACTGAATGCCGGGCCCGGAGGCTTGGGACTTATCTATCATTTCAAATCGTAATCTTCCGCCGACGCGCAATAACGGGCCAGTGATCTGTGACCCGGTGATCTTCCACTACCACGGCTTCATCGTACAGGGCTACCGAAGGACAAATATGCATAGGCACGCCGTAAAGGACCTGCCCGATCCGGTATTTTCGAATATCCGGGACCGTTAATACCAGGTGTTCTTCGCTCTGGCTGATGGGATCGGCTTCGGGCGCATTGAGAAAATAGACCCTGGGCTGCGGCTTTTCTGCGGCGACGGATTTATGTCCGAGGTCCACGCAAATGGTTCGGTCCGTCGGGAAAGAAACGATCCGGCAAAGCAGCAGGGCGGCGTGCCGGAAAGGTTGTTCGGGGAGCCCGTCGGAATATCCCTTGTCCCAGAAAATGAAAGTTCCCGGGCTGCATTCCCTTCCCGCCTGCGCGTGGATGAGATAACTGGGCGATCCGCCGGCTACGAGGCTGATGGGGTACCCGGTTTCTTTTTCAAGTTGTTGTTTCAATTCATCGGCCGGCAGCATAGCCGCCAGGCATTTTGATTTCCTCAGTTCAAAATCCGAATCGTGAATATGACCGTCATATGCATGCAGGCCGGCTAACCGTAAACCGGGCAGTCCGTGTATGGTCTCATAGAGAGCCGGTGCGTTCGCAGGCAGAATACCGGTTCTTCCCATGCCGACATTCAGATCAATGAAAACATCGAGCGGCTTGTTCGCGGAGCTGAATATTTTAGCCAGGCCCGATGCGCCATCGGCGGAATCCACCAGGCAGGAATAATGAGTGTTGGGATATTTTTCGATCAACCGGCGCAATCGATCGGCCTTGGGACCGACGACCGGGTAAGCAAGCAGCACGTCCGGGGCGCCGATCATGCCCAGCATTTCCGCTTCGGCAATCGTAGCGCATTTGAATTTCGTGATGCCGGCATCCATCATCATCCGGCATACCTCCGCGATCTTATTGGTCTTTACATGCGGCCGAACCTGCGAAGCGGGGACGGTTTTCAGCATGGCGTCAATATTTTCCTGCACCCGGTCTTTATAAACACAAAGCGCAGGCGAATCGATCTGCACCGCTTCATCGATCCCGAACCAGGATGAATTATTCATGGCAATTATTATTGTTCCAATTCAAAAAGAACTTCAATCTCCACGGGAATATTATCCGGCAAAGATCCCATGCCCACTGCGCTGCGAACACCGATGCCTTTCTCTTTTCCCCAGACGGCGGCGAACAGTTCGCTGCATCCGTTGATCACATAAGGATGTTTGCCGAAGGAGGGCTCGGCATTCACCATGCCCAATACTTTGATCACCCGTTTCACTTTATCGAGGCTGCCTAACTGAGCCTTCAGTGTGGCGAGAATAGAAAGTCCGGTCTGCCTGGCCGCCACTTTCGCCTGGTCGGCGTCCATCTGCGAGCCCACGCGCCCGGTGATCATCTGCGTCTCGGAGATGCGCGGGCCATGCCCGGATACATAGCAATATTTACCATCGATCAGCAGGGGCACATAAACGCCTGCCGGCGCGGGAGCAGGCGGTAGTTCCAGTCTAAGCTGCTTGAAATTTTCTTCGGGAGTCATAACAGTTATTTAGTGGGTGATAACTAATGAAAGGCCCAGCACTGCCAGCAGACCGACAATAGAGACGATCGTTTCCATCAGGCTCCAGGTCTTTATCGTGTCGCGAATGCTGAGATTGAAATATTCTTTGAACATCCAGAAACCGCCGTCGTTCACATGTGAGAACATCAGGCTTCCGGCGCCTGTCGCTAACACCACGAGACTGGGATTCACACCGCTGCCTGCCACCATCGGGGCCATGATGCCGGCCGCCGTGAGCCCGGCCACTGTGGCGGAACCGAGGCATACCCTGATAAATGCGGCGATGCCCCAGGCGGCGATGATGGGATACCGGTGAAAGCCCTGCGCGGCCGCGGCGATTTGCCTGCCGGTCCCGCTATCGGTCAGCACCTGGTTCAATGCGCCTGCGCCGGCAATGATCAGCAGGATCACGGAAATATCTTTAGCCGCTTCACCGAGCGATACCATACAGGGTCCGAGTTTTTTCCCGCGTTTCAGTACCAGGGCATAGATCCCATATAACAGGGTGAGCAGCAGGGCGACGACCGGATCGCCCAGGGCCAGCAGGAAACGGGTAAGCCCGTTTTCACCAATACCCGAGAGGCGGATTACCGTGGCAACGGCGATCAGGAATACCGGAAGCAGGGCCGCGATAAGACTGTCGGCTAATCCCGGCAATTCGGATTCCTCCATGGGTTTTCCGGCGAAAGTGGCTAACGGTTTCTGCTTGTATTTCTTTAACGAGAGCGAAAAGACCGGCCCCGCGATGATCACGGCGGGAATGGCAGCCACCAGTCCGTAGAGCAGCGTGAGACCAAGGTCGGCATGATATTGCTTTACCAACGCCACGGGTGAAGGATGCGGAGGCAGGTAACCGTGAGTAACCGACAAGGCGGCCAGCATGGGCAGTCCGATATAGACTGCCGGAATATCGTATTTGTAAGACAGGGTGATCACCAGCGGCACCATGAGCACAAAGCCGATGCCGTAGAACAGCGGAATGCCTACAATAAAGGCGGTGATCACCAGGGCCCACACCATGTACCTTCTCCCGAATTTATTCATCAGCGTGCTTACGATCCGCTGCGCCGCACCCTGGTCGGCAATCAGTTTGCCCAGCATGGCGCCCACCACCAGGATGATGATGAGTGAACCGACCAGATCGCCCAGGCCTTTTTGCATGGAATCGGTAATGGCGGCCACCGGCATGCCGTTGGCAAATCCGATACCCATCGATACCAGCAGGAAAGCAAGAAAGGCGTTGAGCTTGAACCAACTGATGAGCAGGATGAGTATGACAATACCCGAGAACAAAATGACAAACGACATGCAAAACGTTTTCCGATAAGAAAGAAGGATCAAATTAAGTCTTTTTGCCAAAAGCCCGGGGTATATTGCAGTTATGTTTATCGTCGATGCTCATCTTGACCTGGCCATGAATGCCATGGAATGGAACCGGGACCTCAAACTGCCGGTGACCGACCTGCGCGAACGCGAAGCCGGCATGACCGACAAGCCCGACCGCGGAAGAAATATGGTGTCGCTGCCGGCTTTGCGGAAGGGAGAAGTCGGGCTCGTTGTAGCCACCCAGATTGCGCGCTACGTTCGTAAAGGAAGTCCGCTGCGGGGCTGGCATTCGCCGGAGCAGGCCTGGGCGCAAACGCAGGCCCAGCTCGCCTGGTACCTGGCCATGGTGGAAGAAGGGGAGATGGTGCAGATCCGCGATCTCTCCGGCCTGGACGCGCACCTGGCTTTATGGAATGATGCCGGCATTCCCAATGAAAAAAAACCCGTCGGATTCATCCTTAGCCTCGAAGGCGCCGATTCGCTGGTGAACCCGGGCTATCTTGAGAAAGCTCATGCTTACGGTTTGCGTGCACTGGGACCTGCGCACTATGGCGAAGGCCGTTATGCCGGAGGAACCGGAACGGAAGACGGATTTTCTGCCGAAGGCAAAGCCTTGCTGAAGGTCATGGATGAACTGCGCATGGTCCTTGACGTGACCCACCTGACCGACCGCGGATTTTCAGAAGCGATAGAACTGTTCCATGGACCGGTCTGGGCCAGCCATCACAACTGCCGCGCCCTGGTGAAATATCAGCGGCAACTGACCGACGAACAGATTAAGATATTAATTCAGCGGGGCGCTGTAATTGGCGGCGTGCTCGATGCCTGGATGCTCACGGAAGGCTGGATACGCGGCGTGTCGCTGCCGAAGGCGACAGGCACGGACCTGAACCGGCTGATCGATCACTACGATCATATCTGCCAGCTTGCCGGCAACGCCAATCATATCGCGATTGGCAGCGATCTCGACGGCATGTTCGGAACGGAACAATCTCCCTGCGATATGGACACGATCGCCGATCTGCAAAAACTGCCCGGGCTGCTGAAGGCAAGAGGATATGCGGATGGCGACATTCAGAAAATATTGCATGGTAACTGGCTCGGCTTCCTGCAGAGGGCCTGGGCCACCGCCTGATAACGACCTTAATCTTCAAATGCTTCGTATGAAAAAAATGCGCTGCCCGGCAGCGCTGCTGCAATAGGGTCCTGTTAATTTTCGATGAATAATTACGGGTTCCTGTCCCAATTGCAACTTCCTGATTGTCATTACCAGAGCGCCGCTCAACCGGTTTTTTCGCCTTTCGCCCGGATTTTTTTTGGTGAAGAAAAGTAAACCTCGTTAATTTTGCTAACGGTGTTAGGTAAATCTCCACGATGGGTATCGCCGAAAGAAAATTGCGGCAGAAGGAGGAAATCAGGAATCTGATCCTCGACACGGCCTGGCAGATCGTTAAGCAGGAAGGCTGGCAGGCGCTTTCCCTGCGACGGATTGCCGATGCGATCGAGTACAGCGTACCCGTGATCTACGACCACTTTGAAAACAAGGAGGCCATCATGCTGGCCTTATCGCAGCAGGGTTTTGCCCTGTTGGGGAAAAAACTGCAGCAGGCCAAAGAAAAGGAAAATAATCCGGCATTGCAGTTGCAGGGGATTGCTGATACTTACTGGAACTTTGCGTTCCGCCACAAAGAGTATTACCAGTTGATGTTTGGATTAGGGATGCCCTGTTGCAACATCGACCAATGCGTTCCGCAGAAAAGCATGTTCAGGAATATGATCATGGAGCCCATTGAACGTCTTATCCGGGCGGGCGGCAAAAGAAATATTGACCGCGATTTTAAGTATCACGCCTTCTGGTCTGTTTTGCATGGACTGGTTTCCATCAAGATGCTTGGCAGCGCCAATGCGCAGGAAACCCTGAACAAGCATGCGCTGGAAGACGCGGTAAAAGGGTTCATCCGGAATCTGGAAAATTAAATCCCAATCCTTCCCAAACGATTGCCAATTCAAGTACCTGTTTAACCCGGGGCAGCGGCTCCGTCAAAATAAGATTATGAGAAATCTCCTGTTAGTCTTTGTATCATTACTTTTTATCGCTGGTGAACTATCCTCCTGCCAGAGCTCTGCAGCAGGCAATGCCGGCTACGCGCCGCAGGTGGAAAGCCTGCCGGTAATCAGCTTATCGAATCAGCCTTTCAGCAGCTACCGGGAATACAGCGCCACCCTGGAAGGCGCCAGGGATATCGAGATCCGTCCCCAGGTGAGCGGTTATCTCGACCAGATCTTTGTGGATGAGGGCGCGCAGGTCAGGAAGGGCCAGCCCCTGTTCCGCATCAATGAGCAACCCTATCTCGAAGCGCTGAACAATGCTAAAGCGGCGTTGGCCGCGTCGAAAGCAAACCAGGCAAATGCGGAAATCAACGTGAATAAGCTGGCGCCGCTGGTAGAGCATAATGTCGTTTCACCGGTACAGCTGAAATCGGCGCAGGCGGTTTATGATGCGGCCGCGGCCAGCGTGGCGCAGGCTCAGGCGCAGGTGGCCAATGCCGAGATCAATATAGGCTATTGTCTTATCAAGGCGCCGGGCGATGGGTTCATCGGCAGGATCCCGTTCAAGACAGGAAGCCTGGTGAGCATGTCGACGGCGACGCCGCTCACGGTGCTGTCGGAAATAAAAGATGTCCGCGCCTATTTTTCGCTGAGCGAAACGGATTACCTGCAATTCAGGAATCAGTATCCCGGCAAAACGATCAGCGAGAAGCTGAAACAGCTTCCTCCGGTCGAGCTGGTACTGGCAGACAATAGTGTCTACCCTGAGAAGGGAAAAGTAGAGATCGTGTCCGGCCAGTTTTCGAATGGCGCAGGGTCCATTCCTTTTCGCGCCTCTTTTCCGAATATAGACGGCTCGCTTCGTTCCGGCAATACCGGCCGCATCCGCATTCCGACACGGGTGGTTTCCGGCGTCGTGATCCCGCAGGAATCCACTTTTGAATTGCAGGATAAGGTCTTCGTGTTCATGCTGGGCGACAGCAATAAAGTGCATAGCGTTCCGGTGAATATCGAGGCCAGATCTGGAAACTATTACCTGGTCGGCCAGGGCGTGAAAGCAGGTGACCGCATTGTATATAGCGGGATTGACCGGCTGCGTGACGATGCGGTGATCCAGCCGACGCCGATGTCGTTCGACAGCCTGCTCAAGGCAAGGCCGCTGTAAGTTCCGTTCTCATTCATTACCGACAAACTAATC
>DASZRP010000223.1:0-7280 GCA_035548895.1 Puia sp. | reverse complement strand
GTTGAGCTCCGAATAGGCATTGGCGATCTCCTTGCCGTTGATGATCAGTTCGAACCTCTCCACCAGATCGTCGTGCATACGATGCTTCTTGGTGAGCGGGCTCATTTCGACCGGATAGTCCGTGATGAAAGTGGGTTGAATGAACCGGTGTTCGCTGGTATGTCCGAACAAGGCGTCGATCAGCTTACCCTTGCCCATGGTATTGTCGACCGGAATATGCAGCTTTCTGCAGAGCCCGCGAAGAGCTTCTTCATTCATGCGCGAAACATCTTCGCCGGTCGACTCTCGTATCGCTTCGTATATGCTTATCCGTTTGTATGGCGACTTGAAATCAATTTCTTTATCTCCCACCGTTGTCTTCGTGCTGCCGTTCACCGCAATGGCCGTCCGCTCCAGCAATTGCTCCGTGGTATCCATCATCCAGAAATAATCTTTGTAAGCCACATAGAACTCCAGGATGGTAAACTCGGGATTATGGGTGCGGTCCATGCCTTCATTCCGGAAATTGCGGCTGAACTCATAGACCCAGTCGAAACCACCCACGATCAGGCGTTTCAGGTAGAGCTCATTGGCGATGCGCAGATAGAAAGGCACATCCAGCGCATTGTGATGCGTGATGAAAGGCCGCGCGGCGGCGCCGCCGGGAATGCTCTGCAGCACCGGCGTATCCACTTCCAGGGCTCCGTGCTCATTCAGAAACTCCCGCATCGTATTCACCATGCGTGACCGTTTGATGAACACGTCCTTCACCTGGGGATTTACGATCAGATCGGCGTAACGCTGACGATAGCGGAATTCCGGATCAGTCACCGCATCGAAGGTTTCTCCTTCTTTTTCCTTCACGACGGGAATGGGACGAAGGGCCTTGGTGAGAAAAGTCAGTTCCTTCACGTGCACGGAGGTCTCTCCTGTCTTGGTCACAAAAACAAATCCTTTTACGCCGATGATATCGCCGATATCGGTAAGGTGTTTCCAGACCTTATCGTAGAGCGTCTTGTCTTCACCCGGGCAGATATCGTCGCGCTTAATATAAAGCTGAATCCTGCCGCTGCTGTCCTGGATCACGGCAAAAGAAGCTTTCCCCATGTCGCGGATGCTCATGATGCGGCCGGCGAGGCAGACAGATTCGAAATCCGCCTTGTTTTCTTCTCCTTTAAAATGTGATTTGATATAGGCTGCATTGCTGTTGACGGGAAATGCATGCGGCGGATAGGCGTTGACGCCCAGTTCATGCAATGATTTCAGTTTCTCGCGGCGGATGATCTCCTGTTCAGACAAATGAGCGTTCGACATGGTTGTATTTCGAAATGCTGCAAATGTACACGAATAAGTGTTTTCAAATGGTAACCAGGCCGTTCCGAACAGGGCTATGAATGGTTTTTTTAGCTTTTCGGCGTATTTTTGGGGACAATTCAAGGGTATGAAGTTTGAGAAAATTCATAATAAGGGGCAGGCGCAGCTTTTCCGGAATCATTATATGGAAATGCTGACCAAAACGCACCCCCTGGTGATCTGGGGAATATATGTGCCCGTGATCAGTTATTTCCTGTACCTGAGCTTTTCCCGTTTCGACATGAGCTTTGTTGTGGTAACGGCCGTCTTCTTTTCCGGCATGTTCTTCTGGACCTTTTTTGAATATATCATGCACCGGTTTGCCTTTCATGCCGTAGCGGAAAGCGAGCGGGCAAAACGGATCATCTATGTCATGCACGGCAATCACCATCATTTTCCCAGGGACAAAGAACGCCTGTTCATGCCGCCCGTGCCGAGCATTATCATTGCTTCGGTCATCTTCGGTCTGATGTTCCTCATCATGAAGGAATTTGCCTTTGCCTTTTTCTCCGGGTTCATCCTGGGCTATCTGATGTATGGCAGCATGCATTATGCCATCCACGCCTGGAACCCGCCATTCAAATGGATGAAACCGCTCTGGAGAAACCACCACCTGCACCACTATAAGGACGAGAACAAAGGCTATGGGGTAAGCACTACCATCTGGGACCGTGTCTTCGGCACTATGTTCGATCTGAAAAAAGAAAAAGAAGACAAGGAGAAAGTGAGGGAGCTGATGTATAAGTAAGCCCCTCATTGAGCGGCAATCAGTAAATTCACTCATGAATTCTTCTTCCGGGACCCTGTGGGCCCTGCTGATCGCGCTCCTGCCATGTAACGGTTCAGCTCAAACGCATTCAGTTAAATCCTCCAACCACATTCTGTGGTTCAGGTATCCGGCAAAATACTGGAACAGCCAGGAACTTCATCTGGGCAATGGACGGATCGGCGCGAGCTTTTCCGGAGGCATTCCGAATGAAGTCTTTTCGCTTACGGAAAAATCAGTTTGGTTTGGTAAGCCCTTCTCCGGCGACTGGAAAGCCGTAGGCGTTAATCCAAAGGCAAGGCAAAGCTTGCCGGCAATCCGTGCAGCCATCGTATCCGGAAATGTGGCTCTGGCCGATAGCCTGGCCAGACGTGATTTCCTTGGCAATGACCCGGACTTCGGCGGATTTTCAAGTCTCGGGGAATTGATTCTTTCTTCCGATTCCCTGCCCTACGCCGATTATACCCGGAAACTGGACCTCGATTCGTCGATCGGTTCCGTTCAGTACCGGGTGAAGGATGTCATTTACCGTCGTGAATATTTTTGTTCTTATCCCGACAATGTACTTGCTTTAAAATTCAGCGCTTCGGCTCCCCATCAAATTAACCTGCGGCTTTCCCTCCGGGTCATCCAGGATCATTATCAGATACTGACCAATGACCGGGGTATCGAAATTCCCGGGCAGATCGACGGAAACGGAAGGCCGTTCCGGATCTCTATTGCGGCCGATGCCCCGGGCGGCTCGGTACATGCTGAGGGACAATCGCTCGTAATTAGGTCTGCCAATTCGCTGGTGATTTATGTAACGGCATCTACCAACTATGCTCTGCATTATCCGGATTATACGGGAGAAAGCCCGGAAACAAAAAACAGTGCGGTGCTGTCGAATGCCCTGAAACTTGGCTATGAAATATTGAAAAAGCGCCATATCGACGACTATCGCCGGCTTTATGCCCGCGTCTCGCTGGATCTGCGTGGCGATTCCCTGCTGGAAAAGCTGCCTACCAATGAACGGTGGGAAAGAATGAGATCCGGTTCACCGGACCGGGGATTGAAGGAGCTTACGTTTAACCTTGGCCGTTACCTTATCATCAGCGCTTCAAGGCCGGGCACCTTACCGGCAAACCTGCAGGGCAACTGGAATACGTATAAGATCAGCCCCTGGGCGGGAAATTATCAAAGCAATATCAACCTCCAGGAAATTTATTGGGCCTGCGGGCCCGCTAATCTACTTGAATATCAGCAGGCCTATTTAGACTGGATCAGCGACCTGACCATTCCCGGGGCGGCGATTGCAAAACAGGTGTATGGCACAGATGGATGGGTAAGCCATTCGACGGGCAATATATGGGGGCATGCGGCACCTTACGGCGGCATGGGATGGGGGTTATACCCGATCGCGAATGCCTGGCACTGCCAGCATGTGTGGGACCAATTCCGGTTCAGCCAGGATACCAATTACCTGAAGCATTTCGCTTACCCGATCCTGCGGGGAGCCAGCATTTTCTGGCTGGAAAACCTGGTTCCTTACAAAGGCTATCTGATCAGCGCGCCGGCCATATCGGCGGAACATGGCGCACTGGATTCCGCAGGGCATCTCAATCCGGCCAGCCACGATCTTGAAAATCCGAACTACCGGTTTACGCTGCCCGGCGCTTACCAGGATATAGAAATGGTCTGGGATCTTTTTACAAATACCGCTTCGGCAGCAAAACAGTTGGGGCATCAGGCTTTCGCCGATTCTTTATTGCATGCGAGAAGCAAGCTGCTGCCGTTGAAGATCGGCCGTTACGGTCAGCTGCAGGAGTGGTACTGGGATATTGACCGGCTGGACGGGCATCACCGGCATATTGCGCATCTGTATGCTGTTTGCCCCGGCGATGAGATCAGTCCGCTCATAACTCCTGCCCTGGCTAAAGCAGCAGCCCAATCGCTGAACATGCGCGGTGAGAAAAGATACCCCGTCCAGGAAAACCCTTCGGGAGGCAACTGGTCAAGAGCAGACCGCATTGCCTGCTGGGTTCGTTTGCAGGATGGCGACCGCGCAAACAAGATCTTCACCGAACTGCTAACCGAAGAAGGGTTTGAAAACCTCCTGACCTTCCAGCATGCTACCTGGTCGAACGGACGACCAGATCTGTACAAAGAAAATGACAGCACATTTCTGGTGTTCCAGCTCGATGCTTCGGCAGCCGTTCCGTTTTTTATGTCTGAGATGTTATTGCAGTCGCAGCTTGGCGATATTCAGCTCTTACCGGCTCTTCCTTCGGAATGGCCCGACGGATCGGTGCGTGGCCTGCTGGCGAGGGGAGGATATACCGTCGATATCGAGTGGGCGCATGGGCAGCTGAAGAGCGCGGTGATCCGTGGAACGCGGGGAGCTAACCGACCTGCGATCCGTATAAAAAATACCCTGGTAAAGGAACCAGATCCCCGCATAAAATATATCGCGTCAAATCGCTAGGGATTCTCGAAGGAACTATGGGAAGCGATTATCTTAAAATCGTCTCATTAAAAGTCAGATAACATTAGTGCGTAATTAATGCCACCATATTTCCTTCGGGATCCGCGAACCAGGCGAACTGCTTTTTATCGGGAAGCGGGACGGGGCCGACCAGTTTCTTCCCTCCTGCCTTTTCAATATCGGCAAGCGTCTGATTGATATCTTCCACCTCGATATAGAAAGTCACGTAATTGTTCGGCTCGTGACCCAATGCGGTAATATGCCCGGGTATGCCGGAAGCAGATTGGGTATTAATCAGCGAGGCGTAAGGGATTTCGCTGGCCGACCAGCCAAACAGGCTGGTATAGAATTCCGTTGTCTTTTTAAGGTCCCTGCATCCGATTTCGAAATGCACAACCGGGCGTCCAGTGGGTGTTGCCATATAATTGGGATTTGATTTGACGATCATGCCGACAGAAAGCATCAGCATCAGCATTTGTTTCATGGTGATTGTTTTAGAATGGTTGAGGAGAAAATGCGGGATGGATTAGCCGGCGGCCTTCTTAGAGAACACGGAAGATTAATGGGAAGCAATGCTAATTTAAAAAATATTAAATTGGTACTGATGAATAAAATCCTGCCTCTGCTTTTATTGACTTCGTCTATCGTCAGGGGTCAAATTCCCGATCAGAAGGATTTTGCCCAGGATGATAATTGCGCTTATCGAACAAGGCATACAGAGGAAGAACGCAGGATGCTTTATCCATTCAATATCGCCAGCACGGTTAAGCTGGTTTCTTTCAAATATCATAGAAACAACTATCCGATCAGCGAACGCGGGATCGTCACGGATAGCCTGGTCGAACAACAAGTCTTAAATCACGATCAGGTTATCGCATTGACCGATATACTTTTTAATGTCGGAAAGATCTTTCCTGACACCACCGGAACACATATAGGTGGGGTAAACATGTGTTTTTTCCCAAGAAACGCTGTTTTATTTATTGACGGATCCGGTAAGCTGATCGGATATGTTCTGATTTGTTTTCATTGCAACAGGATAGAGCTCAGTTCCTTTGAGCTAAAAGGCTGGAATGACTGCAATCAGAAGGTCGAAATGATCAGGCAGTTTTTTGTTCAATCCGGTATAAAGTTTGGAACAAATCGTTTTGTTGATCTGTATCCTGGTGAAGCTGACGAATAGTTCGCTATTAAAATCAGTATATATGCACCAAATTTTTGCCACGCTCATCACCGTCTCTGCGTTTGCCCTGATCTCCTTTCAGGGAAAGGCCCAGGAAAATCCGGTAGCAGCACATAGCAGCCGTAATTCGTTAGACTGGCCCGGAACCTATACCGGGGTAATGCCCTGCGCCGATTGCGAGGGGATCAAAACAACCATCGTGCTGTATAAGAATCATTTTACCTATAAAATGGTTTATCTCGGCAAGGACAATAGTAGTTTTAAACATGCCGGCACCCTGAGCTGGAACGCTGATGGCAATACCGTTCTGCTGCTGGATACGACGGCGAAGAGCAGCCGTCCCATGCAATACCTGATCGGCGAAAATACCCTCACCCAGCTGGACGGAGACGGCAACCGGATCACCGGTCCGCTGGCGGATAAATTCGTTCTGCATAAAACGACCGCTTCTCCCATCATGGAAAAGTACTGGAAGCTGACCGAGCTCTATGGTAAACCGGTTTCGCCAGATAGCGGTTACACCAAGGAACCGCATATCATCTTCAAACAGGAAGACAGCCGCGTGACCGGTAATGCCGGGTGCAATAATTTCAGTGGAGCCTATACGCTGAAAGGCAAAAACGGGATCAGCCTCTCGAAGCTGATCTCCACCCAGATGGCCTGCATGAAGATGGAGATCGAATCCGGATTTCACAGAGCCTTGCAGTCGGCCGACAACTATTCGGTCAAAGGCGATTCGCTGATACTTCGTCAACAGAAAACACCGGTTGCCCGTTTTGTTGCGGTGTACATGCATTAAGCCGACCCGGCGCCAACACAGATACTGTTCAACCTGCGATCATGGACGATCCCATGCCATACGAGCCCGATGCTTTGCCGCAAAAGCCAACCTATTGGCTTACGCGCTTTCTCATTTTGCGTTTGTTAGGCATGGTGTATGCAGTCGGTTTCGCCGTAGCCATCAACCAGATCGTTCCACTGATCGGTGAACACGGCCTGCTGCCGCTCAAATTATTTATCCCCCGCGTGATCGATGCCTTCGGTTCAAAAACAGCCGCATTCGAAAAACTGCCTTCTGTTTTCTGGTTCACCTATTCCGATAATGCGCTGCTTACGGTTTCCTGGATCGGGTTCATTCTTTCCTGCGTCGTGATCGCCGGCTTCGCCAATGCGCCCATTCTTGCTATGCTTTGGATGCTGTACATGTCTATTACCCATGTCGGGCAGGACTGGTACGGTTACGGCTGGGAGATCCAGTTGCTCGAAACCGGGTTCCTGGCCATCTTCCTTTGTCCGCTGCTGGATATGCGACCCTTTCCAAAACGACCGCCGCCATTCCAGATCATCGTGTTATTTCGCTGGCTGATCTTCCGCATCATGATCGGTTCAGCCATGATCAAACTGCGCGGGGATGAAGTATGGCGCAATGGCACAGCGCTTTATTATCATTTTGAAACGCAGCCCATTCCCGGACCGCTGAGCCGCTGGTTTCATTTTCTTCCGCGCTTCTGGTTGAAACTGGGCGTCTGGTATAA
>DASZRP010000222.1:0-14835 GCA_035548895.1 Puia sp. | reverse complement strand
TAAGTGTTGTATTTCTTTTAAAGGCCTTCCGTCATAAAGCTTGTACTCAAGTATGCTGTCTTTATTCCTGGGATTGGTAATAATCAGTTCATCGTTTACTATTTCAATCTCGTATTGCGCAATGCAATTGCCATTTCTATCCGCAAGTATGCCTAATTCTGATTTGATGCAAATAATTTCATTTAATGCTGAAACTAAAAAGTGCCCTGACCCGACAGCTGGGTCACATATCCGCAGTGAATTAATAATAGCATTAGCTTTTAAAATATCTTCTGGTTTAAAAAGTCGTCTTGCATAGTTGCGCAGATCGTCAAATTTTCCAAATTGCTTATTGTCATTTTCAACCAACGCTTCATTGAACTTATCTATTACAGCTTGCCTGATAACTTCTTTGCACATATACATCGTGATAAAAGCAGGCGTGAATATAGAGCCGTCCTTATAGCCATTTATTTTTTCGAATACTTTTCCTAAAACAGAAGCATTGATAATGGTCTTATTATCTTCCTGTATGTCTTCCGTGCCTTCACTGGCAAAATCATAGGCATCTAAAAAAATGAACAGGTAATCAAGTGTTGTCAGTTTGTCCTTTTCTTTCTTGAAATCTTTTAAAACAGTATTGGCTATAAAAGGCAATTTACCTCCATTGTCTAAGGCATTTATTTTAATGGTCTGGTCTTCCAGTTTGCTTATTTCAAACAAAGAACTATTGAGATAAGGGACCTTATTATATTTCTTTTTTACCGCTTCGTTTCTTTCATCAACATTTACAGCCAGTACTTTATGAAATAGCTTAAAGAGTTCGTCAAAATCGTTTATTTGTGCTGCTGTTAGAAATTTATAGTCTTTATTGTCTTCGTGATATGTTATTAGCTGGCCTTCCAGCAATTTGAGAAACAATACCCTGTTTATCCAAGTAATGCAAAGTTCAAGCGAGATATTAAAAATCCTTTCATCCCTGTTATCTCCGTATATAGATACGTCCGGCAGACGATGCAGGACATCTTCCGTTTCTATGGCCTCAATAGTTAGTTCAATCAAGGAGGCCGCATCGCGGTTATCTTTTTTCCGACGAATGATATTTTTGCCTGATTCTTTTGCTTCTTCCAGACCTATAATATGCAGCAATTCTTTATAAAACTTTTCATCCAGCGAATTGCTGTCGGTTGGTGCTGCAAGTTTTAATAAATACTGTGGTGCTAAAATTTTATATAAGGCACTTAGTTCTTTATCATCTTCCTTTTTATGATTACGTAAAAACTTATTGTATTCCCTTATATCAAAATATACACAAGGTATTTCAACATCCAATGCTGCAATTATTTGAGCGATCTCTTCATAAAACCAGGGATTATCTTTTTTATCATTTAGCTTGGCAGCATACAGCCTTTTGATCTGGCTGTTACGGTAAATGTGTCTATCAAAGAAATTAGCGTCAATGATATACCATTCATTCACATTGGTGATGACTAATTGCTTTAGCTGATTGTTGCCGTTGTGTCTTTCATTCATGTAATACAAGACCAGCTCATGCAATGCCTTTTTGTTTGTATTACTTGCAGATATCATCTCTGCATTATTAGTGGGCCTCTTAGCTTCGACTATTACACCGACTTCTGTACTGGTCGTTTTGCCTAGATGTATTACGAGGTCTTTTTTGTCTTTTGTGTTGATGGCATTCGTTTCACGGTAATAAGTGTCGCGTAAAAAATCTCTTAAATCGTTCTTTAAATGCTCTTCACTTTCGTCTTTGGGCCGTTGCTCTATGATACTGATCTTATCGAGCAGATTTACAAGATTTGCTTTAAAAGTCTCTATCTCTTTTCTTAAAGGCTTTTGTTTTAGAAACGGTTTTAATGCTTTTTTGGGTGTTTGTTCTAGTAATTTCATTAAAGCTTGTACAATGGGGTTAGTGTATTGGTTAATAGTAACTTATTAACAGGCGGCGTTATTGGAATGGGCTTTTAAGCTAATCAACTACTTGCTTCTATAAAGCTAAGGATTATCCTATTAAGATGACTATTGTAAGTGGATACAAATTTCCCTCGAAACAATTTCTAGCGACGTGGAAAGACAATTCAGATTTACCGAAGTTACATTCAGTTATAAAAACGTATAGAGCGCTGCTAATTTATTAGTCTCACTCTGAAGATAATATTGAGATTGGAAAAGTCGCCAAAAACAGCGTCATTTGATATTGTCGGTATTTAGCGCGCGTCAAGTTTGGAACCGCTGCCAGGTTTTATTTCTTGTTGAAGATAGGAACTAAAAGCACTGTCTTATTCAGTCCTGCGAAACTGCTGCTGCTACTTGTAATTGTCTAAGGTTTTCAACGTCGCCCCGTCGTAGCAACAAACCTATACTATGTGATGTTTTTATTTTTCTTGTGGTCGCTCAGAGTTCTAAATATAGAATCAGCAAGTCTTGTTCCTGTTGATACGAGTTTTTGTAATACTCTAAGCTGTTCTTTGCAAGCTAAACTGTCTGTCGGATTTGGATAGTTTATTGTGTGGTCTATCTCACCCCAAATTTCTTCAAAAAGGGTTCTTACTTGAATTTCGCAGCAGATAGAATTTTGATTGTTCGGTTTTATCAAATAATGAATACTTGTGTAAAAAGTATCTCTAACTTCTATTTGAATATTGAGTCTTTGATAGAATTGAACAGATTCGGGGTCCCAAGTATATGCTTTTGGTTCTTCAACAAATATCCAATCTCCATTAGTTACTTTTTCAGATATTGCTATATGGATTGGCTCAAATTGGTCTTGGTATAGGTGTAAAACTCGAACACCTATAAAATCTGTAATGGATGTGAAAATATTGTCTTTTGTAACTACTGTTCCTTTGTCAAGTTTTCGTCGAAGTTTGTCTGCAAGATGATTAGATTCTTTTAATCTTGATTTTATAGAATGAATTATTGGAAGTGGTTTTTGATTAAGCGTTGGATGCTTCTGAAAAAATACTAAAACTCCCGCCAAAAACTGTTCATATTCAAACTGTTTTTGTTTATAAGCTTCTACCGCTTCTTCAATTTCTTTACTCATAGTTTTAGTTTAAAGTACTTATTCTTTCTAAAAAACTATTTGCAAAGTCAATATATCTTTGTCTGGTGGCTTCATAAATAGCTCTGTTACCTATTATTGTGTTTCGGTCTTCCACATCAAGATTCGGCAAATTTGGAATTTGCCAAATTGGGCGTTTATATTTTTGTGACATATTCGGCAAGGTATTATGCGAATGCATAACAGCTGTCAAGCCAATTGGCGTATTTGCTTGTTCTTGCGAAAGGTGATTTCTGACTTCTGGGCTTATATTCTCTACTATCGTACGCGGGATTTGTTGAGCATAGTTGTAATGTGCTTGGGCTAAATCCCACACCGTTGCTCCTGTATATTTTTTTGCATTATAGATTGTATAACCTAAAAAGCGCACAAAGTTTTGTGGAAATTGTTTTCGTTTGTCTTCAGAAATTAATCCATAAAGAGTATTAAATTCTTTGCTCCATTGTTTCAATGCGCTACCGATATTTCTAATACCATACATTGAAAACATATCGGGTAATGCGGGAATTAAAAATCCGTCTACAGTTGAGATGATAACTTTGTTTAAGGCGCCTAAACTTGGCGAAGTATCAATGATTATAAATTCATAATTGTGAACTCTTGCATATTCTTCTGCAATAGTCCTAATATTTGTAATTGTTCTAATTGCTAAAGGGTCTCCTGAATATGCCCCGCTCCACCTTTCAGATATTTTATTTTCGTATTTATGAATGGTAAGCCTTCCTGGAATTAAGTCTAAATTGTTGATAAGTCTAAGAGGCGGCGGAATAGTAGGAAGTTCGCCTTGCCCATCTTCTGTCGGTTTTAAAAGAAAATGTATTGTCCTTGGGTTTCTTAGAAATCGCTCATAGTCGCCTTGAGGCATTTTCTTAACTGTTGAACCGAAGTCTTCAATAAACTCATCTTCTTCTGTCCAAATTGTGTGGAGAGTTTCTTCGTCCATGCCACAAATTGTAACGTTACATTGTGGGTCAAGATCAATAATTAGTGTCTTATGTCCCATTTCAGCCAAAATGTTCGACAAATGAAATGCAAGCGTTGATTTTCCAACTCCTCCTTTGTTATTGAATAGCGATATTATTTTCATGTTTTCATTTTTTCTTGTTGTTGTAGTCTTTAATACTCTCCAGGTTCGAAGCCAAAGTGTTAGGGTGTTAAGTTAAGATTTGGTGTAAGATTTTTATTCATCAGATTGCATTTTAATGGATTCCAAGTAGCGGTTATTGGAGGCCTGTTTTGTGGTCTGGTGCATTTTATCGTTGTAGCTGGCTTTCTGTCCAGCGTTTTTAATACGCCAAATTCCAACATTGTGTCAATGCTTGAAAACAGATTTGCAAATCAGTTTCAAATTGTTGTTGTGTTATGCTGTCTCCAACGTGTTTAGCTAATTGACGTTTTTTCTTTCCTGTAAATATTTTTTCACCGTTAGCATTTACAGCGTCAAGGTCTGCTTCCGATTTTCTCCAATTACCGTATATAGCACAAACTTGATTTGGATATGCTTGTTCAATGTCTCTTACAGCCAAAACGAAAATTTGATTATTTGCATTTAAGTGAGGATAATTCTGTCTAAACTGTTTAATGCCTTCTTGTTTTTGCTGGCTCGGCTGGTCAAGCATGATAACTGCCTTGTTTTTGTAGATACTTGCATTTAGGGGTGTAAATACTTTTTCAATAGCGTTGATAGTTCTTTCCGCTTGGTTAATGTCGCCATTAGCCTTAATAATTTGAATGTTACTTTTATCGCTATAAAAACGTCTAATGACCCTCGTTAATAACTCAAACTCACTTTGCCCTTCAACAATTAAGAAGTTTTTAGGAAGAAGCAAGTCCGAGGGACTGCCGCCCAAAAGCTCAAAGACAACATAAGGCTTTTCATAGTCAGTAGTGATTTCAATTTCTGTTTCTCCACCTAATTTTTCAACTTTGAAAATAGATTGGGTTGGATAATTATCAGCCACAAAAACAGATGAATGGGTATTTATGAAAACTTGGTCAATATCCTGGGACAATGAGTGTAAAACGTTTTTCAGTTTTCGTTGTGCAGTTGGGTGTAAATGAAGTTCTGCCTCATCAATAAAAAACAAGAATGACTTACCAACATCTTCATTTTGTTTTCGAAAGTCAGCATAGGTTTGAATAATTGCTAACATCAATGCTCTTTGCATTCCATCTCCCTTTTCTTCGGCGGATGTTTCTACGCCATCGTCAATTGAGGTTTCAAAGTTTTTTAGCAAATCATCAAAAGCAGGGGCAGATACTTCAAATTTTACTTTGGAAGTGTCTGGGAATTGTTTCTCTAAATGAATTTTTACCTTATTGCCAACTGACACAAACTCCGCTTTAATTTGAGAGTTGTCATCTTCAAACAATTCTCTAAACTTAGTTTGAAATTCTTGGTATTGCTGATTGGTTTGTAATATTGTTGTTAAAACTCCCGATAGCATTATACCAATTGGCGTAGTCTTAGCATACTTTGCTACAGCGTCATAATATTGCTTCGTGCTTATGTATTCAAACTTCGGAAGAAAATCATTTAGTGCAGCGTCAAAGCCTGTACCTGGTTGAACTTCTGCACCTGCAACAAACATTTTTCTTTTATTAGGAATACTACATGTTCTTTTAAATATTACAATGTCTGCTCCATTTAAAGCGTTCTCAATTTTTGTTTTGTTTGCGGCATTTTGCATTTGGGAAGCACCGGCAATTGCTCCAGTAAACTCAACTTCAACTAAGATCTCGTTCTCCGGAACTCTTTTAAATTTGAGTTCGTCCACATTCCCGCCTTTACGAATTCCATTAAAAAAGAATTCAAGAGCCTCAAAAAAATTAGTCTTGCCACAATTATTTTGTCCAACAAAAATGTTGAAATTAGTTGTATTAAATTCTGTATCCTTGATAGACCTGAAATTCTCAATTTTAATTCTGGTAATTTTCATTATAGGAAGGTTGTGTCATTTAAGCTTGCAGGCACACTTAAATTTACGGCACTCCTTGTCCAGATCAAAATAAAGCAGGATTTGAAACTCAATCACCTGGCGTTCGCCAAAAATATTGTAATGCCATCAATGGCCCGTTCGCCTTTTTTATTGCCGAAGAATTTCGCAGGCGACCATTCTAGCTTTCTGCTGGGCCTAAGATCGTCAGGCGGATTGATCATATTCAATTTGAGTATCCGGACTTTTCTCTTATCAATAATTCCGCTTGTGTTCAAAACAAAGCCCCCCGGGAGGGGGGCCTTTTTCCAACTATTAAAAACCAACACCTACGGAATAAATATTTCTCCGCAATAATCCACGTTGCTGATCCGCTGGCCGTCGGCGGAGCGCAGTCCCATCCAGGCATGCACGAATTCGTCGCGGAAGGCGTCTAACGCCAGGGTAAACGCGCAGTCCTTTCGTTCGGCGCAGTATAGGATGTATAGCCAGTGGTTCAGCGCTTCACAGTACACCAGCACAAACACCCGGTCATTGGCTTTGGCGCCATAGCCCGGAATGCCTCCCCATCCGAATTTCAGTTCGAAGTCTTCACCGGGAAAGGCCTCGGGGAAGAGAACACCAGGCAGATCGCCCTGACTTAAGATCAACCGGCTATAGTCCACCTGCAACCAGGGGAAGACGCCTTTCACGGGAATCTGCTGGTTAAGCTCCGACAGCCGCAGGAAAGCATGCTCTCCCCTGGGAACCCGCTCATGGAGTTGCTCGATGAAGGGCTTCACGCTGGTCATCGCCCGCATTACCAGGGTCAGCCCGGCATAGCGCTGCCTTTCGGTCTCGCTGAACCGCCGCTTCGGATGCGGCGGCTCGAATTGAATGATAGACGTGTTCGCGCCGTCGATCACGACGCGCTGTTCTGGCCGCCAGCTGTAGCTGGTCCGGATTTCTTTTTTGATTGTTTTCATGTTCCTGATTTTTTTGTTTTAATAATAAATAGCGCTTTACAAATGCCCCTCCCCCGAAAGGGAGGGGCGGCCCTGCCCGCTCCTCAGGGCCGGTTTTCACAGGCACGGGATAGTGTAAACAATATCGTCCGCGAACAGGACAAAGATGGGCTCATCAAAAAGCGCTTTTTCACAACATGACCCCAACATTGCAAAATATTTTTCTGATTTTCCTAAAACTCACGATCACCAGCAACCGAATCGAGAATTTTTTTTAAAATATGGGGTTCATGTTGTGAAATCAGCCTCCAAATCCATCGCATTTTTGCTCCGGATCATCTGCCGGCGGATATCCCGCCAGCCGGTACTAGTACGGTGCAGCGGGGCGCGCCCGCCGGCAGGGGTCCAAATAAGACAGGGGTTTGCTGCTGTTTTTTTCAATAGGTCCTGAGCGAAGTCAAAGCGATATCAAAGCGGTATCAAAGCGAAGATCAGATCCTCCGGGAAAAGCCCGCAAACGCCACATTAATTCACCCTATAAAAAACAGATCATGGCACAGAATCAGGAAAACCTCCTGCTGCGCGGAACCTCGGGCACCATTGATAAGATGATCACCTACCGGCAGCGCGCCGGGAAAACGATCGTCAGCAAGAAGCGCGGGAAGAGTTCCGTCCCGGCAACGGCGGTACAGCTGAGCATCCAGGAGCGGTTCAAGAAAGCCGTCGCCTGGGCCAAAGGCGCGATCAAAGACGCCGTGGTGAAAGCGAAGTACCAGGCGAAAGCAGCCTTGGGACAATCCGCTTTCAACGTGGCTACCGTCGATGCGTATAATCCACCCAAAGTGGAAAGCATCGATACGGCCAATTACCATGGCGCTGCAGGCGATACGATCCTCGTGAAAGCCACCGACGATTTCGCGATCACGGGCCTCACGGTATCCGTCGCCAATGCAGCAGGCGATTTGATCGAGTCCGGCGACGCCGTCATGCAGGTCAACGAGACCGACTGGCTCTACACGGCAACGAAAGCCAATGCAGCGCTGGCGGGTTCGAAGATCACCGCAACGGCCAAGGATGGTCCCGGCAACGTGACCGCCTTCAGCGTAACGCTGTAAAGAAGTAAAACAAAAAACCGGAACGATGGAACTGGAGCTTGTCAGAACATATTTTCCTTCGGGAACAAACGGAAAGATCCTTACGCAGCGCCGGCTCGTATGCTTCAGCATCGAGCTGCCCTGGAAGGACAATCACACAGGGGTTTCCTGTATACCCGAAGGCCGCTATGCACTGGCAAAAAGATGGAGCCCGAAGTTCGGCTGGCATTTGCGGCTGACGGATGTACCCGGAAGATCGGATATCCTCATCCATCCCGCCAACAATGCCGGCCAGGAATTGAAAGGCTGCATCGCCCCGGTGAGTTCGTTGTCCGGCGCCGGCATCGGCCTTCGTTCACGGAGCGCGCTGCAAGCGCTGATCAGCCTCGTGAGCGAAGCCTTCCGCCGGAAAGAACCCGTATGTTTAACAATTGAATCTGATCTCTATGAATTTGGTTGAACGGGCTGTATCGCCCACACCGAATCTCTTTCAAAAGCTCAGGAATATCGGCCTGGCCCTCGCTGCCATCAGTGCAGCGATCATCGCCGCGCCGGTCGCGCTGCCCACCATCGTGGTGACGGTAGCGGGCTACCTGGCGGTTGCAGGATCGGTGCTTGGAGCGGTCAGCCAGATTACCGTCCAGGGAGAATAAGCCATTCTCCCTGTGGACAATGTCCCGGCTAAGCCGGGATTAATGGGCCCTGTCTCGTATCATACGAGACGGGGCCTTGTTGTAAAGAGCTTTAGACTCCAGGCAGAGTGATAATATGCGTCCAACTTAATTTGGCAGGCGCTGCCTGCCATTTTTAATAGGCAAAGTAAAATCTGCGCGGGTAAAACAGGATGACAGGTAGTTAGAATTCCCTTTTCCAGCCAAGGACTTCGTCAATATCGACAGACTTTTTTATCTCAGTCTGATTGCCTCGTACAATAAGCTGCTCTCCGGGAGAAAGAACGACCGGGTTTGAACCGGGAACCGAATCGCAACGGATGGTCAGCTTACTCTCGATGGCCGTGATGGTAATGGCCGGCTCACCCGGGTAAGCGCGAATATTGAACCGCCCGGTATGCGCTTCGATATGGACCGTTCCGGCCTCTGCGAAGAAGGGCGTCCGGTCGGCCTTGTTGGGCGAGATCTCCAGATAGACCTCGCCGCTGACGCGAAGCTTCAGCGTCCCGGCGGAGTAATTTTCCGGATAAGCTACCGAGCTATTCACGTTCTGCCAGGCCCGCGAACCGTCAGGCAATAGCCGCAGATAACGGTTATGCCCATTCGTAGTTAGCACATGGTGCCGGTCGGAAGAACTCCCGGGGGTCATGGAGAATGCGACGACCGGCGGAAGGTTCATCCGCTTTTTCCGGGCTTCGCGGGCGGCTTCTGCTCCGTCATGCCAGCCGTTGCGGATGTCTTCGATGCCTTTATGGAGCTCGTGGCTGTTTAGAAGATTGGATATCTGCGGATATTTTGGGTCGAATAATTTAATCGGCCCGCCAGACAGATCGGTAGTGAGCACGCGCAAGATCCACATGCCGATGAACAGGGTCGCTGCCAGCCGCCGCCATTGGTTATTAAATGACTCCTCGATGATCTGCTGCGGCGTTTTTAGCTGCTCCAGTCGGTTCATCAGGATGCGGTAATTACGTTCCCGGGCAGCTTCCTCCCTTTCAGCCACAGCCCGCCTTTGCTCCGCACTCGTCTCCTGCCGAAAGTAGTCTTCGTGTTCGGACGACGCTGCCCGCCAGTCAAGCAATTCCGTTTCTTCTGCCGGTGTCAGCTCATTCCAGTTGTGCTTGAACACCAGCTCGCGTATATAAATTGGAGGGTTCATTTGAATAGGTATAAAAGTAATAGCGTATAGAGGCCTTGCTTTTCGATCAGCCCTTTAAGCAGTTTCAATCCCCTGGCCTTATGATTCGCGACCGACTTGATAGACATGCCCAGTTTTTTGGCTATAAGCTGATTCGGCAGCTCTTCCAGGAAATGAATTTCCATCACCTGCCGCGTCCTTTCCGGCAATTGCTTCACCGCCTCCATCACCTGGGTTCTCCAGGCGGAGCGGCTTTGGGCTTCTTCAGCCTCATTGCTCACGGCCGGCTGGGTATAGAAAATAGCCTTTAGGTTCTTCCTCGCCGTCCGCCGCCGGGCAAGGAATTTGGTACAGATATTCCTGGCGCAGATATGCAGAAAACTACGGATGGCGTCCATCGTCTCGAACCGCTTATAGCTCTCGAACAAAGCAAGGAAAACTTCCGCAGCCAGATCCTCCGCCTCCGGAGCGCCCTGTACCAGCGCATGCACTAATTCGAATACATAACGACGGTTTCGTTCGTAGACGGCGGTAAGTGCATCATTTTCGCGGCGATAAAAGCCGCCAAGAGTTTGGCTGGAGTTAAGGTCTGACATGCGAACCATACCAAATTACGAAGCGTTTCCGGCAAAAGGATCAAAATGAACCTGTCGGAGGAAAGAAAGTTCGTATACGGCTGGCTTCCAGTTTTTCCCGGTTCACGGGGAAAAAAATCGTATACCGTAATCATGCCCCTCTTCCCGGCTTTTAGAAAAAAACTCCGTATCCCTTTACCAGAGCGGTTTTCCCGCATGTTGATAAAAAGAAATATCCGGCCATATACCGTGATTATACGAAAAAACTCCCCCAATTTCATAGGGTTATTTAATCACGTCATTAAACAAAAACCATCAGCTATGTTAACCCTCGTTAAAAAACGTTATGAAGAATTGCTGCATCAACTTGATATACTCGACAGGCAGCATGAACCCGAAAACCCACCGGTCGATTTTACGCCGATCGTCATTAAAGCGGTGAATGAAATCGCCGATACGCTTAGCACCTATGCTTTCGACAGCAAGGCGGAAGAAGCGGCATGCTACAGGGAAGGGATCGTTCCCCTGCTGTCTTTGATCGGCTATGAGTCGGAGAAATACGCTCAGCTCCGCATTCTCTACTATGGAACCGACCGGGAATTCGACAGCTACTGCGTGACCTTTATTCACCGGGTCACGGAATTCATTTATCGTCATTTTGAATTTTTTAGTTACTGCTTCTCCGGCAGCCGGAATCACGATGCCCGTTATTTTGTTCCGGACAGCCAGGCCGGCAAACAGGATCCCGGTGTACCGGCTGCCCTGTTGGATAAGGAAGCATTCGGGGTATACAATGTGCTGGCGGCAAGCCTTATTGGCTATGTACGCAATTGCCGGGATATTGAGTCATTCTATGAAGTGCCAATGGAGGAAAGCGGTTCAACCGGATCTGCACCGCCCACCCTGCAGTGGACCGATTCCGCAATTGCTCTCGTGGAATTGATCTACGCCCTTTATGTCAACGGTTCTTTCAATCACGGCCAGGCGGCACTGAAAGAAATTTCCGAATGTTTCGAACAGGTCTTTCATATAGACCTCGGAAATATCTACCGTGTTCACCAGGATATGCTCTATCGTAAAAGCGGTACTACAGCTTTTCTTGACCGGCTCAGGAAAAAGCTGGATGATGCTGAAGATTGAAGAAGATCCAACCGCTTATTGGAAATTTAATATTGCACCTATCCGTCGCCGGGGAATTGATTTACCTTTATTCACTAAACCTTCACCTATGCTCCTGCCATTGGATCAGCTCCGCCGGTCGGCCCAACGGGCGCCCGACCTGCGCAACGGGAAGAATGTCTCCACCCTCCCCCGCGATTTTAAGGGTAAGCAGAAAACAACCACGCCCGGCAAGGGCGCGATGATCTCGCCGGAAGAGAACCTGGAGAAGAGGAGGGCTCTCCTCGATACCTCCTCGGCCGAGCCCGCGAATTTCGCTTTCGAACGCGCCATCGGCGATAACGACGCCGTCTACAGCAATTTCGTCGAGCTGATCGCCGCGGCCAAGAGCAAAGTGGGCAAGGTCGTTGTGAAGACCGGCGCCCGCGCTACGGCCTTTGCCACGGGCTTCCTGGTGTCCTCCGATCTCCTGCTCACCAACTGGCATGTGTTCAATGCCAAAGCGGATGTCGCCGACAGTGAAGTGGAATTTTTCTACGAGTACGATATTTCGGGTGAACCGATGCCTGTCATCACCTTTCGCCTCGAGGCCGACCGGTTTTTCTATTCCTCCCAGGGCCTCGACTACTGCCTCGTGGCGGTTAGTCCGCAGGATATCACGGGCACGCATAAGTTAACAGAGCTTGGCTATCTCTTCCTCGACCCTTCCATCGGCAAGATCGGCAACGAGAACGAGGAGAAGCTGAATATCATCCATCACCCGGACGGTGACTACAAGCAGTTGTCCATCCGCGAGAATCTCTTCGTCAAGATCACCGACACCACCATCTGGTACCAGACCGACACTGCCCAGGGCAGCAGCGGCAGCCCCGTGTTCAACGATCAGTGGCAGGTGGTCGCCCTCCACCACATGGGCATCGCCAAAACAAACGATAAGGGCGAGTATGTCGATAAAAATGGGATGGCCATTCCCGTTACCAACGGGCAGGTCGATGAGTCGCGCCTTGTCTGGATCGCCAATGAAGGCATCCGCATCAGCGTGCTGCTCTCTGATGTTCTGTCGAAATATCCCAACAACCCTTTGGTCACTGCCATCAAGAAACCGCCCACCGGTCCCTCGGTACATACCCCGGAGCCTTCGCCGGAATCGTCGACGGTCATGCCGGTTACGAACAATAATGCTGGTGAAAGCTCCGGTTCACCCGACGATATTAAAATATCTCTGCCCTCGGCGTTGCTCAGGGAAAACGGTTCACTCACCATCAGGATCAGCGGGGATAAGGAGCAGAACAAGCCTGCTGCCAGCACTGCGGAAGATGAAATTGCAGAGGAGAACAAGAAGCTGGAAGACTCGACAGATTATTCCGCCTGCAATGGCTATCAGGCGGATTTCCTTGGTACGGGGAAGAAGTCCGTCGCCCTGCCAAAGCCCGGCGAAAAGATCAAAAAGTTTGTGGCGAAGGTCACCGGAGGAGCGACCGTACTGAACTACTACAACTACAGCACTATCTTCCATTCCGTGCGCATGATGCCGATGATCAGTTGTATCAACGTGGCCGGCGATCCCGGTGAGCGGAAAGACAAGCAGAAACGCAAGGACAACTGGCTGCGCGATTCGAGGCTCTCCTTCGATATCCAGCTCGACGATCCCTGGTACAGCAACAGCGGTTTCGACAAGGGCCACATGAGCCGCCGCGAAGATGCTGACTGGGGCGACAATGCGGCCGACGCCCTGCGCAATGCCAACCTCACCTGCATGTACACGAATGCTTGTCCCCAGGTACCCAAGATAAACCGTTCTTCCTCAGGAAAGGATCTCGGTCTCTGGGGCAAGCTGGAACAGATCGTGCTGGAGAAAGGCCTGGAGAAAGAACCGGGAAAAACTTCCAAAGCCTCTGTATTCAACGGACCTGTTTTTCAGAATGACGATCCGGTATATAAAGCCATCCAGGTGCCGATGGATTTTTTTAAGATCGTCATCTGGCTTACCGACGCCGGCAAGCTTAAGGCCACGGCCTTCCGGCTCTCGCAGACAAAACTGGTCTCCACCATCAACTTCGAAGAAATCGACGTCGATAAAAACACAGCCTTCAAACCCTTCCAGGTCAGCATCAAAAAGTTGGCGCAGGATACGGGCTTTGATTTCTCCGCGCTCGAAAGCATCGACACTTTTGAAGGCGATCAGAACAAACTCACGGCGATCACGGAGGAAAGCGTGAAAAAGCATGTGAAAAAGCAGAACGGGAAATAGCTGGGGCCGGGATCAGACTAAAGATCATAAAGCCGCCGTCCGTTCCCGTTCACGGATTGTTGCAAAAGCGAACGCTGGTGCTGAATGCCTTTTTGTTATTATTCTGATTCACAGCCAGTTATTATTTTGGCCCGGGATTTAGTCTCATTTGCACATGAATATGAGCCTGAACTTCCGCTTACTGCTTCGTCGTCTCCTCCGCGACAAGACCTTTGCCATCCTAAACATCGCGGGGCTTGCCATAGGCATTGCCGCCGCCCTGCAGGTGTATTTTATTGTGAGCTATGAGCTGAGCGTCGACCGCTTTCATACGAAGGCCGATCGCATTTACCGGGTTGTCTCCACAGAAACCTACCGCAACGGGATTGTCGACTACGACGGATGTTCACCATTCCCGCTGGCGGAAGCCCTGCGCCGGGAATTCCATCAGCCCGAACTGGTGGCCCAGGTCGATCGTATCGGTTCATTCGATTTCATACTACCAGTTACCAATAAACGATTTCAGAACGAAGCCGTTTACTACATCAGCCCCGAGCTCTTTGGCATCTTCGATTTCCCCTGGCTGGCCGGTGATCCGAAGAGCGGCCTCGCAAAAGCCAATACCGCTGCTCTTAGCCGCAGCACTGCCAATGCCTGGTTCGGCGACTGGAAACAGGCCATGGGAAAGACCATTCTCGCCGGTCCCGATAAAACACCCTACGAGATTACGGGCATCATGGAAGATTTTCCGGGGAACACCGATCTCCCGGTGCAGGTAGCGCTTTCCTATGAAACCTTCCGCGGTTTTCTGGGAAGCCAGCTTACCGATCCTGGCGCCTGGGATAATTTCAGCACGTCTTCTCAGTGTTTTTTTCTCCTGCGGCGGCAGGCCGATATCCGGTCCATGGAAGCCCAGTTACCTGGCTTCGTGGCCCGTCATTATACGCCCTTGTTTGCCGGTTCCGATACCCGCGATTCCAGCTATTTCCAGCCCCTGCGCGCCATGCACCTCGATAAACGATTTTCCCGTCTCGGGCCTCCGGGATGGTCGGCCTCGCAGCTAT
>DASZRP010000221.1:0-7135 GCA_035548895.1 Puia sp. | reverse complement strand
ACAGGAAATTTTCGATTGGGTTAACCCGGACAAACCGCCGTTCCACCTAGTCCGTGGAACGGCTTTTTGTTTACAGGTTATTTGTGGTTGCTAGCTGCTGTTCTCCATAGGAAATATTTTCAAGGATTTACAATTATTTTCTTTCCGTCTACCTGAAAATGAACACCGCCGGTATTCTCCAGCAACCTCAAGAGTTGCGATACCGGAACATTTCTTTCAATGTTGGCAGTAAAATGTTCGTGAATCTTTCCATGATAAACGATCTCCACATCATACCACCTGGCGACCTGGAGCATAATTTCTTCTATGTCGCCTTTTTCAAAAGAAAAAAGTCCCCTTTGCCACGCAGTAACGGCTTCCGTATCAACTTCTATTTTGGGATACAATTTCCCGGAGATATCCCAGCCCACCTGCTGGCCGGGATTTAGCATAGTTTGAGACAACCCGGTGTGAACCTTAACAGAACCTGCTAACAGTGTGGTATTCGTTTGATTGTTATCAAGGTATCCGTTGACATTAAAATGCGTTCCCAGAACCTCCACGCTACCATTATTTACAGTAACAATAAAAGGCCTGACAGGATCTTTTGCTACCTGGAAATAGGCTTCACCGGTAAGCTCTACGGCTCTGCTTTTCCCCGAAAAACTGACGGGATATTTAAGGGAAGAGGATGTATTTAACCAAACATGCGTATTGTCCGGCAATATCACCTGGTATTGTCCGCCCCGGGGCACAATCAGTTGATTCCAGATACTGGCGTCATCCAGCTTGATTTGCGGTTCCCCTGAATAGCTAAGCAACCCGCTATCAATCTTTACAACGGACCCTAATTGCGCGGCATTTAATTTTCCAACGGCAATTGTGTCGAGTTGAATTATATTACCTGAAGAAAGCTTAAGGATAGCATGATTTCCACCTGGCGGCACATCCGAAACCAAGGCTTCATGAACCTGGGATTTTGGATTCACTGTTTTCGTTTGAAAAAAATAGGCCCCGGCAACGATCACAAGAAAACTGGCAGCGATTGCTAAGATTCGAATGCTTCGCACTCTCCGTACAGCCCGTATTTTCTCTATTGCCATTTCCGCAGCGCCCTCTTTATCTAATGTGCTTAACCTGGCCACCATGGCTGCCAGGTTCTTTTCATCGATCAACTCCTCAAACAGCAATATATTATGATCGCTTTCTGCGACCCAGTTATCTAATTCATCCTGCTCATCAGACGTGAGCGATTTATTGATGTAGCCTGCTATGAGATAAGCGATTCGCTCAGCCTTAGCCAGGTTCTCCGGACTCAATCGGGAGGGATCTTCTTTCATGGTATTAAGTTAAACCAATTTGCACTTAGCCGAAGCACCCTACTAAAACGAAAAGGGCGGAAGAAATGACTAAACGAAAAGAAAATAAATAGAAGGCAGGAGAGGCATGGATAATAATAATGAAAGCAGCTTTTTCCTAAGTAGAGACAAACCTCTTTGCCTTTGGGCTCTAACTGTATGAACGGAGATATTGAAGGCACGAGCTACTTCCTCGCTCCTTTTCCCTTCCGTGTAAAGAAGATGGAAAATTTTCCGACATTCCCCGGGCAAGCTGTCGAGTGCCGCTTGTACCTGGGCTGCCGTCTCCGAGATGATGATCTGATCAAAAAAGGTCTTGTTATCCGGCGTCAGCTCAGATAATCTTTGTTCGCTGGATCGGACCACCTTCCTGTGTCGAATAATATCAATGCATCTATTGCGGACAATAGCATAGAGAAATGATTTGGAATCGACCGGTGTATTGAAATCCTTTCGTTTCTCCCAAAGATTTACAAAACATTCGCTGACTACATCCTCCGATTCCTGGATATTATTTAATATTGAATCCGCAAAATGGCAAATCGGGGTATACCATTCTTTGAATATTATGGCAAATCCACTTTCCTGCCCTTGCTTAAAGCTTGGGAAGGCTTCAGCCGCATTGCGATTTTTACTTTCCGGCATGGACAGAAGATGCAGTTAGCAAGTCCATTCTGAAGACGCGGCCAAAAAACATAGGACAGGCCCCGTCTTACCGTGTAGAGGCACCGCGAAGCGCCCTGAACCGATAAGCTGATAGGAGCCCGCCCTATGGGTATAGAGCAGGCTTTCACTACCATCTCGGTTCATTCGAAAATTCGCGGTTTTCTACACGAGACTTATAGCGATGCCTTCAAATATTGAAGAGCATCAAAAATAGATAATTCAACGCAAGCAAAATAATAAGAACCCGGGTCAGCGTTTCGAAGTCCGTAGGTGTAAATAACTCCCGATCTGTTGTTAAGTACACCCTTATTTTTTTATATTTGTTTAAATTTATACCCTGTTTTATGGTAAGAACCAATCACTTAGGGCGGAACTTACGGCAAATCCGAATACTGAGGGGAATGAAACAGGAGACTTTTGCCCGGGCGCTTGGCGTAACTCAACAAAACATTTCAAAAATGGAAAAGAAAAAGGACATTTCTAAAGAAAAACTGGAAACTGCTGCTAAAGTATTAGGCGTATCGGTTCAGGCAATAAAAGAATTTAATGAGAAGGCTGTTCTCAATTTTGCTGTTGATCAACAAACGGGGCAAGTTATTCACCCGGTTAAGGAGGTGATCGACTATTTTAAGGAGGAGCTTCTGAAAAAGGATAAAAAGATTGAGGAATTAACTTCTCGATTAGAGCGCTATAAGAAATCGCAGAAAAAATCTTCTCACCCCGGCGGCAGCTCCGAGAAGTCTCTACGTCGGGTTGATGATCAGCCAGCCAAACAAGCTAATATTAAGTAGGCAAAACCATTACGAATACACTGAAGCAAATTACTGAATACCGCGCTGCCATTTCCCCAATTCAGTGCCCCGGTGGAATCATAAGCAGGGGTGCATCTGGCGAGAGCGCAAGTGCTGAACTTGTCAGATCAATCTGCATCAGAGAGTTACCGATGGTGCGAAATGCAAAAAGGACTAAGGAAAGAAAGATAAAACATTGAACAGATTAGTAAATTTCTTATGCTGCACTATCTTAGTCTTCCGATATTATTCGGCCTAAGATGAAAAAACCGAGATACAACCGGATCAGCATTGTTCTTGACGAATTGGGGTTTGGCCAAAAGCATCTCTCGAAAGCGATGCACGTGACAAAGGACACCGTTTCCAGATGGTGCAGAAATGAAAACCAGCCAAGAATCGTTGAATTGTATAAAATTTCCGAGCTCTTAAAAATTGATGTGCTCCGATTGCTGGAACCTACTACCTGGCAGAACGAGCCCGGTCCTTCTGAAGTAGAAAAAATAAAGGCAGAAGACATAAAACTGAAGCAAGGGCCATTTCCAAAAACGTCAGCGAGTCGCGCTAAGCAGAAAGCAAAATAGCCTGCTAAGGGGGTGATTTTGGGAATTAGGATGATCGGAAAATAATGGGCCAAAATCGTCGTCTTTCAGAAGCGGTTCGATTAATTCTACAACGAAATCCCGCGTCTTCATAGTTTACATCAAGCTCAAAATCTGTCGACAGACACCAAGCAATAAAAGCACCCCGATTGCCAAAGCGATATAATTCCGATAATTCTTATTGGTTCGTAAGCTCTTCACCGAGTCTCTACAGGCAAGAAAAGCATAAATCACAGAAACAATCGTCAACAAATAATAAATCCCGATCATGACACGAATCCAGAATAATCCTGCCCCGGGGCTGAAACTATCTATTGCGATATAAGAAGCCAAACCGGATAATATTGCATATCCAAGCGCCAGCAGCGCATACTTCAAATTTTTTACCGATTGCTGATGATCGGCTGCTTCCTTTAATTCTTCCTCGAGCATACAACAATTATTAAAGTTACCCAGGTCTCCCATTCTCCGGTTGTCAAGTCCGAATATAACCAAATGTTGAAGATTCGTTTAACCCTTCTATTCCCTGTCCTTTACCTTACGCTCGGTTCGCCCTATTATTGCAAAGCTCTTGGAATCTACAAGAACACAGCTATATATTATTGATTATTAGCCAATTAAATAATAAAATCAATAGCCAAAATGAAAAGTGACAATAACATCAAAAAATGGTTTTCAATTGACTTCAAAATTGTAAAGATTGAAGGAAATCAACCAGGCCCACGCCTTAATAAGCTAATTGTGCTTGTCTTCGTACTTGCATTACTGATGATATTGGCCACAACTGTCTGCGTATACTTTTTGCAAACCCAGGCCCATTACACCAATATCCTCGTTGGCGTGTTGAGCCTCAGAAGTATCGCCAAGCACCTATTAAAATCGAGATCGCCATAATCAATTAATAACTTTGTCTAACGACATTTGAGTATCGCACAGCGCAACCCAGAACAAATAAGCCTTTATGTCTTGGTAACGTTTTCAAAATTGGTCGTGGAAATAAAGTTATCCAATCCCTGATGATGTCTTAAGAAAAGGTTTCCGTTTATTTTCTAAGCCAGGTAGGGGTATATTCTGGTTCTTTCGTTTTCAAGGGCCGACGGGTGGACTGGTAAAGAACAAAGTTCTTTCTTGTAAAAGGAAAGTCCTCCCTCTTGAATTTGTCCCGGACGGCCCTTGGAGCCATGACCGTCTGCAATACTGACAGTGAAATCAGCGAAAAGCTTTTCGGGCAATAAGCACCTCCGCCTACGCCTAAAGCAACGAAAACCGGCATATTGTACCGATCCTGAAAATTCTGGTAATTTCTAAGTTGGTACTCTTTCGCCCATTGGGGATTGTCTTCATCCATCGCCGTCTTGAATTTGCATTCAATCGCAAAACAGCTGACCGGATCAATATTCCGGCATTGAAAAATAAGATCGGGGTTCATGCCTGAATTGGCCGACCGATTGCCAACATGTTTATCGCTTCGCCATTCCCGCAATATGAAATCCTTGTCGGGAAATTGATTAACAACCCATTTTTCAAACAGGTAGCCTTTAAGTTCATTCTCAGAAAGTGAAATAGACGGATAGGAAATAGCCGGCTTCATGGGGATAAGTTTGCCTATAAACGATAACTCAACCGGTTTCTGATGCCGGAAAGCACAAAATCCTGGCCAATCCTCGGTCTACCTCCAGCAGCGCTGTTCGCCTCTGGGTAAAGGGCAAACTGTATTCTGCCGATCGTAGAGATGATACCGGCGCGGAAACGGGTTTGCCATCTCTGTAACCTCCCCATGCAACATCTCGTCATATACCTTGTCTCTTGGTTAATAAACCGGGCCCGGCCCGCTTTAATACCCGTATTATGCAATGGAATGCCCTCATCACGAATTCGCAATACCGGAACAGCCTGAAAAGAATGGAAGAATTATCGGGCGCCCTGCCCGGAACGCCGGAGAAAGACGAACTGGACCTGCTCCTGCTGCTGGTCAGGGATTTTGAAAAACGACAGGCGGAACATTCCCCCGTTTTCCACCCATCCCCGGGCGTCTTACCTTCGCATTAAGCGCAAAACCAAGCGCCGTACTCATGCCCTGGAATCCCGATCAGTATAACCGCTTCAAAGAAGACCGATACAAGCCTTTCTACGACCTGATCAGCCATATCGCCGATAAACCCGACATGGATATCGTCGACCTGGGCTGCGGCACGGGAGAGCTGACACAGGTCCTCGCCGATCGTTTTTCCGCCAGCAGCGTATTGGGCATCGATAATTCACCCGAAATGCTGAGCAAGGCAAAGAACGACGGCCGCGTATCTTTCCAATTGAAGTCCATCGAAGACCAGTTGCAGGAACCCGAAACCTGGGATCTGATCCTCGCCAACGCCTCCCTGCAGTGGACCGACGATCACCCTACCCTTTTCAACCGACTCATCGGGAAACTGAACAACGATGGGCAGTTAGCCGTTCAAATGCCTTCCCAAACGGAAAATCTGTTGAACCGGATCCTGCTCGGACTGGTGCAGGAAACTCCCTATCGTGAAGCGCTTCACGGCTGGGTTCGCCATTCGCCCGTGCTCACGCTCGACGAATACACGAATATCCTGTTTAGCAACGGCGGCCGCGATTTAGCGATCTATCAGAAAGTATATCCCATCGTGGCCCAGTCGCCCGACGAGCTCTACGCCTTCATCGCCGGTTCCGCGCTCATTCCTTATATGGAACACCTCGACCCATCCATGCAGAAAGAGCTCGAATCGGAGTTCAGGCGCAGGATCGCAAAGGAGTTCCCGAACCACCCGGCCGTTTATGCTTTCAAACGCCTGGTCCTCTATGCCCGCTTTTAGCCCAATTGGTCTAAGTTTGCCAATGCTACTTTTATTCCGTCATTTTCAGCACCGGTCATGAAAGCGCTTGTCTGCACCAGTCCCCGCCGGTTCGACTATATCGATCAGGATGAACCGGCTCCCGCGCCGGGCCAGGCCGTTTTAAAGATCCAACGCATCGGCGTTTGCGGAACAGATCTTCACGCCTTCGAAGGAACGCAGCCTTATTTCAGTTACCCGAGAATACTCGGTCACGAGCTCGCCGGCATTATCGTCGACACCGGAGGGGCAAATCACTTAAGCATCGGTTCAGCCGCTACCCTGATACCTTATTTTTCTTGCGGGCACTGCATCGCCTGCCGGAACGGCAAGCCGAATTGCTGCTCGCAGATTAAAGTCTGCGGTGTTCATATAGACGGCGGCATGCGCGAATGGCTGTCGGTCCCCGCCTCTTCCGTCATCCAGCATCCCGGCCTTTCCCTCGACGCGCTGGCCTTGCTGGAACCGCTCGCCATCGGCGCCCACGGCATTCGTCGCGCGCAGGTACAACCTGGCGAGTTCGTTCTTGTAGTAGGCGCTGGTCCCATCGGCCTCGCCGCTATGCAGTTCGCCGGTTTAGCCGGTGCGGAGGTGATCGCCATGGACCTCGCTGAACCGAGACTGCAGTTCGCGCGCAGGCTGGGCATTGACCATATTGTCAATGCCGGCGCGGCCGACCACAAAGAACAATTACTCGACATCACACGCGGCGATATGCCGACCCTGGTGGTCGACGCCACGGGCAGCCAGCAGGCCATCAACAACAGCCTTAATTTCCTGGCCCACGGCGGCCGCTATGTGCTGATCGGCCTGCAGCAGGGACCTATCAGCTTCAGCCATCCCGAGTTCCACAAGCGTGAAACAACGCTCATGGGTAGCCGAAATGCCACGGC
>DASZRP010000220.1:0-5708 GCA_035548895.1 Puia sp. | reverse complement strand
CCAGGCCGTTGAAGAGTTTAAAAGAAGATTTCCGTCCAGGACCTGGAATCAGCATATTGAACCGGATTTGCATCTGGTTGGGGATCCGGTACTGATCCAGATACTGGTCAACAATCTGATCGAAAACGCTGTTAAATATTCGCCTGCGGATACGGCGGTGACCGTGGAATTGAAAGCGGATCAGGTAAAGGGAATATTAGCGGTGAAGGATGAAGGCATGGGCATCCCTGCAGAAGAGAGAAAAAAGGTATTTCAAAAATTTTATCGTGTTGGTAACGAAGATACCCGCAGCACCTCCGGTACCGGGCTTGGGCTCTATCTCTGCAATAAGATCGCGCGGGATCACAGCATGAGCATTAACATTGCAGCCAATGATCCGAAGGGAACTATTTTTACCGTGCTTTTTAATTTGAACCCGGCATGACGGAAACACTGAAGAAATCCATTTTATTAGTCGAGGACGAAGAGAACCTGCACGACGCCCTGAAGCTGAATCTCGAATTGGAGAATTACCAGGTCACTTCGGCGTACGACGGCAATCAGGCCCTGCAAGCCATCGGGAATGAATATTTCGATCTGGTTATTCTGGATGTGATGCTGCCGGGCATCGATGGCATCAGTGTGGCGGAAACCGTCAGGGTAAGACAAAACCAGGTGCCTATTCTTATGCTGAGCGCGCGTAATACCAGTGCTGACCGGGTGCTTGGATTGAAAAAAGGAGCCGACGATTATCTTAATAAGCCTTTTAACCTGGAGGAATTGTTGCTGCGCGTACATAAGCTGATCGACAAAAACCAGAAGCTCCAGGAAAAAAGCACGGTCCCTGATAAATATTCCTTCGGTAAAAACACAATAGATTTCAAGGCCCAAGAGGCCTTCAACAAAAAGAATCAGCGCTTCCGGCTGAGCAAGAAAGAAACCATGCTGCTCAAGCTGCTGATCGAGCACCGGAACGAAGTGGTGAACCGGGAGAAGATCCTGCAGACCGTCTGGGGTTACCAGGTTTATCCCAATACCCGGACCATCGACAATTTTATTCTGAACTTCAGAAAGTATTTCGAGGAAGACAGCCGCAAACCGAAGTTCTTTCATTCCGTGCGCGGCGTGGGGTATAAGTTTCAGGAGTAGATGACAGATGACAGTTGATAGATGACAGACGGATGAGGCATTGTATTAACTGTCATCAGTCAACTGTCATCTGTCATCTATCCTGTCTTCCAATTTCCGGATAACCACATCCGCCTCTCCAATAACCCTTTCCGCATCTTCACTGCTGTACTGCGGTGTGTACAATTTCATTTCGCATTCATTGAGCAGATTGGTCAGTCGCATGATCTCGATATCGCCCCATCCCATCGAGCGCAGGCCGCCGGCAATATTCAACTTGGTCAATTCGCTGGCCGGTAACTGAATCTTTTCAGACACGGCTTTCCAAATGGCCCGGTTAACCGCGGCATAGCATTTCCCGTATTCGCCGGCCGACAGGAAATCCCTGGATTCTTTTAACGGATCAACAGGAGGAGGAACTGGTGCAACAGGTGGCGCCGGTTCAATTTTTACCCGGTCGCCTTTGGAAGTCGGCTGTTTGCGTTGCATCAGCAAAAAGATACCGAGGCCGCCGATCAGGATCCCGCCGGTGATCCAGATAGCCCTCCTGACCCAGCCGTTGGTGGATGGAGAAGCGGCAACCATCGTATCCGGGCTGGTCTTCCGCTTACGCGCATGATTGAACTGAATGGCTATCGGTTCTGTTTGTATGATCTTGTAGGTATCCGCCACGGGATCGAAGTAGTTAAACCGGATAGGAGGCAGGGAATATTTGCCCGTTTTGGTACAGGTGAAGCTGTAGGAGAAAATCTTCGATCCCCCCAACGGAGCAACGCTTTTATCAATATTCTCCTTACTGCTGACATCATAAGACTCCATTTCTGCGGGCCAGTCGACCGTCGGCGCATTGATCATCGGCAGATTGCCATTGCCTTTAACGGTGACCTTGAGCATGGCCGCATCGCCTGTATCGATCGATTTTGAATCGACGCTGGCCTGAATAGAAAACTTGCCTACTGCCCCTGTGAAATCGGGCGGCCGTTTGACTACCGGCAACGGCTTGACATGCACGCTGACAGGTTTACTGTCCAGCACCAAATGCTGGGAAATGGGTGTTCCGCCATAGCCACTGTCGAAAAACCGGTCGAGCAGGCTGCCCAGGCCTCCACCGGAAGGCTGTCCCTTTTCCGTTTTCAGAAAATAAATGGTATTGTCTATCTCTACCGGGTCAAGCGAAATATCGCCGGCCTGCAGCGGGATCAACTGGGCCTTGCGAATAATATGCACCCGGAAATTTTTTCCGTTCACTTTCTCTACCGAGGTCCGGTCGTCTCCCGGATCCATCATATCGTATACGCTGAAACCATTCAGGGAAGGATGCTTCAAAACCCTCGAGTCAGAATGCAATCGGGAATAGAGTTTGTAGGTAACGACGATCGGTTCACCCACATAGCAGTCCTGCTTGCTCAGCGCAACGCGTATAAAAAAATTCTTGCGGATCTTCTCATTAATGTCCTCACCCGGACGAAGGGTTTCTTCTATATCCACCTCCGGTTCAGCACTGGGCCAACCAGTGTCAGGCAGGGGACTGAAATTATTCAGCGGCTGGGCTGTTCCATAGTTGTCTACGTTGCGCACATTAACTACGACGGCATTCGACCGGACATTAGTCCCGTCGACCACTGCCTGAGCGCCCGGGACCGTGCACTTACCAGGATGCTTAGGCTGTAGCACATAGGTAACGGACCTGCTCTGGCTAACGGCGCCATTGATAATGCTGGTTCCCATCGATTCGCTCGGCCCCTGCACTACGGTAAAATCACTAAAATCCGGGACCTTCAGATCGTCGATTTGCCTGGCGTGATCGATCTTATATTGAACCTCGACATAATCCTTTTTGCCCATGTCCTTCGTGTTCACAACGGTGACAAAGCTCACCTGCCCGAAAGCCGGACTGATCAACAGACAAAGGCACCAGGATAATAAGCGTGGGGTGTGTAAAAACCTTACGATAAAGCGGTGTTTTGATGACAAAGGCAAATATAAAATCTGGCTTGGGGATGAAAGAGTAAAAAAGCGTTAAAAATAGATGACAGTTGATAGATGACGGATGACAGAAAGAATTTTATATTGCGATACCGCCCTGAATCACTGTCATCTGTCATCTGTCATCTGTTCCCCGTCAACCGTTCACCGCCAACCTTACAGATCTCCCAGCAGCGGCCTGATGACCAGGTCTTCCACAACGGCCTGCGGAGATAAACGGGTAAGCTGGAAGATGCTGTCGGCAATGTCGGAAGGCTTCATGATCCGGTCGGGCTTAACTCCGCTTTCAGCCCAGGAATCCGTATAAACCGCGCCAGGATAAACGCCGGTCACCTTGATCCCGTAAGGTTTCATTTCTTCCCGCAGGTTTTTTGAAAATCCCGATAATGCAAACTTGCTGATGCTGTAGGAACCTCCGTTAGGATAAGCGGCAAAAGCGGCGATCGAGCAAAGGTTGATAATATGTCCTGTTTTTCTTTTTATCATCGCCGGAACCAGCGTGCGGGTAACATGATAGGCGCTAAGCAAATTATCGGCAAGCATTTGCTCCAGGGTTCCATCCGGTTCATTGTAAACACTTCCCGGCAGGAAATTACCGGCATTATTGATCAGTATATCAATTTCTTTCTGTTGCTCCAATACCCAGTTGCCGAAGCCGATCGCTTCTTCTTTAATGGAAAGATCGAAGGCCCTGGCCCTGATCTCCCGGTCCGGGAATCGCCGCATCAGCGATTCGAGCGCATGATAGAGGTTGACTTCGCTCCGCGAGGTGAGGTAGAGATTATGACCTTCCCCTGCAAATTTCTCTGCCAGGCTGAATCCGAGTCCCCGCGAAGCACCGGTAATGACGACATTCATAATGCGAATTTATGTTTTAGATGACAGATAACGGATGACGGCCATCTATTGTAAATTGCACCATGCGCTACCATCATCTCTTCTTTGACCTCGATCATACCCTGTGGGATTTTGACAGCAACAGCCGGGAAGCGCTGGAAGATATCTATCATGCGATGTCGCTGGCAACAGCGGGCGTGACCGACTTCAATCTCTTTCATTCCAATTACCTCGTTCATAATGACCGGCTATGGGATAAGTACCGAAATGGCCAGATCAAAGTGGAAGAACTGCGCTGGAAGCGTATGGCCATGGCCCTGCTCGATTTTAAGATCGGGAATGAAGAACTGGCCAGAAAAATGGGGACCGCTTTTCTGGATATTCTCCCGACCAAGACCCGGCTTTTTCCAGATACGATCGATATGCTCAATTATCTCCGCGGCAGGCACTATCATCTTCACCTGATCACTAACGGGTTTGAAAAGACACAGCATCAGAAGCTGGCGAGTTCAGGCATTGCCGCTTTTTTCGAAGAAGTGATCACTTCGGAAAGCTCGAACAGCCTGAAACCGCATCCCGAAATATTTGAATATGCTTTACTGAAAACGGGTGCTGCCAAAGCAGAGAGCATCATGATCGGCGACACGCCCGACGTCGATATTTTAGGCGCTTTTAATGCAGGCATAGACCAGATCTATGTAAACCACATCAATAACCGTGAACCGGTTAAAGCTACCTATACCGTAACATCACTGAAAGAGCTGGAGACAATTTTCTGATTACCATTCGGCTAATACCGTTACACCCCCCTGCACCGACTGGTTCAATTGTACTTTGACCGCGGTTCCCGGTGGCAACAGCACATCTACTCTTGAACCGAATTTGATAAAACCCATTTCGGCACTTTGCTTTACCTGCTGGCCCACGCTGAGGTAATTGACGATGCGCCTGGCTAATGCGCCCGCGATCTGTTTCACCAATATCTCGCCGCGTTCATTCTTAACCACTACGCTATGCCGTTCATTTTGCGTGGACGATTTGGGATCCCAGGCCACCAGGTATTTTCCTTTATGATATTGACTGTAGATCACTTCTCCCCCCACGGCGTTTACATTCCGGTGCACATTGGCCGGGCTCATAAAAATAGAGACCTGTATGCGCTGGTCGTGAAAAAATTCTTCATCCACAATATCCTCTATCACCACCACTTTCCCATCTGCCGGACATACAATAAAATGGTCGCCGACGGTGGGCACCCTGGCAGGGACCCGGAAGAAAGAGATGATGAAAAGGAGCAATGCGAGTGAAAGGATAAAAATTATCCAGCTGAGCCAGGGTTGATAAAAACTGATAAAATAGAACGAAGCCAGGTTGAGCAGGGCAAAGACAATGGTACAAAGTGCGATGGTCTTATATCCTTCTTTGTGTATGGTCATAGATAAGCGCCGGTTCCCGGAATTTTATTATGCAAACATAACAATGTAAAGCCAAATGAAGGGGGTAGCGAAGAGCAGGGAATCGAACCGGTCTAAAAATCCGCCGTGTCCGGGAAGGATATGTCCGCTGTCTTTCACATCGGCAGCGCGTTTCAATTTGCTCTGCAGCAGGTCGCCCACCGTGCCGGCAACAGAAGCCAGTGCCGCAACGATCAGCCACTTGAAAATAACCTGAACTTCGAACCCGTTGCTCAGGAAATAACCCAGCGCACCCATCAGCAAGACGCAGAAAATAAAACCACCGATGGTTCCTTCCCAGGTCTTCTTTGGAGAAATTTTTGA
>DASZRP010000219.1:0-2522 GCA_035548895.1 Puia sp. | reverse complement strand
AATGGATGGTTTATTGGTTATCCTGTGAATTCTTTTTATGATTATGAAAAAACCGGGATTTGGCAGACGGCTGATTCCGCACTGGCAAAAAGTTACGGATACAAGCCCGGCGACATCAGGGTAAGCGATCTGGACGGAGATAAAAAGATCACAGCAGCCGGCGACCGGAAAGTACTGGGATACGCCGTCCCAAAATACAGCATCGGATTCAGTAATGATTTTAAATACAAATCCTTTGATCTGAATATTTATGTATATGCCCGGGTGGGTCAGATGTTCGTGTCGAGCTATGCCAATAAATACGAACCGAATGCTATTGAAAATGGCGCCCAGGTCGATTACTGGCTGCCGGAAAATCCGACCAACGACTATCCCCGGCCGACGGCCAATATATCGAGAGCCGCCCTTCCATTTGCCACTACCCTGGGATATGAAGACGGATCGTTTGTAAAGCTCAGGAATATCACGCTGGGATATACGCTGCCTGCCGCCATCTCCAAAAAAATCCATATAGGCAGCCTGCGTTTATATGCAAGCGCCAAAAATTATTTTACTTTTTCCAAAGTAAAGGATTACGACCCGGAAGGGGCCGGTTCATTCGAAAGACCGCTTACTAAATTAATCGTTGGCGGAATAAATGTTGACTTTTGAAATTACCAAAACCCACTAATCACACTTATATGAAACGGAATATATATATCGGGATGTTCGTTATAAGCTGCATCATCCTGCTTACGGCATGCCAGAAAAAACTGGATGAATATAATCCCAGCGGATTAACGGCCAATACAGTGTACACCAATTCGGCAGGCTTTGAAACACTGATCAATGCCGCCTATTCCTATGCCCGGTTCTGGTATGGAAAAGAAGAAGGGATCAGTCTTTCGGAAATGGGAACGGATATCTGGACCAGCGGAACCGGTGATGTTTATCCCCAATTGTCGCAATACAATAATCTTCAGGGATCCAATACCAACGCACTGGATCTCGAATGGAATAATTTTTATGCGGCTATCAATTTATGCAACCAGGGGATCAGCACAGTCGGTGATGTAACGGACTATACCGATCAGCAAAGAGCAAACGGGGAAGCCCAGCTTCGTTTCCTGCGCGCATTTTATTACTGGCATATCGCCGAAACCTGGGGCGCCGCGAACTTTACTACCGAACCAACTTCCGGCGTGGTTACCACAGCAAACAAGACCCCGGTAGACGATATTTACAATCAGATTTTTGAGGACCTGAAATTTGCCGTTGCCAACCTCCCGGCAACCACTGCAGACTACGGGCGGGTAACGGTGCCGGTTGCAAAAGCATTTCTCGCCAGGATATACCTGACCAGGGGTATGAACACAGAAGCCATCAGTATGGCCAATGATGTAATCAACAACTATGGGTACAGTCTGCTGCCGAATTATGCCGATCTGTGGAACATGGGCAACCTGAAAAACAAGGAGATCATCTGGGCGATCCCCTACTCTACCAACCTGGCCAATAACGACATCAAAACGAATGCCTATCCTTATGGTCATTCCCGCGGGTCCAACAGTTCCCATCTTTTATACCTGATGGTGTATGATCAGGTAAATACCAGCATCCTGATAAGGGATATTGATAATGGCAGGCCCTTTAACCGATATATGCCCACGCTCTCGCTGCTCAACCTGTTTAACGATGCGGATGATTCCCGTTACCAGGCCTCGTTCCAGACCGTATGGTATGCCAATAAATCGGCTACTGTCGGAGGCCACCTTTTCAACGTGGGAGACACAGCTGTCTACTGTGCAAAAACCACCATTCCGGCCGCTGAAATGAACAGCCATCCTTATACCACCTATGATGTTTCAAAGGTTTATGACGCAAACGGAATTCCGCTTCAAAGAAAATTCTACGTTTCGCTAAAGAAATTCAAGGATTCCACGCGCACCTCCGTTGCCGAAGCACAAAGCGCAAGAGATGTATTTGTAATCCGGCTCGCAGAGATGTATCTGATTGCAGCTGAAGCGGAATTTAATAACGGCAATTCGGATTCTTCGGCTTATTATCTGAACGTGATCAGAATAAGGGCCGCCATTCCGGGTCATGAAGCAGCCATGCAAATTACCGCATCGGATGTAAACCTTGACTTTATACTGGACGAAAGAGCCCGCGAGCTTTGTGGAGAACAGATCCGCTGGTTCGATTTAAAAAGAACCGGGAAACTGCTTAGCCGTATCCAGGCCATGAACCCCGATGCAGCCCAGTATATTCAATCCTATCATACTGTCAGACCAATCCCCCAAAGTGAAATAGATGCCGTTTCCAATAAGGATTCCTTTACCCAAAACCCGGGATACAATTAATAAAACAGAATATGATTAAACAGGTTGCATTTACCCGCCGGGATATTCACTAACTTGATTTTTTTAAATTCATTTTTCAGTATGCAAAAATGGCGTAAGATAAAATGGTTTTGCCTGGCGGGTTTAGCAGCAATGTTCCATAACGCCGGGGCGCAAACGATTCCAGCGATCGCCGTCCCG
>DASZRP010000218.1:0-26158 GCA_035548895.1 Puia sp. | reverse complement strand
GTCATCTGTCAACTGTCATCCGTCATCTATTATTTGATTTTAAGATCCGAAATAGTTCTCTTCGCCAGTATTTTCAGATTGGCGTCGCGGACCTGGATCAAAACATCGCGCAGGCCGCAGTGCTTCTCGTCGCAGTTCCAGCATTTCTCATAGAAGTAGAGGCTGACGCAGGGCAGCAGGGAAATGGGACCGTCTATCAGCCGCATCACGGTAGCGAGCGTAACGGAAGAAGGATCTTTGGCGAAGAAATAACCGCCGCCTTTGCCTTTTTTGCTGTCGAGTATACCTGCCTTTCTCAATTCGAGGAGGATATTTTCCAGGAACTTCAGCGGGATCTTTTTCTTCTTGGAAATTTCAGCAATGAGCACGGGCCCGTCTCCCGATTTCTCGGAGAGATACATCAGGGCCTGAAATGCGTATTGGGTCTTTTTGGAAAGCATAAATGGTCTTTAAGATTGATAGATGACAGATGACAGTTGACGGATGACAGACTTCCTGTGAGACAGATTAGTTGTAAGTCAACCGGCTGATCCACGAACCCTCTGTCATCTATCAACTGTCATCTGTCATCTGAATCCAAGCACATCCTTCATCGTAAATATACCGCGTTTCCCGACAAGATATTCTGCAGCCAGCACGGCGCCGGTGGCGAATCCTTCGCGGCTATGCGCAGTATGCCGGATCTCGATATCGTCGATCCGGGACCGGTACATCACTTCATGTGTCCCGGGCGCCGGGTCAATCCGTTCGCTGATAATAGACAGCTCTTCCGGCGACCTGGCCGGCGCGTTCACCCAGGATTTCAATGCCGGGATATTGTCCATCACCTGCTCGGCTAATGTAATGGCCGTGCCGCTGGGTGCGTCCTTTTTTTGGGTATGATGAGTTTCCCGCATGCTGACGGCATATTCGGGGTGGAAAGCCATCAGGGCAGCCAGCTTCTTGTTCAGCTCGAAGAATATGTTCACGCCCACACTGAAGTTACTGGCATAGATAAAAGCCGTTCCTTTTTGATCGAACAGTTTTTTTATCCTGTCGTACTCCTGAAGCCAGCCCGTAGACCCGCAAACGACGGGAATGCCGGCTTCAAAGCAGGCTGACAGGTTACCGGGTGCGCTGGCAGGACCGGTGAATTCAATGGCGACATCGTTGCGGCGCAGGTTTGCCTCAGTGAGGTCATAACCATTGTCCAAATCGATTTTCAGCCCGATGGTATGGCCGCGGTCCAAAGCAATTTTCTCGATGGCCCGACCCATTTTTCCGTATCCGATTAACGCGATCTTCATAAGCCAAAGATATTAATTCATGCCGGGCAATTTCCGGTTTCCTTTATGCAGGTCGAAGGTCATCGTAATGCCGGCCACCAGGGTAGGTGTGGCCATGATCATCGGGCTCACCTTCATGCTCAGGTCGCTGTTCACATTGAAGCCCTTGAGATGCGCGTCTACCGTCGCGTCGACGATCTGCAGCCCGTAAAACAGGAGGAAGAACAGCACGGAATAATCCTGGTTCTTCCGGAAGCTGTCGCGGTAAGTAATAATGCTGTTGGCATCCCCTGCGTTCACGAAATTGATCAATAAGGGATCCACTTTTTCAATCCCCTGGTGCTGTTCGTCGGCGGTTACTTCCAGCGCATACTGGCACTTGTTATACCAGCTCTTGTTATAAAAATAGAGATAGGCCGGTATGCCGATGGCGGCATACACGATGGGTACCTTCCAGTATTTTTTATTGTAGACCTGTCCGGCGCCGGGCAGCACGGCGGAATAGATGGTCGCACGGTGGGCATCACGCCGGCGCCTCGCCGAGTCGGAAAGCGGCGCTCTTGCAGGAATTTTGGAAATAGCCTTGATGGTATCGTTGCCGACGACCAGGGTATCGGGATGCGCATTGTTTTTTCCCGGCGGAACCGAATCGGTTATCTTCAGCGTCTCCTTTCCCGGCCGCAGGGTAGAGTCGGTCTGCTGTGCGTTGGCGGTATGGGCACAGCAAATAACAGCCAGCAATAAAATAGAGAAAAAAACGGATCTCATAGCGAACGCTTAATTGATCTGCACGCCGAGCTGATCCAGGATTTTATTGAGCTCTTCCACGGAATAATACTGTATGGAAATACTGCCGGCGCCTTTCGCATGGTGGTTAAGTTTCACCCGGGTACTGAAATGGGTCGCTAAGGTATCTTCAATTTTCCGGTACGCTTCGGGCAGTTTTCCTTTTACCGATTCTTTAACAGCCGATCCCGTCTTGTATAGCTTCCGGACCAGCTCTTCGGTTTGGCGAACCGACAGCGAGCGGCTTTTGATCTCGTTGAAAAGATAGAGTTGTTTGTCTACCGTATCCACGTTGATCAGCGCGCGCGCGTGGCCCATGGAGATCGTATTATTCCTGAGCGCTATCTGGATATCGGGAGGCAGTTTCAGCAGCCGGACATAATTCGCTACGGTACTTCTTTCCTTGCCCATTCTTTCCGACACCTGTTCCTGGGTGAAGTTCAGTTCATCCATCATGCGCTTATAACTCAGGGCGATTTCCATGGCGTTGAGGTCTTCCCGTTGGAGGTTCTCCAGCAGGGCGAGTTCGAGCAGCTGCTGGTCGTTGGCCTGGCGGATATAGGCCGGAATATCTCTCAGGCCGGCCAGCTTCGCTGCGCGATAGCGGCGTTCCCCGGAAACGATGCGGTATTTCCCGCCGGCAAGGCGGGAAACGGTGATGGGCTGAATGATATCGTGCAGCCGGATGGAAGCCGCCAGTTCCTGCAGGGACGCCTCGTCAAAATCGCGGCGCGGCTGTTTGGGGTTCACTTCGATCAGGTCCAGTCCGATGCGCAGGCTCGAAGTGACATTTTCGGCTACGGCAGGACGTAAGCCTCCGGCCGGCGTTTTCAGGTCTGTATCAATATGCTGAAGCAGGGAGCGGATGCCCTTTCCCAGCGCTTCCTTGTCTTTTTTATTGGGTGTCGTCATGTTCTGTTTTCAGGAATCCGGTTCATTCCAGTATGCGTTCTTCCCGGGTCATCTTGGTCAAATTATTTTTCTGCAGCACTTCCTTGGCGAGGTTGAGATAGTTCATCGCCCCCTTGCTGTAGGCATCGTACAGGATCACCGGCTTGCCGACACTGGGGGCCTCGCTGATCTTGGTATTGCGGTGAATGATGGTGTTGAAAACGATCTCGTCGAAATGTTTCCGCACTTCACTCACCACCTGGTTGCACAGGCGCAGGCGCCCGTCGTACATAGTCATCAGAATGCCTTCGATGGCCAGGTTCGGGTTCAGGCGGCTTTGGACGATCTTCACCGTATTCAGAAGTTTACCCAGGCCTTCCAGGGCAAAGAATTCCGTTTGAACCGGAACGATCACGGAGTCTGCCGCCGTAAGCGCGTTCACCGTGATCAATCCGAGCGAAGGAGAGCAGTCGATGATGATAAAATCATAGCTGCTGCGTACCGGGTCGAGAATATGCTTGAGCACGCTCTCGCGCTCGGGGTAATTGATCATTTCTATTTCCGCCCCCACCAGGTCGATATGCGAAGGCATAAGGTCCAGGTTCGGGATTTCCGTTTTCAGGATCACGTCTTTGGCCAGGGTGTGGTTCACCATGCAGTCGTACAGGCTTTGGGTGACATTGTGCAGGTCGAAGCCCACGCCGGTCGTGCTATTCGCCTGGGGATCGGCGTCGACCAGCAGGGTCTTGAATTCAAGCACCGCAAAGCTTGCCGCTAAATTGATGGCGGAAGTGGTTTTGCCAACTCCGCCCTTCTGGTTTGCCACACCGATGATTCTTGCCATGTACCCGACTGTTTTTAAATAACCTGCCCCCCGGACAGGCGCATAAAGATGTATCTCCCGGGGAAAAATACAAACTTAGGGGGCGACTTCGGAAAAATACCGGTTCATCCTAACTTGCACATTCATGTACCTCATTATTTCGGGCACCAATCGCAAAGGCAGTTATACGTTAAGGATAGCGGAATTTTACCAGCAGCTGCTGAGGGAAAAAGGTATCGACGCGCCGGTACTTTCGCTGGTAGGCCTCGATGTGCTGGAAAGGAATCCTTCGATTGTTGAGCTGGAGCAGCAGTTGCTGTTCCCCGCGCAGAAGATGATCTTTATCAGTCCCGAATACAACGGCAGTATTCCCGGCGTGTTGAAATGCCTGATCGATATTGCGGACCGGAAAGTATGGCCGGGGAAGAAGGCGCTGCTGACAGGCGTTTCCCGTGGCCGGGCGGGAAATCTTCGGGGTATGGATCACCTGACAGGTATCCTCCACTACGTGCAGATGGTGGTTCACCCGAACAAATTGCCCATATCGGTTGTTGACACCCTGTTTGATAAGAACGGGCTCGGACATGCGGAAACCCTCCGGGCCGTCAACAAACAGCTAGATGAATTTATTGCGTTTTAACTGTTCTTAAAATTCTCTCTCATGCGCAACAGTGGTTTTCTCTGGATCGTCGCCGTGGCCATGGCCCTGCTCGATTTTTATGTATTTCAGATCGTAAAACTGCTGACCCAGGGCACGTCGCACCGCTCGCGAACCATGATCTTTTCCGCCTACTGGACCCTTTCGATACTCGCTGTTCTTTTGCTTTTATTGCTGCCGGTTATTCAATCTGATCGCTGGCCCCGCCATTTGCGAAACTATGTTTTTGCCACGCTGGTCGGTCTTTTCTTCGCCAAGCTCTTAGCCGCGGTTTTCTTTCTGATCGACGATATCCGAAGGCTCATTCAGTGGGCCGCAGGAAAGATCTTTTTCCGGAACACCGAAGGGGCAAACGAAGTGAGCGCGGGCATTTCCCGTTCGCTTTTCCTGAGCTGGCTGGGCATTGGCGTGGGAGGGACTTTATTTTCTTCGCTGATCTACGGGTTCAGCAATAAATACAATTATCATATCCGGCGTGTCCCCCTTTCCTTCGCGCATCTGCCAGCCGGCTTCAAAGGGCTGAAGATCGTGCAGGTGTCCGATATTCATTCCGGCAGCTTTACCAATAAGCGCGCTGTTGAAAAAGGAGTGCAGATGATCCTGGACCTGAAGCCAGATATTATCCTGTTCACCGGCGACCTTATCAACGACCGGGCAACGGAAATGGATGATTATATCGACGTGTTCAGCAAGCTTACAGCGCCCATGGGCGTATACTCGACCCTGGGCAATCATGATTACGGCGACTACGTACGCTGGCCTAACGCCGAAGCAAAGATCCAAAACCTCGAACGGCTCAAGAAGCTGGAGATCGATATGGGCTGGCGCTTGCTGATGAACGAACATGTGGTGCTGGAGCGGGGCGGCGACCAGATTGCCCTGATCGGCATTGAGAACTGGAGCGCCAAAAGCAGCTTCCCAAAATACGGCCGGATGGATGAAGCCTATCCCGGCGCCGAAAAATATGCATTCAAGATCCTGATGAGCCATGATCCCAGCCACTGGGATGCGGAGGTGCGTCCCCGTTATGGCGATATCGACCTCATGTTAGCCGGGCATACCCATGGAATGCGGTTTGGGGTCGAAATCCCGGGATTCAAATGGAGCCCGGTTCAATACGTATACAAGCAATGGGCGGGACTCTATGAGGAAGGAAAGCAAAAGCTTTATGTGAACCGCGGGTATGGGTTCATCGGTTATCCGGGCCGCGTTGGGATATTGCCGGAGATTACGTTGATTGAGTTAAATGGATGACAGAATAAATGACGGATGATAGATGACAGATGACGGTCTTTGAGCGTATCATGGTGACTAATTTATAATCAACCTGTTTCACCGGAAGTCTGTCATCTGTCATCTATCATCTGTCATCCACTCTGGCACAATCTTCGCACTAAGCAACTTAACAAGCTGTTAATTTTTTTTAACAGCATAACAGTCTGTACACTATTCCGTTCAGAATATATTGCGGGCGGATTTTTTAACAATAATCAACGGATATGAAAAGGAACTTACTGGTTTTGTTAGCAGCTTTATTCATCACTTCCGGTTCGGTATTCGCGCAGGGATTTCATCTGGGCCTGAAGGCCGGGGCCGATATGACCAAAATAGAAGGAGAATCTTTTAAGGAAGGCTTCAAATGGGGATTTGCTGCCGGTGCATTTGCCGAGCTGAATTTTACCAAGACCTTAGGGCTGCAGCCGGAATTTCTGTTTGTTCAAACCAATACTCAGACCGCCGACAGTTGGGATCAGGTTTATCAACAGGCGGGCAATTCCCTGAAAGACGTTCATTTGAACTATCTGGAGATGCCGATATTGCTGTCTATCCGTCCGATTCCGTTGATCAGCTTCCTGGTAGGCCCCCAGTTCGGCATCAAGCTCAGCGATAACCTGGGCAACAGCGTGGAAAATGCCTTTAAATCGGGTGATTTCTCGATCGTAGCCGGTGGTCAGGTTAATCTGGCGGCCTTCAAGGCCGGCGTCCGCTATGTGGCCGGGATGAATAATATCAACGATATCAACGATAACTATAAATGGACTAACCAGCAGATCCAGTTTTATATTGGATTCAGGATACTTTAATTAGATGACGGATGATAGATGACAGATGACGGTTTTTGAGTGTATCATGGTGACTAATTTATAATCAACCTGTTTCACCGGAAGTCTATCATCTGTCATCTATAAGCCATCCCTGCCATATCTTCCTCTCCGCTGCGCTGGCATTATACTTGAACCATAAGACGGAAACCATAAAAAGATAGGATAATACCAAAAGAGGTGTTATTTTGTCACCCTTTTTCCAATATGAACGAGAAATTCTTTTTTCAACGCGGCGAGCAGGAGATGGATTTTATGCCGATTATCCCCATCAACGAAGCAGAGAACGATAACCTGGCCGATAAAGAAATCCCCCTGGAACTTCCCATACTGCCCCTGCGCAATACCGTGCTTTTCCCGGGCGTCGTATTGCCCATCACGGTAGGGCGCGATAAGAGCATTAAGGCGGTTTCCGACGCTTATAAGGCAGATAAACTGATTGGCGTGCTGGCCCAGAAGGACAGCAGCGTGGAAGACCCCACCATGCACGAGCTGGTGGAAGTGGGCACCGTCGCCCGGATCATCAAGATCATTAAAATGCCCGACGGTGGCACCACGGTGATCCTGCAGGGAAAACGCCGTTTCCGGGTAGGCAGTATGATTACCGACGATCCTTATTTCAAGGCACAGATCGTGTTGCTGCAGGAGGAAGAAGCGCCGAAAGACCAGGATTTTGAAGCCTATATATCCAATATCAAAGACCTGGCGTCGCAGATCATCCAGCTTTCTCCAAACCTGCCCACGGAAGCCTCCATTATTCTAAAGAATATCGAGAATCCGGCCTTCCTCATCCATTTTGTTTCGAGCAACCTGAATACGGAACTGAACGAGAAGCAGGAGCTGCTGCAGACAGACCATATCCGGTCACGCGCCGACCAGTTGATGAAATTGCTCCAGCGCGAACTGCAGTTTGCCGAATTGAAGAACAAGCTTACTACGAAAACAAAAACGGAGCTGGACAAACAGCAGCGGGATTATTTTCTGCAGCAGCAATTGAAAAGCATCAAGGACGAACTGGGCGGCGATACCAATGAACGCGAGATCCGCGACATGCAGAAAAAAGCGGAATCGAAGAAATGGCCGCAGGCGGCCCGCGATATATTCAAAAAAGGCATCGAAAAGCTGGAGAGGATGCATCCCAGCACGCCGGATTACTCTGTCGTGTACAATCACCTCGACCTCATGTTAGACCTGCCCTGGGAAGAATACACAGAAGATTCTTACGATCTGAAGAAAGCGGCCAAAGTGCTTGACCAGGATCATTATGGCATGAAGAAGGTAAAAGAAAGAATCCTGGAATACCTGGCCGTGCTCAAACTGAAAGGCGATATGAAAAGCCCGATACTTTGTTTTGTCGGGCCTCCCGGTATCGGTAAAACCTCATTAGGCCGCAGCATTGCCAATGCGATCGGCAGGAAGTATGTCCGGATCAGCCTCGGCGGCCTGCACGACGAGAGCGAGATCCGCGGTCACCGCAAAACCTATATCGGCGCCATGCCGGGCCGCATCCTGCAATCACTCCGCAAGGTAAAATCTTCCAACCCGGTGATGATCCTCGACGAGATCGATAAGGTAGGGACCGATTTCCGCGGCGATCCGTCTTCCGCCCTGCTCGAAGTGCTTGACCCCGAACAGAACAATTCTTTTTACGATAATTACTTAGAGCTGGAATATGACCTGAGCAAGGTCCTGTTCGTAGCCACGGCAAACGATATTTCACATATCCAGCCCGCCCTGCGCGACCGCATCGAGATCATCGACCTGAGTGGTTATGCCATTGAAGAAAAAGTGGAGATCGCCAAGCGCCACCTCATTCCGAAGCAGAAAGAAGCGCATGGCCTGAAGAATATGGAGCTTCGGTTGAACGATAAGGTGCTGAGCCGGATGATCACCGACTACACAAGAGAGAGCGGCGTTCGTGAACTGGATCGCCAGCTGGCTTCCATTATGCGTTACGAGGCCAGGGAGTTTGCCACGCGTGGGAAACTGAAGTCCTCGCTCACCGAGAAAGACCTGGAGAAAGTATTAGGCAAATCTCGGTACAGCAACGAAATGTATAAGGTCGCGAACCTGCCCGGCGTGGCCGTCGGATTAGCCTGGACCTATGTTGGCGGCGATATCCTGTTTATTGAAACCAGCCTCAGCGATGAGGGCAAGGGCGAACTGAAGCTCACCGGTAATCTGGGCAATGTGATGAAGGAGAGCGCCACCACAGCGCTGACCTACCTGCAGTCAAACGCGAAAAAGGTCGGTCTGGAGCCGGGTATTTTCAACAAAACTACTATCCACATCCATGTGCCCGAGGGCGCTACGCCCAAGGATGGCCCCAGTGCCGGGGTCACGATGATGACTTCATTGGCTTCGGCTTTTACCGGACGTCGTGTTCGTCCCTATCTGGCCATGACCGGCGAAATAACGCTTCGTGGTCAGGTGCTTCCGGTGGGTGGCATCAAAGAAAAAATCCTGGCGGCCAAACGGGCCGGCCTGAAAGAAATCATTCTTTGCTGGCAGAATGAAAAGGATGTGGAGGAGATTGACTCCGACTTCATTAAAGGATTGAAATTCCACTATGTGAAGACGATGCAGCAAGTGCTGGACCTCGCGTTAACCTAGATTTGACAGGATTAACAGGCTGTTCACAAAAAACCATTAAACCTATTTCGCCAGGTCACGTTATATTTATGACACAAAGATTTTCATGTTGGTTGTTTTAAGGGTTAAAAAAAGTTCCTCCATTTCTATGGAGGAATTCTTTTTTTAGGCCATTCCTGTTTACACCAACGCTTCTTTCTTTTCTTTAAAGGCCTCCATGGCAGTAAGGCCTAACAGCGAAAACATCGCGTGATCTTCCTCGAATGCAGGGTTGGGTGTAGTCAGTAATTTATCGCCGGCAAAGATGGAATTGGCGCCCGCCATAAAACAGAAAGCCTGCTCCGGTACGCTCATCTCGGTTCGCCCGGCGCTTAATCTGACCATCGCTTTTGGCATCAGCATGCGAGCTGTCGCGATCATGCGGACCATATCCCAGATATCGACCTTCGGATTGTTTTCCAGTGGTGTTCCTTTCACGCGCACCAGCGCGTTGATGGGCACGCTTTCAGGATGCTGAGGCAAAGTGGCCAGCGTATGCAGCATGTTGATCCTGTCCTCGTGTGTTTCTCCGAGCCCTACAATACCGCCGCAGCAAACGCTGATGCCTGCCTGTCGCACGTTGTCCAGCGTATGCAGGCGATCCTCGTAAGTGCGGGTGCTGATGATCTCGTTGTAATATTCGGGCGAGGTGTCGAGATTGTGATTATAAGCGTAGAGACCGGCATCGGCTAACTTCTGCGCCTGCGATTCGGTCAGCATGCCCAGCGTGCAGCAGACTTCCATGCCCATCGCGTTCACCCCCTTCACCATATCCAGCACACGGTCGAAGTCGCGATTGTCGCGCACTTCACGCCAAGCTGCGCCCATGCAGAAACGGGTCGACCCCGCTTCTTTTGCTTTTTGGGCATAGCCTAATACTTCGTCGGTGGGCAGCAGGCCGTGATTTTTCACACCGGTATGATAACGCGCTGCCTGGGGACAGTAGGCACAGTCTTCCGGGCAACCGCCGGTCTTCACTGAAAGCAGGGTGCAGACCTGTACTTCCGCTGTATTGTTGTGCTGCCGGTGAACCGTCGCGGCACGGTAAACCAGTTCCAGCAGCGGGGTGTCGTAGATTTCCTGAATTTCTTTTTTTGTCCAATCATTTCGGATCATAGCTGGGTTATTTCGGTTGAACGCATTTAGGCGTGATAACTTAAATTGATTTTCGGCGACAGGGCCAACAGGGTTTCGTACATGAGCTTTATGGTCTGTTCGACATCCTTTCTGTGAATCATTTCCACCGTGGTGTGCATGTAACGGAGCGGGATGGAAATCAACACGGAAGGGCATCCTTCATTCACATAAGCGAAAGAGTCCGTGTCGGTCCCGGTGCTTCTGGAAACGGCGCGCAACTGCACGGGAATATCTTTTTTGGAAGCTACATCCCGCACGAAAGAGAGCAGCTTGTTGTGTACGGCCGGGCCGAAAGCCAGGGACGGTCCCTTGCCGCAGGTAATGTCTCCCTCCACGAGCTTGTTCACCATAGGGGTGGCGGTATCGTGTGTCACATCGGTTACGATGGCTATATGCGGTTTGATCCTGCGCGCGATCATCTCCGCGCCCCGCAGTCCTACTTCTTCCTGAACGGCGTTAACGATGTAAAGGGCGTAGGGCAGTTTCCTTTTATTTTCTTTCAGCAGCCTGGCTGTTTCGGCGATCATGAATCCGCCGATGCGGTTATCGAATGCCCGGGCCACTAAGTAGTCGTAAGCCAGTTCTTCAAAGCCGGCCTCGTAAGTGACGACTGAACCGGGGTGAATGCCCAGCTCTTCCACTTCCTTGCGGTTGCGGGCGCCGCAGTCGAGAAAAAGGTTTTCTAATTTCGGCTGTACTTCTTTCGCGTCGGGATTCCCGATGCGCGTATGGATGGCGGGCCAGCCGAAGACCGCTTTCACCGGCCCTTTGCTTCCATGAATGATGACGCGCTGCGCCGGGGCAACCTGATGGTCCACGCCGCCATTTCTTTTAAGATAGAGGAGCCCTTCGGGATTGATATAATTGACGAACCAGCTGATCTCATCCGCATGCGCTTCGATCACCACCCGGAAAGGCGCATCGGGATTGATGACGCCCACGGCGGATCCATAGGGATCAGTAAACTGCTGGTCGATATAAGGTTTAAGATAGTCAAGCCATTTCCGCTGTCCTTCGCTTTCAAAGCCAACCGGAGAAGGCGTATTGATGTAATTCCTTAAAAAGGTCAACGAATGGTCGGTGAGTATGGATTTTTCAGAAACCGCAGATCCCGCGCGCTTGGCCATGAGCGATAATTTTGGCCAAAAATAATCAAAATGAAAGTATGAGCAGTAGCAGGGCAGAAAGCATCATGATACCGTCCAGCACGAAATAGTACAAATAGTCGGAGAAATGCGTTTTTGCATAAGAATACAAGGCAGCTAAAACACATCCGGGGATCAGTAGAATAAATACCACGGGCGGCCGGAAGCCCGCAAACAATAGCGAAAGCGTGAAGCCCGTAAAAGCGATCAGTGAAAAGAAAAAGAGCCGGTCAATGCCCCTTTCGTCTAAGTAGGTGATCATGCTGCGGATGCCTTCGTCGCGGTCGTCTTCCTTGTCGCGGTAATCGAACAGGATGCAAACGGCATAGATCAGGAAAAAACGGCTCGCTGCAAACAGCTTCATCGTGTGATCGAAATGCCCGACGTTGGCAACAAAGATGGGAAGAATGGCGGTTACATAAGTCCATACCGCTGCCAGGAAAATCGTTTTTCCCACCGCCACCTGCTTTAAGAATCTGAAATAGGGCAGCGGGATCTTTGGCGCCGAATAAAGAAAAGTGATGAAAGTGGCAAAGAGCAGCGCAAACCAGTGGTGATGCAGTTTGACGAAGAAAACAACAGACCCGATCACGCCGGCGAAGTAGAGCAGCAGGTGTGCATTCTTATGTTCCTGCGTCCACCTCACCCGGTCTTTCGATTCATGCGAAACGGGCGTGAGGAACCAGTGAAAATTATAACTGCACATGCTGGCAAAAAAGACAAACCAAAAGTAGTCGTAAGAATAGGGCAGATGGAGCAAATGGTTTGTTTGCCAGGCCATCAATACCGAGCAAAGCGAGATATAGATACTGGTGAAGAGAAAAAAATCAAAGATTTTTTTAAGTAGGCTCAACTTGATTGGGATTATTATTGAAGAACGACAATTTTACCCGTCCTTACGGTATCGCTGCTTCTTCCGGAAAGATCCACCAGGGCAAACTGAAAATCGATGGTGTCGTTTTCGCCGTTGTCGATATGGATGCTGTTGTAGTCGAGGCTCAGGCTGAATTCAGCTTTGTTTACATCGGGGATGGCGTCTCCGGACCCACTCAGGATCGTATAGAAGGAGTCGACGGTCGGTACCCCATCGGGCAAAGGTTTTTGATTGTACCGGTTGCGGTATACGTACAGGGTATCTCCTTCAATTTTTCCCTTTTTCTGGGTATATTCCAGTACGGTATTGAATGTGCCGCCCTGCGGAACGATTTCGGTATATGACTTGATCCGGATACTGGGGTTCACGTTGTATTTATCCTTACTGCAACCCAACAAAAACAGGAAAAGACAGCCAAAGAGAGGAAACCTGTAATGCATTAAACCGCTTTGATTCCGGCAAATTAATTGATTTTGACGAAAAGGGTTACTATTGTGCCGGTTTTTAGCTTTCCTTATTGTTTTACTCCGCTTCCCAGAAATGGACATAGAAAATCCTGATATTTCTAATCAATACGATGGAATATTTTCCGGGTTGCCGGAAGGGTTTGAAATGCGGGCCCTGGATCTTTTTGAAAGACAATATGCAGGCAATGCGCTTTATCGCAGTTTTGTCGATTCGTTGCGCGGGGGGCGGCAACGGGTATCGCGTTTGGAGAACATTCCTTTTCTCCCCGTCTCTTTTTTCAAAACTGAAGAGGTAAAGACAGGCGATTTCATTCCGGAGATTGTTTTCGAGAGCAGCGGCACGACGGGAATGCAGACAAGCCGCCATTTTCTGCGATCTGCAACCCTGTACCGGGAAAGCTTTCTACGCGGCTTTGAACGGTTCTACGGACCGGCGGGTGATTATTGCATGCTCGGCCTGCTGCCGGCCTACCTGGAAAGATCGGGCTCTTCATTAGTGTATATGGTGGATGAACTTATTCGCCGCAGCCATCACCCGCAAAGCGGATTTTACCTCTATGCCCTCGACCAGCTGCACCAGGTATTGAGCGGGCTGGAAAAACGGAAACAGAAAACCATACTGATTGGCGTAAGCTTTGCCCTGGTGGACTTTGCAGCGCAATACCCCCTGCACCTGGAGCATACCATAGTGATGGAAACCGGAGGCATGAAGGGTCGCCGCAGGGAGATGACCCGGGGAGAATTGCATGACACGCTTACCCGCGCCTTTAGCCTGGAGAAAATCCATTCTGAATATGGGATGACCGAATTGCTTTCACAGGCTTATTCGGCCGGAAACGGCTTATACAGACCAGTATCCTGGCTGAAGCCAATGGTTCGAATGGAGGATGATCCGCTGGAAGTGAGCGCAACTGGCGAAGGATTACTTAACCTCATCGATCTCGCTAATATTGATTCCTGCGCTTTTATTGCAACGGACGACCTGGCCCGCGTTCATCCCGATGGCTCGTTTGAAGTGCTTGGCCGAATGGACAACAGCGACCTCCGGGGTTGCAGCCTGCTGGCTGTCTAAGCGTAAGGAGTATTGATCAATCCGGTGCAGGCCACGGTGCAGTGTTTTTCCGCGCTTTCCGTAGCCAGCTCGATCAGCCGGATGGTATTGTAGCTCTGCTCCGGCTTTACTTTCAGCGGAGCGCCTTCTTTGATCGTGCGATAGAGATCGGTATAGAAATCGCCGTAGTTGCCACGCAATGAAGGATATTTTTCCCTGACGATCCTGCCATTCACCATCGTATGCAGCAACCCATAGTGCGATTCGGGTTCCTGGCCCCAGTCACTGCTAACGGGCAATATGCCTTTTCTCAGCAGTGCCTCCTGCGGATCTTCTCCATATTTTATAAAGGATCCCTCCATGCCATGGATAATATAGCGGGGGCCAGGCTCACGGACAAGCATACCTGCTTTCAGGATCACTTTGGTAAAGGCGTAGTGAAGCCAGAGCTCGAAATAATCGGTGGCCCGTGCATGCGGCCGCTGCATCCGGATATCCGCAGTGACGAAATCAGGCAGGCCAAACAGGCAAAACGCCTGGTCGATCAGGTGTGCGCCGAGATCGTACAGGATACCGGCTCCCGGCTGATTCTCCTCCCGCCAGGCATTGGGCCTTTGCTCGGGCCGGTAACGGTCGTAATGCCCTTCGAATTCCACGACGGTACCGAGCAGCTGTTCGTTCAGCAATTGCCTGATGGTGCGGAAATCGCTCACGTAGCGGCGGTTCTGATAAACGCTCAATATTTTCCCGGAGGCCTTTGCTATTCCGATAAGGGCTTTTGCATCCTCGCTGGTAATGGTGAATGGTTTTTCCACCACCACGTGCTTGCCTGCATTAAGGGCCCGCACGGCATAGTCGAAATGGGAATCGTTGGGTGTGGTGATGACGACAAGTTCCAGGCTGTCGTCGGCTAACATCTCGTCGAGCGATCTTACCACCTTCACACCGGGATATTTCCCTTTCGCCGCATCGCCGTGACGCTGCAGGATGGACGACAATTCATAGTGCGGATTGGTAACAATAAACGGCAGGTGCATAAACTGCGCGGCTACGCCAAAACCAACGACGCCTGTTCTCATGGTGAAAATTTTGTTCCGCGAAGTTAGGAGAAGCCCGGCAGCCTAAAGCGAGTTCAAAAATTTCAGCAGCTGATTGCGTTGATCGGCGCTCAATTGGGTGAAGCTGTCGCGTGACTTCTTTGCCTCGCCATCGTGCCAGAGAATGGCTTCTTCAATAGTCCTGGCCCTTCCATCGTGCAGAAAATAGGCTGTGCCGGCGGTCTTTTGCATCAGTCCAAGGCCCCAGAGCGGCTGGGTTCGCCATTCGCGGCCGTCGGCCAGGAAGTCGGGACGGTTGTCCGCCAGTCCGTCGCCCATATCGTGCAGCAGCAAATCGGTATAGGGATGGATCCGTTGCCCGCTAAGCTGCGAAACGGTCGGCTCCGTGCCGGTCATCATGGTCGTGCGGTGACAGGCAGCGCAGTTGATCTGGTTGAAAAGGATTGAACCGGCTTTCACATCAGGGTCTGTAACATTTCTTCGCGCCGGCACAGCCAGGGTTTTTACATAAAAAGTTACATAGTTGAGCATGGTGTCTGCCAGTTCCGAAGAAGCAGGATCGGAGACAAGCTGATATTGTTGCTGGCCAAACGAGCTTTCTTTCGGTGCGGCATAACAGGTGACGCCCATATCCTGCTGGTAGGCCGTGGCAATCTGCAAGAGCAGGGTGGGTGCATTGGCTTTGAGGCCGAACCGGCCGATTTCCGTTTGGCCGGTATAAGCGTCATAAACATAGTTTGCTTTTCCGCTGATGCCATCGCCGTTTTGATCGCCTTCATCAACGAAAGACAGGATGGTGCTTTCGGGAATCTTCTCCAGCAGGCCCATGCCCACCAGCCGGGGCGCGAGCCTCGGCGACAGCATGTAGGGCACTGTGATTGGTGTGTATGGATTCAGCAGCTGGTAGTCAGGATGACGGAGGCTGACCACCGTACCATCGGGATAGGTGAAGGGAACTTCGGTATAAGTAATCCCGATAGTGGCTTCCGGCTGGGCGCCGAGAATGGCCTGATCCTGCACCTGGGCGCCATAACCATCTACGGCAAGCGGACCGCCATGTTCATCTGCTCCGGGCTGACTGATCCGCATCAGCAATCCGGCTGTTGCTGAACCGGTGATTGGTAAACCGCCGCCATCGTTGCGATGGCAGTTGATGCAGGAAACATTATTGAATATCGGGCCCAATCCTCCAAAAACCGGAGCGGGAGGAGCCACGAATTTTGATTCAAAAGTATTATCGCCGATCTCATGTACTCTTGCACTGCGGGCATCCAATCCATCGATGGCATGGGTAAATGCATGAGAGGATGCATCGAGCGTCGTGGCCAGACCTCCGCTCAGCCGATCATCATAGCCTTCGTCCGGCAAAGGCTCCGCCTTATGGCACATGCTCAGGCTGCCTACCAGGACAGCGATCAGACTTATGACATACCATTTTTTCATTCTTTCACAGTGGCTCCGGGCGATTAGTTAATCCTTGACATTGGCAACAATGAAATCGTGCAGCTCGCCATCGAGCAGGTCCTTCAGTTGGCTCAGCTGATCCATGGTCTGCTGAACCTGTGTGCGCTGATCGTAGATGGCCTGTTCGTATCGTTCCGTGATATTGCCGAAAGAGCTGATGGCTGCCTGTATTTTTGATTGGATCTGATTGTCGAGGTCCTTGTTCTTTGCAGCGACGAGGTCCTTGATCCCTTTTCCGTTATTCAGCCCGAGATACACATTCTGCAAACCGATGATATTGTCGCGGAAATCGTCTAATGTATTTCCAGAATAAGGCGATTCGGTGATGGAGGAGTCGCGGGCAATAAAGGGCTCAAACATCTTGGATTCGCCGACCTCGCTGCAGATATCGCTCATACCGGAAACAATGGCGAGGAACAATTCCTGTTTGGTTGGAAATTGCGTGCTGCCCATTCCTGCCGTCAGTACCTCGTTTTTATAATTGGTCGACCAATCATTGTACAACGGCTGTACATTGTTATACAGGATGTCGGCGGCGAGGCTGTTCATATATTTTTTCTCGCGGTCATTAATATCGGCAGCAACCCGGCTTCCGCCCTTTCCAAAGAGCATATATTCCAGGGGATGATATCCACGCAGACTTTGTGGCAGACTCTTCACATCGTCGGTTCCCAGGGTATTGCTGCTGGCCAACAGGGAGTCCATCTGGTTATAGTCGGTAGGCCAGGTATCTGTGTTGGGATCGTAATCATTGTCCTCTACCGGCCCGAACAGAAAGCCCTCGCATTGTTCCCAGGTGCCGCGGATATTTTTCCAGGCAGTACGGGATGCAGCGAGGTTGGCGTCGGTGGTCTGGCCTGCGGTCGTGAGCATAGTCACCGAAGCATTGAGGCTGACGGCTGCATTCGTCAATGCGCTGTATTGGCCAAGCGCCACGTTGTTGGTAAAATCGGTGATTACCTGGTTTTCCAGCGTGGTAAAATTGGTCTGGTCGTTGTTGGGATCGGACGCTTTGTGGCAGGCGCTGATCATGATTCCCGTCGCGGCAATAAAAGGTATTAACTTCTTCATAAAAATTCAGGCTTGTAAGTGAACAATAAGTTGGTCTCGATCGGGTGTTATTTCATAACGCTTCAAGGGTAGTTCGGCCGGCCCTTTAATTACTTTTCCATCGCTGTCGAACTGACTGCCATGGAGATTGCATTTGAATCCGTTGGGGTTCACCACCAGTTGATTTTGCTGATGTGTACATTGCAGCAAGAGGGCCTCATAGTGGTTTTCACCGGTCTTTCTAACGGCGATATCGTAAACCCAGCCGGTTGGCCTTACGATCAGCTGCTGCGTGTCCGCAAAAGCATTGAGCGGCACTTGCAGCGTGTTGCCGTTTACAGGAACCTTAAGCACTTTCGCTGCCGGCGTGCAGGAAGCCAGTTCCGAAAACAAAAATCCCCCTGCTGCCAGCAGGCAGAGATTGCACGAGGATTTGAGGAATTGTCTGCGATCAGTGCTCATAACTTTCGGATAAATCCTGGTATCTGACGGTCATCCTAAAACGAATAGCCGATGCCGATATTCAGGAATTGGTTGTTTTGACGGTATGGCAGCTGGTTTGGCGGCGGGTTAATAACCAGTTCGGGATTCTGCGGTCCGGTATGCATCAGGCGTACGTCGATCTTGATGACGACATTAGGCAGCGGCAGATAACCGAAACCTGCGATCAGATGCGTCTGCTTTAAGGTTCCATCGTAGATGCCATCGCCATTCGCCGGAATACTGGAGTTCATATCCAGCGCTTCGAAACGGGCAAAGCTGATCAACTGCGCTTTCTTTCCTCGCTTGTATAACCAGTCGTACGCCAGTTCCGCATAGGCTCCATACATTCCGGTTGCGTTATTTTCTCCGAACCGGTTATTTACTTTGCCAGCATCAGGGTAAGCGATATAGGTGCCTAAGGCTTTCCCCGAGATGCCGTTGTGACTATACTGAACATCGGCTTCTCCCAGGTAAAGCGGAGTGCCAAACGCGCCGCTATTCAAACCTAGACTGTCGGCTCCGCGCGGGCTCAGGCCAATAGTTCCCCCGGTATAGCCGGATATCTGAAATTTAAAATCTTTCCACGCATACTGCAGGGCTGCGGTCACCGCAAGGTTATTCGCGGTCGCCAGATTACCTTCTGCGCGGCCTCCGGCGATCCCGGTTCCATGTTCAAAATGCTGGGCATTTAATCCGTTCACTACGGCAATGCTGTAGTTCAGCGGAAGTTGTTCGAGCGAGCCGTAAAAGCCAACGCCCAACTCTCTCCAGGTAGCCGGGATGATCAATTGCTCGACCAGGGGCCTTTCAACGCCATTGAAGTTTACCGGCAGGTGATTTTCATTCAGGATGCCGATTCGCGGGGTAAAAAGGCCGGCAACGAGGTAATGCCTTGAATCGAAGCTGAATTTCAGGAAGGCCTGTTCCATCGAAATTTCCGCGCCGTTCGATTCGCCGCCAACCACCTTGGCATTCTCCAGCTCCAGTTCCGAAAAGAAAGAAACTTTCTGGGAAAACTGATGCCCGACGAATAATACCGCCCTTTCGAGGGTTAGTGTAGACTGCTCTTCATTGAAATTCCTTTGGTAAAAAGCGCTTCCATAACCCGAAATCACGGTTTTCTGGCTGGAGATACCCGCGTTCAGTGAATCTTCATAGGTCGATACAAGCTGTTGGGCTTTGGTGGTAAACTGCTGGGCTTCAACCGAATATCCGGAGAATAACAGGATAGTCGAGAGCAGGGCCAGGGTCTGGTATTTCATTTTGCAAAAAGAGCCTTTTACAGGCAAACGCCACTTACGCAATTGGAAAAATGGTTTTCATAATCGGGAAAAACCTTAAAATGCAATGACTTCGGATAAATAGTGGATATTTATAAAAAAAAGTAAAAAGTATGAAAATGCTAAAATGCAGCCTGATAGCCCTGATCTTCCTTGTTAGCGGGGTGGGAACGCGGGCGCAATCGGCGGACGATATCGTGAATAAATATCTGGATGCCATCGGGGGCAAAGACAAGATAAGCCAGGTTAAATCCGTGCAAATGGAAAGCACGGTAGACGTGATGGGCAATGAAGGCCCAAGCACCATCACGATATTGGGCGGCAAAGGTTATCGGGTGGAATCGAACGTCAACGGGCAGAAAATGGTCCAGGTATTTTCTGACCAGGGAGGATGGACCATCAATCCTTATATGGGTTCTTCCGAGCCGCAGCCTCTGCCGGAGGAAATGCTGAAGCAGAATAAAGGAAAGATCGACCCGACCGGACCGCTGTACAATTACGCGGCCAAGGGGAATAAGGTCACTTTCGACGGCAAGGAAGGAGACACTTATAAGCTGAAAGTGGTAACGCCCGATTCCATCGAATCGGAGCTGTATATCGATGCCAATTCCTATTACCTGGTCAAATCGATAACGCAGGCCAGCATGATGGGGCAGACCATGGACGTGACCACGACTTTCTCCGATTTCAAGAAATCCGACTTCGGACTGGTATTTCCCTACAATGTTGAGATCAGTTACGGAGGCCAGTTCAGTCTGACTTCCAAAGTGAAAAAGATAACCATCAACGGGGAAGTAGATCCGAAAATTTTTGAGATGCCAAAATCGTAGGGATCATATCGGCACAGAAGGATAGACCTAAATATTACAGGAAGGACCCGGCGGGTCCTTCTTTTTTTAATAGCGATAACAAAGCGCATTGATGTTCATCCCCGCGCCGATCGAGGCGAAGAGGATGATATCGCCGTGATGCAACTGATGCGGAGGCATATTATTTTTACGTACCAGGTCGAAAAGTGTCGGCACGGTCGCTACCGAACTATTGCCCAGCCATCCTATGCTCATGGGCAGGATATCAGCCGGAACTTCATCAATCCCAAAAAGCTGGAAAAGACGTTTGATAATCGCCTCATCCATTTTCTCATTCGCCTGGTGAAGAAATATTTTCTTCACCTCGCCGATCTGAACGCCGCTTTTTTCAAGGCAGGTCTTCAGCGCCGGAGGCACGAAACTGATCGCAAATTCATATACCTTTCTGCCCTTCATTTTGAGAAAGCGAACATGCGGATCGCTGCCCGGATAAAAGGATGAACCGAAATGAATATAGTCCACGTCTTCCATGGCATAGGTCTGCGAAACATAATTGAGGATGCCGGGACCGGAATCGCGGGTTGTTTTTCCTTCTATAATTACCGCTCCGGCGCCATCGCTGAAGATCATGCTATCCCGGTCGTACGGGTCAATAACCCTTGACAGGGTTTCCGTCCCCACGACCAGTATGCGCCGGGCCTGCCCGCTTTTAATAAGAGCGTCCGCCTGGATCAGGCCCTGCAGCCAGCCGGGGCATCCAAATAAGATATCGTATGCAATACAGGAAGGATTGCGGATCTGCAACCGGTGCTTGATCAGGCTGGCCAGCGAAGGAACGGCGGTAGACTGAACACTATGCTTAACAACGTTTCCGAAATTGTGGGCCACAATGATCTGATCTAAGGTCTCGGGATTAATGCCGCTGTCTTCAATGGCCAGTCTGGCTGCCTCGTAGCCAAGGTCCGAAGCCGTCTCATTATCTGCCGTATAACGTCTTTCACTAATCCCCGTGATCTTTTCCAGTTTATCTACTATCCCCGTTGCATTAGCATCTAACGCCTCGCCGCTGGCAGCATAAAAAACATGCCTGGCAAAGTCTGCATTCGTTTGAATTTGTGGAGGAATAAAACTACCGGAACCGGAGATAACGGAACACAACTTCATGACCGACGGTTGGATAAGATGGTTTACTGACCAGGCTAAGTTAAAACAAATCTCAGGCCTGACCGGATCAGAATGGGTTTTATCGCTAAATTCCGGCTCTTTGTCGCAAGCCGGGGCGTTTGAATTGGTTATCCTCCTATTTTAGCCTTATGTTACCCGAACCCAAAAAATGGTATCGACACCATACAGCTATCTTTTTTTTTCACCTGCTTGCCTGGCTGGTGCTGTTCTCGCTTCCTGTACTTTTTCACCGTGAAAACGAACAAACACATGAGCGGTTGAAGGGAATGTTTGCCTATCGCTCTTTAGTGTTTGATGCCTGGGTCGTGGCCTGGTTTTATGTCAACGCGAACCTGCTTATCCCACGCCTGCTGAACCGGAAACGTATCGGGGCTTATATCGCTCTGGTTGCCGGCCTGTTCGTTGTCATCCTGGCCCTGATGACGCAAATTCCCGACGATCATGGTGAGCACGGATTTCATCGGGAGTCACTCTTCCTGCTGTTTCCTTATCTGTTTATCTGGGGAATGAGCACGGCATACCGCCTGGTTTCTGATCAACTAAAAACCGAACAACTGCTGAAAGCAAGAGAAAATGAAAACCTGAAGACCGAACTCTCCTTTTTACGCTCGCAGGTAAGCCCTCATTTTCTTTTCAACGTACTGAACAATATGGTCGCCATGGCAAGACTGAAATCGGAATTGCTGGAACCTTCCCTGATCCGTCTTTCCGGACTGATGCGCTATATGCTCTACGAATCGGATGAGGCCAAAGTCCCGTTGTCGAAAGAGGTAGAATATGTGAACAGCTATATCGAATTGCAGAAAATGCGCTATGCTAAATCACTTACCCTGGCGACGCATCTGGATCCAGGCGACGGACAGCTTATCGAGCCGATGCTGCTGATCCCTTTTATCGAAAACGCATTTAAGCACGGCACGGGCATGATGGTAGACCCGGTGATCGATATTTCGCTGAAGATATCGAAGGGGTTGATCGACTTCCGGGTAAGAAATAAATATCTTGAAAACGATCAGGAGGAGAAAGACAAGACCTCCGGCATCGGACTGGCCAACGTGATGCGGAGGCTGAATTTGCTCTACGACAAAAAACATTTGCTTACCATCCGGAAGGAAAATGGCTGGTTCGACGTTTCTTTGCAGATCAAACTGCAAGCCTGATGAACTGTATTGCGGTAGACGATGAACCGTTGGCCCTCGCTTTGCTTGAAGATAATATCCGGCAGGTGCCTTTCCTGAACCGGGTAGGTTCCTGCAGCAACGCCATGGAGGCTATTCAACTGCTTAACGAAGAGCAGGTCGACCTGATTTTTCTCGATATCCAGATGCCGGGGCTCACGGGATTGCAATTGATCCAATCTCTCTCCGTCAAACCGATGGTCATCCTGATTACTGCTTATGGGCAATATGCCCTTGAAAGCTATAACCTCGACGTTGTCGATTACCTGGTAAAACCCGTTCCGTTCGAGCGGTTTCTCAAAGCCTGCAACAAGGCCCTCGATTTTTTCCGGTTGAAGCAGGCGGGGTCCAATTTAGAACAGCCGGATTATTTTTTTGTTAACGCCGAATATGGGTTGAACAAAATTGTTATTTCGGACATCGTGCTTATCGAAGGGCTGAAAGATTATTTGAAAATTTATTTCGCAGATGGGAAGACGCAGGTCATTCGTATGAGCATGAAATCCATCGAGGAAAAACTGCCCCAGAACAAATTCTTCCGTATCCACAAATCCTATATTGCCGCCCTGTCTCATATCACGTCTATCCGCAAAAATTCCGTTTTCCTGGGCGCCCGGGAATTGCCACTCAGCGATCATTACAAGGACGAACTGCTTCGGCTGGTCGGCCAGGGAAACAGGGGATAGTGAATTTGGTCGCAGGATAACGACCGCTTGTCTCAATTACCCCTTCTATTCAAATCTGCCGGTTTAGTTTTGCGGCAGCATACCAAACATGTTTTATGAAAAAGATTTTGTTGCTGACCTTGTTATCCGGAGCGCTCGTTTCAGCTCAGGCGCAATTCCCTGGCGGCGGAAAGCCGCCCAGTATGGGGCATATTTACGGAAGAATTGTGGACAGTACGGCCCACGGCATTCCTGAAGCTACGGTATTGGTTCTCCAGTCCAAACGGGATTCGGCGACCAAGAAAAATAAATTCGTTTTGCTAAAGGGTCTCAGCACCAAAGCAAACGGGGATTTCAATTTTGAGGACCTTCCCATCTTCGGCCAGCTAAAGCTTAAAATATCCGCGACGGGTTACAAGCCTTATGAGCAGAACGTGGTTTTCCAGATGCGCATGCCCGGCGGAGCCCGGCCCAATCCCAATGCCGATCCATCCCAGGCCATGAATGCCATCGGCAATGCGATCAATGGATTCGACCGCGACCTTGGCAATATCAAGCTGGATGTTGATATCACCCAGTTAGCGACGGTAACTGTGACCGCCACGCCGCCTACCTTAAAAATGGATATCGACAAGAAAGTGTACAATGTGGAAAAAGATGTGGTGAACGCCGGCGGAACGGCCCTCGATGTAATGAAGAACGTGCCTTCCGTGAATGTAGACATCGACGGCAATGTTACCATGCGCAATGCCACGCCGCAGATCTATATAGATGGCAGGCCAACGACCCTGACCCTCGATCAGATTCCCGCCGATGCCATAGAAAGTGTTGAAGTGATCACCAACCCTTCTGCCAAATATGACGCATCCGGCGGGGGAGCGGGTATCCTGAATATTATTCTGAAAAAGAACCGGAAGACCGGATATAACGGGAACGCCCGTGCGGGGGTAGACGGACATGGAGCCTTAAATGCCGGCGCCAACTTCAATCTCCGGCAGAACAAATTCAATTTCACGGCTGCGGGTTTTTTCAATCAGAACAGAGGGATCACGCATGGTTCAACAGACCGGTATAATAATACCGATACGCCAACGCAGACCAACCAAACAAATTACGATAAGAATAAGGGCGGATTCCTGTTCGGGAGCGTCGGGTTCGACTATTTCATGACCCCGAGAACGACTTTCTCCTTGACCGGCATCCGGGTCCACGGCGAATTTAAGCCGTACCAGCGGCTGGATATTCAAACGGATTCTTTGTTCCCCGACCATACAGGGTCTATTTACAGTCAGCGCAATTCCAATTCATCCCGAACCTTCAATGCCAATGGTTTCCAGTTTGGATTCAAGCACCTTTTCCCGAGAGAGGGCGAGAATATCACAGCCGACGTGAATTATTTCGCGGGCAAGAGCGAAAATAATTCCCTGTATGTAACGGATTTCTATTCCGGCAAGCCGGGCACAGCCATAGGCCATACGGAACAGCAGCAAGTAAACGGGAATGGGACGAACCGGTTCTTCACTGCACAGACCGACTATGTGCATCCGTTCAGTAAAACGACCAAACTGGAAGCCGGCCTGCGCATGAACAGCCAGCACCTGGTGAGCAACAGTTATAACTACTACGACACGCTGGGCAACGGGGATTTTTACCTGGTTCCATCGGCTTCGACCAACTACGAGAATACGAACAATGTATACGCGGGCTATGTTTCCTTTACCAGCGCAATCAAGGATTTTGGTTATGAGGTTGGCCTGCGTGCGGAAAGTTCCAACTACACGGGCGAACTGTTGACCACCAAACAGGAATTCAGCAATTCCTATCCCATCAGCCTTTTTCCTTCAATATTCCTGAGCCAGAAACTGAAGAACAAACAGGAATTGCAGTTGAGTTACACGAGACGCATTAATCGTCCGAATTTCTTCCAGCTGATTCCCTATACCGATTACACCGACAGCCTGAATATTACACGGGGTAACCCCAACCTGGTGCCCGAATTCACCAATTCCTTAGAGTTTTCTTACCTGAAAACCTACGGCGGGAATAATACCTTGCTGGCTTCTCTTTACTATAAACGGACCGACAACCTGATCACGCGATACTTAGATACATTTACGAACGCCATTTCAGGAAAGCCCGACCTGGTGAACACGTATATCAATGCGAATTATAGTCAGACGGTAGGTGCTGAATTTACTGCAGTCAATAAGATCACCAACTGGTGGGATCTGACCGCCAATATCAATATTTACAATTCATTTGTGAACACGGACAATGTCACGGAATCGCAGAATGCACTATGGAGCTGGTTCGGCAAGCTGAATACCAATTTCAAACTGCCTGCCAGATTCAAATTGCAGATTACGGGGACCTATCAGTCCAAGACCAACCTGCCGGTCAATACAGGCGGCGGAGGCTTCGGACCTCCGGGTGGTGGCGCTGCGCAAAGCGCTTCGCAGGGATATATCAAACCATTCTGGGCAGTGGATGCTGCGGTGAGCCGGAGCTTTTTCAAGAACGACGCAGGAACGGTCAGCGTATCGATCAGCGATATCTTCAGAACACGATACTCGAGGCAATATTCGTCAAGCGATTTCTTCTGGCAGGAATACGACCGCCTGAGAGACCCTCAACTGGTGCGCGTCAACTTTACCTACCGGTTCGGGAAACTCGATGTCTCGCTCTTCAAACGGAAGAATATGAATAGTTCCGGAACCCAGGATGCCATGCAGGGAATGCAGTAATGGATGGCAGATGATAGATGACAGATGACAGACTTCTTGTGAAACAGGTTAATTGCAATAAATCAGCCTGATCCGTTAAAAGCCCGTCATCCGTCATCTATCATCTGTCATCTGATTCTCACCAGAACTTCACGTACAACGCTGTCAGCAGCAAGAGGATCACCACGATCATTGCAACGGTCTGAGGCTTTAGCTTGAACATCGTCTTGTCAAGTTCAAAGGCCTTCGGGTTGACCTTCGGACCGGCCAGGCTGACGATCACCATGATCGCGACGGTAAAGAAGAAGGAAAGTCCCATGCAGATCAGGAAGGGGATCTCATATCCGCCATGACCATTGGGGTAAGCTGTATAGAGCCAGGTATCGTGCCAGGGCAAGTGAGGCGCCACCTCATTAAAGAAATAGCAAAGTCC
>DASZRP010000217.1:0-41008 GCA_035548895.1 Puia sp. | reverse complement strand
GCTGTATCTTCAATATAACGTCCATGCCTACCGAGATCTTGGAGTTCTTCGAAAGCTTATCGCCAATGAAGATCACTTCGATATTGGGATGGTTGGTGTATTCCAGGGCAGCGTGGAGACTAACGGTAATGAACGTAGCATGGAGGTCCCGGGGCAGCAGTCGGGCGAATTCGACAATGGTTGTTCCGCCGGTGCTCAGCACAAACATGCCGTCCTGCACCAGCGAGATCGCTTTCAGGGCGATCTGTATCTTTTCCTGTTCCTGGTAAACATTGGCCGAAAGGGTTCCGTGAAAGGAATTCGACAAAGCGCCGCCATGCACTTTAATGATCTCCCCGGTCTGCGCCAGGTCGCTCAGGTCCCGGCGAACCGTATCTTCAGACACTTCGAGCTGTTCGCTCAGGGAAGACGATAATACTTTGTTGTGCAGCTTGATCTGATGGAGGATATACGCCTGCCTTTCTTCTTTCAGCATGGGTGATAATTATTTCATCCAAGATAGGAATACGGCGTAATATTTTCGGAGTGATGTTTCTGTCAACCACAACCAACTCAGGGACGTCCATTCAGCGTCCGGGTTTCGAGCGCCTTTCTCACACTGCCGGTCTCATCGATCAACCGGGCAGCTGTCTGCTGGTCTACCTTCAGTTCATGCATAACCATTCGCACACCGCGACTGATCAGTTTTTTATTGCTCAGCTTCATGTCGATCATCTTGTTCCCTTTCACGCGGCCGAGCTGGATCATTACTGCCGTGGAGATCATATTCAATACGAGCTTTTGAGCTGTACCTGCCTTCATGCGGGTGCTGCCGGTCAGGAATTCCGGGCCGACAACTACTTCCACCGGGCATTCAGATGCTGCAGCCAGCGGCGTATTCAGATTGCAAACAATGCAACCGGTAAGCAGGCCTTTTTGCCGCGCAGCCTTTATCCCGCCGATCACATAAGGCGTGGTTCCCGATGCGGCGATCCCGATTACGCTGTCCCATTTATTGTCTCCGTGCTGATCCATGTCTTTGATGGCCTGCCCCTCATCATCTTCGGCAAATTCAACCGCTTTGCGGATGGCTCCGTCGCCACCGGCCATAATCCCGACCACCCAATCGTCCGGAACTCCGAACGTGGGAGGACATTCCGATGCATCCAGTATGCCTAAGCGGCCGCTCGTACCTGCGCCGATGTAAAACAGCCGCCCGCCCCGCTTCATGCGCTTCACAATACCCGTCACCAGTTTTTCAACCTGCGGTATGGCCCGCTTCACTGCGCCGGGCACCGTGGAGTCTTCGCTATTGATACCCCTAAGTATCTGATCCACTGTCATTTTCTCCAGTGCATCAAATCTTGAACTCATTTCCGTCGTCAGCATAGCGTTTTGGTTTTATGATAAGTCCATAACAGCAAAAAACCGCAAATCAATATTGTAATTAAATGTAAAGTAAATACGCATAATCCATTTAAGATTCCATCGCAGAAGGTATAATTCAACCAATAAAAAATTTTAATAATGCCTAAAATGATTTATGCCATCCTTTATTGCTTAATCTACCATAAGCGGTTTTATGCGGATTTTTTGGATGAAAATAAACCTTTATTCGATAATATGCACATTTTATTGCGTTTTATTGCAGTTATATGCCTTAATAAAGCGGAATCAAGATGACGCTCCCCTTTTTATTTCCCTTCTCGACAGCAGCAGTCCTGCGAACACCAGCACCATGCCACAGAGCGTATAGGCGTTGATGGGTTCGTGGAGCAGCCAGGCCGCGATCAGGAACCCGAATACAGGACATAGAAATAGCCAGAGGCCCGCCCGTACGGGATTGATCTGCAGCATGCGCAGCCAGAGCTGTACGGCCAGGATGGAAACGGGTATGGCCAGCCAGCTTACCGAAAACCAGAACTGGCTGCTGAAGTGATTCCCGGTGGATTTGTAGAAAACCAAGGCTACGGGCAGCAGAAAGATACCGCCCAGCAGGGTCTGCCATCCGTTAATGGTTAGCCGGGAAAGGCCGTTCCAGGATTGCGCGGAAAAATAAATAGAGCCTCCGGAATAAGACAGCATGCCGCAGAATAGGATGACCAATCCCACGGCAGTCACTTCAACCCCTCGAAACAGGGGCCAGGCGGCAACCAGCACGCCGACCAGACAAATGCCGATCGAGATGACCAGCGAGGCGGTAAGCGGCTTTTTCAGAAACAGTACGGAAAGCAGGCTGATAAAGATCGGGTTAGTTGCCACCGCTAATGTGCCAATGCCGGCGGAGACCGACTGCATGGCAACTACATAAAGGCCTAAATAGATCGAGATATTCAGTAAGCCATACCAGGCTAATTGCTTCCATTCCACACCGGCCGGAAGCCGCTCCCGGTTAAGCACATGGGCAATGAAGAGCATGATAACTGAGGCCATCCAGAAGCGGACTTCAGCGATCACGAGGGGCTGGGCAAACTGCAGCCCGATCTTCGTAGCCGCAGCCGCCGAAGGCCATAAAAAGGCAAAAGCCATCCCCGTAAGAAACCAGGATAAATTTCGATTCATGTCAGGCCGATGCGCGTTCCGCACGGGCCAGGCCCGGGGATTTCATGGTGATTTCCGAGAGATGATATTTCAGGCAGTCTAACAAATTGCGGATCGGCGGATTCTGTCGGCAGGTAGCTGCATACCAGGTCCTCCTTGCCGCCTCGTGGGGCACCGGTATCGAAACAATATCTCTGGTTTCGAGATAAGGCCGCACGATCCAGTCCGCCAGCACGCTCACGCCCATGTTGGCATTGACCATTTCGATAATGGCATCGGTATAATGGATATGGTGAATGAGCTTGGGCCTTATCTGACGTTCCCGGAGCAATTGTTCGATGACCGGTAACCTCCCTGAACTGGGATATTGAATGAAAAGCTCCTCGTCTTCCAGGTCGCTGAGCGACATTTGCTTTTTGCCCGCGAGCGGATGTTCAGCCGAAACGATCAATTGCAGCTGGTCGCGGAATATCGGTTCGTAGTGGATGGCCTCGTTGTCGATCTTATGACGGACAATAGCCACATCCAGATCGCCGCGCAGGAGAAAATCCAGCGGTGTCTGGGTAGCAGCCGACACGATATGAATATCGATCCCCGGGCTGATCCGTTTGTAATATTTGATGATCCGTGGCAGCCAGTGATAAGTCGTATAGCATTGGGTGCTGATCCGGATCTTACCCGCATGGCCCTGTTTGAAGTGATCCATGTCGGCCTCCAGCAATTTCAGCTCCGCGAGTATCTTATTTGCGCTGCTGAGAAAGCGGGTCCCTTCTCCGGAAAGCAGCAGTTTCTTCCCGTTCCGGTAGAATACCGGCAGGCCAAGTTCTTTTTCCAGCTCTTTCAGCTGATGGCTTAATGCGGATTGCGTGAGGTGCAGGCTGGAAGCCGCCTTCGTCAGCGTACCCTCTTTTACAATGGTGTCGACCAATCGGAAATACTGCAGCGGAATATTCATCATGAGCAATATTAATACGTTTGATAAAATTAATTCACTTTATTCATAAAGCAGGAGGTTTTAAATTTGTCTTTTCCCGGATTATTTTCTTCCCGAATGAATAAAGTCTTCTGTATCATCTGCTTTTGCTCCTGCTTTTTTTCTTTGTCTTTTGCACAGCCACCCGGACCGCGGCTTACCCTGCAACAGGCCGTACAGGCCGGGCTTCAGAACTATGGGACCATCAAGGCCAAGGGAAATTATGTGAACGCTGCCAAAGCGTCTGTAAAGGAGCTGCGCCGTGAGTATCTGCCCGATCTCAGTATTTCCGGACAGCAGGACTACGGCACCGTAAACGGCCAGAACGGGCCGCTATATGGATATCGTGGCCTGGGAGTTGCTTCCGCAGGCCCGGCGCTGCAATATCAGAGTTGGAATGCAGCCTTTGGGGCGCTGTACCTCGCTAACGTGAACTGGGATTTCTTTGCTTTCGGGCGCGCGAAGGAAAAAGTAAAGCTCGGCGAATCCCTCCAGGCGGAAAACGAAACCGACCTGGAGCAGGAGAAATTTCAGCAGCAGATCAGGGTTGCCGGGGCCTATCTGAACCTGTTAGCAGCACAACGTCTCCGCAAGTCGCAGGAAGATAATCTCAGTCGCGCCGACTCCCTTCGCTACGTAGTGGTGGCCCGCGCGAAGAACGGCCTCAACCCCGGTGTCGATTCCTCGCTCGCAAATGCAGAAGTGTCGAACGCGCGGATTGCGCTCACCGATGCAATCAACCTGGAACAGCAGCAGAATAATACGCTCGCTGAACTGATGGGCGTTGTAGAACCGCCGGTCGAATACGAACTGGACACTTTTTTCGTGAGCCGCATACCGGTCACTTTTTACGATACGGCGCAACTGCGGGAACATCCGCTCTTGAAATATTACCAGAGTCGTATTGCAGTGAGCGACCAGCAGGCCCGTTATTATAAAACATTCGGCCTGCCGGTGTTCAGCCTGTTCAGTGTTTTTCAGGGCCGCGGCTCCGGCTTTGAATACAGCTATGGCGCGCTTAACCCCGATGGTTATAATAAAGGCTATGGCGTTGGCGTGAACCCCACCCGGTCGAATTACGTCGTGGGACTTGGCGTTACCTGGAACCTCACCAACCCGCTGCGGGTGCAGCAGCAGGTGGCGGCTTATCGGTTCAACAGTCGCGGACTTCAGGATGAATATGATCTGGTGAACCTGCAGTTGACGAACCAGCTGAAACTTTCAGACAATAAGATCCGCAATGCGATGGCGAATTATCGCGAAGCGCCGGTACAGGTGAAGGCGGCCCGCGATGCGTACACGCAAAAAACGGTGATGTATCAGCATGGGCTAAGCAATATCGTGGATGTTACCCAGGCGCTGTTTACGTTGAACCGGGCGGAGACCGATCGCGATATTGCCTATAACAATGTGTGGCAGGCGCTCCTGCTGAAAGCGGCAGCGCTGGGAGATTTCGGAATCTTCACCGGTGGTTTTTAGAATAAACTTATTATAGCAGTCATGGGATTAATCAAAAGCGCACTCCGTAAACCCATTACCATTCTGGTGATTGTTGCCGGTCTTTTCTTCTTCGGATTAGGCGCGGCACGCAGCATCAAAGTGGACATTTTCCCCGACCTGGACCTTCCGGTCATTTATTTATCGCATCCTTTCGGCGGTTTCACTCCGAACCAGATGGAATCTTTTTTCGGCAAGCAGTATGTGAACATCCTGCTTTACGTATCGGGCGTGAAAAGCATCGAGACGAAAAACATCCAAGGGCTTACCTTGATCAAGCTGACTTTTTACCAGGGAACCAATATGGCCCAGGCCGCCGCGGAGGTGTCGGCCTACAGCAACCGGATCCAGGCCATCTTTCCGCCGGGAAATAATCCGCCTTTTATTATCCGGTTCGATGCGGCTACGCTGCCCGTTGGCCAGTTGGTACTGAGCAGTCCCACGCGATCGAATAACGAACTGCTGGACCTGGCCAATGTATATGTGCGCTCTTCCTTCACATCCATTCCCGGGCTGGTTGCTCCCGCCCCTTTCGGGGGTAATGTGAGAACCGTGGTCATTAAAGCCGATCCGGAATTATTGCGTGCACATAATATGACGCCGGACCAGTTAGTCGCTGCCCTCCGGATCAACAACCAGTCCTCGCCGCCGGGCAATGTGCGTATCGGCAACTATAACTACTACACGCCTGCCAACACAACGATTAAAACGATCAAGGATTTCGAGAACATTCCGTTGTTCAAAGGCGGTGTACAGAATCTCTACCTGCGCGATGTGGCCACGGTGGAAGATGGCGCCGATATCACGATGGGCTATGCGCTCGTGAACGGGAAGCGCTCGGTTTACCTGCCGGTAACCAAATCGGCCGATGCGTCTACCTGGGATGTCGTGCAGGGCCTGAAAAAAGCCCTGCCGCGTTTCCAAAGCCTGCTGCCGGAGGATGTGAAGCTGTCTTATGAGTTCGACCAGTCTGTTTATGTGATCAACTCATTGAAGAGCCTGCTCTTCGAAGGCGCCATTGGCGCCATACTCACCGGGCTCATGGTGTTGCTCTTTCTTGGCGACGCGCGGGGCGCGCTGATCGTGATCATGACGATCCCGACCTCGATCATTTCAGGAGTGCTCTTCCTTTCGCTCTTTCACCAGACGATCAATATCATGACGCTGAGCGGGCTCTCGCTGGCAGTCGGGATATTGGTAGATGAATCGACGGTGACGATCGAGAACATACACCAGCATTTGGATATGGGCAAGCCAAAAGCATTAGCGGTCTGGGATGCCTGTAAGGAGATCGCTTTCCCCAAACTGCTCATCCTGTTCTGTATCCTCGCAGTATTTGCTCCCGCTTTTACAATGAAAGGAATTCCGGGCGCTTTGTTCCTGCCCCTTTCCCTGTCGATCGCCTTCTCGATGATCATTTCCTATTTACTGGCGCAGACTTTTGTACCCATCATGGCTAACTGGCTGATGAAGGGACATCACAAAAAAGGAGAAAGCGACGAAGAGGAATTCCGGGCAACCGGTATGACGGAAAGCGCGGACGAAGATACCTGGGATCAGAAAAAGCACCTGCTCGAAAAGAAAGAGGGGCTTACGCGATTTGAGAAATTCCGGAATCGTTATCTGCGGTTCACCGATCGCATCATGCCCTATCGCGTACCCATTACAATTTTATATGTGGTGCTGGTCAGCGCCTGCGCCTTCTGGATGCTCAACAGCATTGGCCGCGATGTTTTGCCGAAGGTCAATTCCGGTCAGTTCCAGGTCCGCCTCCGCGCACCCGACGGCACCCGGCTGGAAAGAACGGAACTGACCATGGTGCAAACCCTGAAAGTGCTGGAAAAAGTGGTCGGTGGAAAGCAGCATATCAAAGTGACTTCTGCTTTTATAGGACAACACCCCGCGCAATTTTCGACCAGTCCCATTTACCTTTTTATGAGCGGACCGCAGGAAGGCGTTCTTCAGGTGCAGTTGGCTGAGGACTATAAAGTAAACCTGGACGACCTGAAAGAAAAATTCCGGGAGGAGATGAAAAAAGAGCTGCCGGATATTGCGCTGTCCTTCGAACCGATCGAACTGACCGATAAAGTGCTTAGCCAGGGCTCGCCGACACCCATTGAAGTGAAGCTGTCGGGTAAGAACAAAAAGATCAATGAAGAATATGCTTACAAGCTGATCGATAAGCTTAAACAAATTCCCTATCTGCGGGATGTTCAATTGGGACAGGCCATTCACTATCCGACCCTTGATATCAATATCGACCGTATTCGCGCGGCACAGCTTGGCGTGGACGTAAATGATATATCGCGGTCCCTGGTCGCTTCCACTTCTTCGTCCCGGTTCACCGAAAAAAATATATGGGTGGATGAAAAAGCCGGGCTGAGCTATAACGTGCAGGTGGAGACGCCCGAAAACAAGATCAAAAGCGTCGACGATATCCGGGAGATACCCGTGCTCGCCAACAGCGACCGTCCGGTGCTGGGAGATGTTGCTACCATTACGCCTGACACTACTTACGGCGAAGCCGATGATATTGGCGCCATTCCGGAACTGTCGGTAACTGCCAATCTGAACAAGATGGACCTGGGAACAGCAACCGGAGATGTGAAGAAAGCCATCGCTTCATTGGGCGCGCTGCCGCGGGGATTAACCGTCGACCTTCAGGGCCTGAGCGCCACGCTGACGGAAACACTGAGCAGCTTGCAGCTCGGTCTGCTGACTGCCATTATTGTGATCTTCCTGATGCTGGCGGCGAATTTCCAGTCCTTTAAAGTTTCACTCGTAGTACTGAGCACCGTACCAGCCGTATTGTTAGGCTCGCTGGCGCTCTTGCTGCTAACCGGTTCCACCCTGAACCTGCAATCCTATATGGGCATGATCATGTCGGTCGGCGTTTCCATTGCCAATTCGGTCCTGCTGATCACCAATGCCGAACACCTGCGCATGCACAATGGCAATGCACGGGAGTCGGCGCGCGAGGCGGCCGCACTGCGTATCCGCCCCATCCTGATGACCACCGTGGCGATGGTGGTGGGCATGATCCCGATGGCGGCCGGATTGGGCGAGGGCAGCGATCAGGCCACGCCGTTAGGCCGTGCGGTAATCGGCGGATTGATCGCATCCACTTTTGCCGCCCTGTTTATTCTTCCCCTGGTCTTTGCCTGGGTGCAGGGTAAAGCATCGACCGAATCGGTGTCGCTGGACCCTGAAGACAAGCAAAGCAAACATTATATTCCCTCTTTGTATGAAAAGAAGCATTAGAAATATTATTGAATTTGTCGCGGTGTCGAGCCTGCTGGTTTTGTTCTCAGGCTTGCTCTCGGGTTGTTCTTCAACCGACACTAAGGCTCCTGCAGCAACCGTTGTTCCGGATGAACCGGCAACCCGGCCTTCTTTCTCCCTGCAGAAACAAAAACTCAATTCAGTCATCCGGATCCCGGGAGAAATGATTGCATTCCAGCAGGTGGATCTCTACGCCAAAGTGAACAGCTTTGTAAAAAACCTCACAGTGGATGTGGGGTCGGAAGTGCATACCGGACAGGTGCTGGCCACGCTTGAGGCGCCCGAGTTGAATTCCCAGTTAGTCGGCGCGCAGTCGAAGTTACAGGCGCAGCAGGCAAGCTATCTCGCCAGCAAGGCCAACTACGACAGGCTTTACGAAACAAGCCAGACGCCGGGCACGGTTTCAGGGAACGATCTTGATCAGGCGCTTGCCCGTCGCAATGCGGACTCGGCACAGTTGGAAGCCGCGCGCTCTGCTTATAGCGAAATAGCAGACACCCGCGACTACCTCGTGATCCGCGCTCCGTTCAATGGTATTATTACGGCACGCAATGTCAATCCCGGCGCTTATGTGGGCCCGGCGGGAAAAGGTTCTGAATTCCCCCTGTTCACCCTGCAGGAGCAGACAAAGCTCCGCCTCGTGGTGTCGGTTCCCGAGGCCTACACCGGATATTTCAGCAATAGCACGCGCGTCAATTTCACGGTGAAAACATTCCCTGATAAAAAATTCACGGCGACGGTTAACCGCATGGCCGGAGCCCTCGACACCCGTTTGCGGTCCGAGCGGATCGAGATGGACGTGATCAATAACGACAAAAAGCTTTTGCCGGGCATGGTTGCGGAAGTAACCATTCCCCTTCCCGCGGCCGACAGCACGTTTGTAGTGCCCAAAACAGCGGTCGTCAATTCCACCGAACGCGTATTCGTGATCCGCGTGAGCAATGGAAAAGCAGACTGGGTTGATGTGAAGACCGGAAGGGAAGCTGATGGAGAGCTGGAGATTTACGGAAACCTCCAGACCGGCGACGAGCTCATTGCCAAGGCAAGCGAGGAGATCAGGAATGGTGAACCGGTGAAGACCAGTTTATCGAAACCTTAGCGATCAGGCATACAACAGGTTTTCTCTTCAGGGGCCAGTTTAATCCACTGGTTGAAAAACAGCTCCTTTCGCTGTAGCTTTGATTTCCGGCACATACCGGAACAAAATCAGAAAATATGGCGGATCATTCTTTCTCCGGTGGATATGCGGAAGTGAACGGCCTGAAAATGTATTACGAGATACACGGGCAGGGAAAACCCCTGGTGCTGATTCACGGCGGCGGCTCAACCCTGCAAACTTCTTTCGGCCGGCTGATTCCCCTGCTTTCAAAACAACGGCAGATCATTGCGATGGACCTGCAGGCGCATGGGCGCACCGGTGACCGTCCGGCAGGCCTGAGCTTCGAGCAGGACGCCGACGACGTGGCTGCGCTATTGGCTTATTTAAAGATTCCAAAAGCCGATTTCCTGGGCTTCAGCAACGGAGGGCAGACCGTTATTGAAATCGCAGGCCGGCATCCGGGCCTGGTGAATAAGATCATTATTGCTTCGGCATTTTATAAACGAAACGCAATACCTGCTCAATTCTGGGAAGGCTTTGATCATGTCACGCTCGACATGATGCCCGCTTCATTGAAACAGGGATTTTTAGCAGTGAACCCCGATGAAAAGGCTTTGCAGAATATGTTTGAAAAAGATGTGCAAAGGATGAAGGCCTTCAAGGGCTGGGCCGATGATCAAATGCGATCCATCCAGGCGCCGGCGCTGATCCTGAATGGCAACCAGGATGTGGGCAGTCTTGAGCACACGGTCGAGATGTACCAGGTTCTTCCTGATGCGCAGCTGGCCATTCTTCCGGGCAAACACGGAGAGTATATAGGTACTATTGAAGGGCTGGAGAACAGGCCATGGACCCAGCAATACGTTGCCGATATCATCAATGATTTTCTGCGGTGAGGGCCTTCCCTAAATGGGTCCCTTACATCGATAACATCCATCAATACCTCGTTGCCTCCTTGTTGATCCCTCTTTGATACCTCAATGCTACCTTTTTGCTATCTCGGAGCCCGGCAACGCCATAGGCTGAAGTGTCGGTTCATCCCTTGCCAATGCCCGGTATAACCCCCGCCGGCGCGAGGCCGCAGCGAGGCGTCAAAGAGGTGTCAAAGAGATGTCAAAGAGGTGTCAAAGAGGCGAAAGGTCTCTATAAGGTCCCTATAAGGTCTCTATAAGGTCTCTGAGAAAAAAATGCCTGGCGGGTTAAGAGCGGGATTAGCGTTGCTGATCCCGGGAGGGAGGAGGCTCAAACGAAATGAACGCCGTTCGCTATGCTCACCTGCATTTTTGTTCTCCTGCGCTCCGGCAAGCAAGCTTGCGTCGCGTCCTCGCACAAAAATGCCCGGCTATGCCGGGTATTCATTTCATTTGGCGGAGAGGGCGGGATTCGAACCCGCGATAGCGTTTCCACTATACACACTTTCCAGGCGTGCTCCTTCAACCACTCGGACACCTCTCCAATAAATTTTTCCCCTGCTTCGCCGTCGGCGGGCGGGGCCGCAAAATTAAGGTTTCCCCTCCTTATTCCCCGAATATTTTTAAGGCATTTGCCGTAGTGACCGAAGCCACGGTTCCCATGTCAACTCCTTTAATTTCAGCTAATTTAGAAGCAACATAAATGAGATAGCTGCTTTCATTGCGCTTACCGCGATAAGGCGCCGGCGGCAGATAAGGCGCGTCCGTTTCGAGCACGATATTCTCCAGGGGAATATTTTGCAACGCCACAGGCAGTTTGCTATTCTTATAAGTCAGCGGTCCCCCGATACCAAGAAAAAATCCAAGCCCTGTAATCTGTTTGGCTGCATCTTCTGTTTCATTAAAGCAATGAAAAATGCCGCACAGGTTTCCCCGCTGATGTTCCCGCACCACGCCGATCGTCTGATCGATGGATTCCCGTGAGTGGATCACGATCGGTAAATGGTAATGAAGCGCCCATTCGATCTGCTGATGAAAGGCCTGGTATTGTTCCCGCTCGAAGGTCCTGTCCCAATAAAAATCCAGTCCGATCTCTCCAACGGCAACAAACCTCCGCTTTTCAAGACTTCTTTCCACCCGACTCAGTTCATCCTTTACATTTTCCTTTACCGAACAGGGATGCAAACCCTGCATGGCAAAGCATTCTCCCGGATAGCGGGCTTCAAGATCTAACATGGCGGATTCATGTTCACTATCGATAGCAGGCAGATAAAACCGCTTCACGCCCGCTCCGCGGGCTCTTTCCAATACGGCTTCTATGTCGCCGGCAAATGCAGAATCGTATAAATGACAGTGGCTATCAATCAGTTCCATAAAATGGCCCTCCGGGTTATCCCGCAAAGTTTCCAAAAAGATCAACTAAGGGTAAACACTTAGGATCAAATAAAGCCCCCGATCCGGTTTCCCCGGGCGCCCCTTTAATCCCGGCCGGCGGCCCTATCGGTATGGTTATCTGCGAAATATGTTTGGTAAATAAAAAAAAATCCTACCTTTAAATCAGTTTTCATAGGGTACGGATTAAAAACGGGCCAGGGTGTCTACCCCGGCCCAATTCATTTAAGCACTGCTCCATTCATCCTCGTACTGCTCCGCTCGTGATTATACGATCGCTTCGAACTGATAACCCAAATCGCTGAAATGTCGCAACACAATGGGCAATGATTCCCTCAGTGTATCGAACGATTTGGCACTATTGTGAAAGACAACGATGCTCCCCGCCGATGCATATTTGGTAACCCGTCTCGCGGCTTCAGCGCCATTCACTTTCGGATCGAAATCTCCGCTGAGCACATCCCACATAATCAGTTTGTATTTCAAAATACGCACGAGATTGTCCGCCTGAAAAGGAGTAATTCTCCCATGGGGCGGACGGAAAAGATCGGAGTCGATCAGCGTGCGCGCCTTTTCAATATCATCCAGATAAACCTTATCCGGCGTCTTCCAGCCATTCCGGTGCTCCATGGTATGATTGCCCACACGATGCCCTTCCATCAATATATTTTTGTAGAGCGCCGGTTCAGCCAGCACGTTCTTCCCAATGCAGAAAAAAGTAGCCCGGGCCTGGTATTGCCGAAGCTGTTCGAGCACAAAAGGCGTTGAACCGCCATGCGGACCATCGTCGAAGGTGAGGTAGATCTTCTGCTGGTCCCGCGGCATATTCCAGACTGCCGAAGGGTGCAGCAGCCTGAGCCACCGGGGCGTTTTTGTAAAATAAAGCATACCGCAATTTAATCAGTAGCTGTTGATATGGATGATCTCACCGTGCTGCCGGAAGATTTTCCCATTGTCTTTCAGGAATTTTTCCTGGGATATTTCGTCTGTGAGCAGTTGGTCCATGTATCGCCTCACCTCATCGTTGGAGATCGTAACCGGTTTGCCCGCATATATCGCCTGGTCGCAATAGCCGATCAACAGGGGATCAACCATATTGTAGAAGAGATTCCGACCGGCAAAAATATCCGAGCCGATCACTTTGTCGCCCGACATGCACACGATGCCGACCATGGTGCTGTCGGCCGCCTTTATCTTATCGTGAAAGAATTTCAGATACTCATTCTGCGTCGATTCCAGCTTCTTGTTGGTAACCTGCGCCAGGTAGGCCAGGCTTTTGCTTTTTATCTGCTGACTGTCGAGCTGCCTGGATATTTCCTGCCAGATAAGCACCTGATTTTTATCGAGGTCAAGCACCCGCCTCAACGCAGGGTTCGCAAAGTTCTCGTACTGGAATTTCCGCTCCTTTTCACTCCAGCGCCCTTCTTCCACACACATCACGGAAATATATTGATCATGTTCGCTTGGCCCAAGCAAGGTGTCCCGCGTCACCATCCGGTCCTGCCGCCCTCCGGAAAATATTTCTCCCGAAGCCACATAAATGTTTTTGTCCGACAAGTTATGGATGCGCATATAGTGCACATTTTCCGTTGAAGCGGTACCCCGTTCCGAGATCGTGGCCAGGCCTTCCTGCAAAGCGCGGTTCAACGTAATGATCTGCGCAGCATGTTCTCCGAAACCAGGATGCTTGGGGCGGATCGGAATGATCTTGAGATTCCTGAATTCAATGGCGGAATCGTAGTCGACATACAGCGTTTGATAGGTCAATTGCTGTGCGTGAACCGGGGTCAGGGCAATCAGGAAAATGAGGGGGGCGAAAAAAAATTTCACCCGTGAATATACAATTTTCGCCGGTCCGCGTACAACCCCCAAACCGGCATTTAACAATTATCTTTGCAATCCATGGAAAAAAAGATCAGGGTCAGGTTTGCCCCCAGTCCCACGGGAGGGTTGCACCTGGGCGGCGTACGTACCGTATTATACAATTATCTTTTCGCCAGGCAACACGGTGGTCAATTTATTTTGCGCATAGAAGATACCGATCAGTCGCGCTATGTTCCCGGCGCAGAAGAATATATCTACGAAACCCTGAAATGGTGCGGGCTTGAACCGGATGAGAGCCCGCTGAAAGGAGGCCCCTACGGACCCTATCGTCAAAGCGAAAGAAAACAGAACTACCGGCAATACGCAGAACAACTGGTTCGTGAAGGCAGGGCTTATTATGCTTTCGATACGCCGGATGAACTCGACGCGATGAGGATGAAATTCCGTACGCCCGAAAATCCATCTCCTCAATATGATCACCGCACGCGGAGCGCCATGCGGAACGGCCTTACGCTTCCTGCAGCGGAAACGGAAAGACTGCTAAATGAAGGCGTGCCGCATGTTATCCGCATCAGGATACCAGAAAAGGAAACGGTTCATCTGCGGGACATGATCCGGGGCGATGTTCGTTTCGAGACGGAATTGTTAGACGATAAGGTTTTGCTGAAGGCCGATGGCATGCCCACCTATCACCTCGCCGTGGTGGTGGACGACTACCTGATGCAGATCAGCCATGCCTTCCGGGGAGAAGAATGGCTGCCGAGTGCTCCGGTTCATATTTTACTATGGCGCTATCTTTTCGGAGAAGAAAAGATGCCCCAATGGGCACACTTCCCGCTGATCCTGAAACCTGATGGAAACGGGAAGCTGAGCAAGCGTGATGGGGCGAGACTGGGCATTCCGATATATGCGATGGACTGGAAAGACCCGGCTACAGGGGAATCCATTACCGGGTTCCGGGAAACCGGATTCCTGCAGGTGGCTTTTAACAATATGCTTGCAATGATGGGGTGGAATGAAGGCACGGCGCAGGAGCTTTATTCACTGGAAGAATTAATTAAAAGCTTTTCGATTGAGCGAGTGCATAAGGCCGGCGCCAAATTCAATTACGAAAAGGCGAAATGGTTCAATCACGAATGGATCAGGCGGCTTCCGGAAAAAGAACTGCTGCCTTATGTTAAAAAATACTTTGCAGAGAAAGGCCTTGCTGCAGTTGACGAGCGGCTGCTCATTACCGTGGTTGGTCTGGTTCGCGAGCGTTGCAGTCTGATTCCCGATTTCTATACCCAGGCCAGGTTCTTTTTCGAAGCGCCCACTCGCTGGGACCTCGATGCCGTGCGCCCGAAATGGAATGAGCAGAAAGCAGAATTCTTCAAGGAATTCATGGACCGGATGAACCGGGTGACCGATTGGAACGCCGGTAATCTGGAGGCCAGCTTCAAAGAGCTTGCGACAGAAAAAAACATCAAGCCCGGAGAATTGCAACTGCCCCTGCGCATCATGCTGGTCGGTGAAAAAATGGGCCCTCCCGTTTTTGAGATCGCCGGACGTCTCGGCCGGGAAGAGACTCAAAAAAGGATAGCGAAAATGTTGGATGCCATGGGAAAGTCTTAACTTTCTTACATGCGCAGATTAGACCGGTTAATTTACTTCCTCGCTATTCTGAAATTCATTCTGCCTTTTTTTCTTCAGCATCCTGTTTACGAACCGCATCGCGACGAATTCCTTTACCTGGCTGAAGGCCAGCATCCGGCATTCGGATATATGGAAGTGCCTCCCCTGCTTTCCGTTTTTGCCGGGCTTACCCAACTTTTCGGAAGCGGCCTGTTCTGGATCAAACTATGGCCTTCGCTGATCGGGACGCTGACCTTTATACTTTCGGCGAGGGTCACCGTTTCGCTTGGAGGCCGGACTTTTTCTATCTGGCTGCTCTTTCTTTCCTTTTTCTTCAGCGCTTTTCTCCGGGTTCATTACCTGTTTCAACCCAATTTCTTAGAGGTCTTTTTCTATACGGCCATTGCCTTCGGACTGATCCGCTATGTGCAAACTGGAAAAAATAAATGGCTTTATGTTGCCGGTCTAAGCGCCGGATTGGGTTTACTGAGCAAATATTCCGTTGCTTTTTACCTGGTCTCTCTCGGCGCCGGCCTCATGCTTTCCAGGCAGCGAAAAATCTTTCTGAACAAGCATTTGTATTTTGCCGCAGTCCTGGGTTTTCTGATTTTTCTTCCCAACCTGATCTGGCAGTATGTTAACCATTTTCCGGTGCTGCATCACATGGGCGAACTGCGGGAGCGACAATTGAAATATGTGAGTGCAAGCGGATTCCTGACGGAGCAGCTGACGATGTTCCTCCCATGCTTTGTGGTATGGATCGTCGGGCTGATCTTCCTTTTTATATCGAAAGCGGCAAGACCTTTTATTTTTCTCGGTTGGGCTTATCTCGGCGTCATCGGCATCCTGCTTTGGTTCCACGGAAAAGGTTACTATGCCCTCGGCCTCTATCCCATCCTGCTGGCGATGGGATCTTACGCTATTGAAAAAGGAACGGAGAAATCGCTTTATTTCCTGCGATATATACTTTGCGCCTGGCTCCTGGTCATCGGTGTACTGTTCGTGTTCATCGCCCTTCCCGTGCAGGCCCCTGAAAAGCTTGCCCGCACCTATCAAAAAATCAATGCGGAAAAGACCGGCTTTCTGAAATGGGAGGACCAGGAAAATCATCCCCTGCCCCAGGATTTTGCAGACATGCTCGGTTGGCGAGAAGCGGCGCAGAAAACAGGAGCTGCGTATAATCGCCTATCGACTGAAGACAAAAAGAACTGCATGATCTTCTGCGACAATTATGGCCTGGCTGGCGCCCTTAACTTTTACCGCAAAGATTATCAGCTTCCCGAAATTTATAGCGATAATGCCAGTTTTCTGTACTGGCTTCCAGCCCATGCCGACATCGACAATCTGATCCTGCTGACCGACGACCAGGAAGAAATGCAGCATCCGTTTATCAAGGATTTCGAATCGGCTGCGATTGCCGACAGCATTACAAGCCCCTATGCCCGGGAACACGGCGCGCTGATCATCGTGATGAAACATGCGAACTCCCGGATGAAGGACATGTTCAACCGGAAAATCGAAAAGGACAGGGAGCGGATGCAAGATCATTAATAGTTAATTTTAGGGTATAATGTCCGCTTATGTATCAGACACTGCTCACTTCGCTGTCGGAAAATATCTATACCATTACCATCAACCGGCCCGACAAGCTCAATGCGCTGAATAAAACCGTGATCAAAGAGTTGGGTGAGGCTATCGAGGAAGTATATACGAACGATACCATCCGGGCCGCGATCATCACGGGAGCCGGCGCCAAAGCCTTTGTTGCCGGCGCAGACATCAGCGGGTTCGTTGGCCTGAGCAAGGCGGAAGGCCGTGATCTGGCGAAAGAAGGCCTGGCTGTTTTTTTTAAAATAGAAAATGCGCCAAAGCCTGTTGTAGCTGCCGTAAACGGATTTGCACTTGGAGGAGGTTGCGAACTGGCCATGGCCTGTCATTTCAGGCTCTGCAGCGAGAACGCCCAGTTTGGTCAGCCGGAGATAAATCTTGGGCTCATTCCCGGCTATGGCGGCACGCAGCGGCTTACTCAATTGATTGGAAAGGGGCGCGCTCTGGAGGCGATGCTCACCGGTTCACCCATTAACGCGCAGCAGGCGCTACAATATGGGCTGGTCAATTATGTGACTTCTGCTGAAGAACTGCTGACAAAGACCCGGGCGCTGCTTCAGAAAATAGCCGGCAAGGCGCCGTTGGCCATCGCCCGATGCATTGCCGCTGTGAATGCTGCTGTGGGAAACCCGAATGGATATGCGCTGGAAACGGAAAGTTTCGGCGAGTGCTTCGACAGCGACGATATGCGTGAAGGCACGAGCGCCTTCCTCGAAAAAAGAAAACCCGTTTTCAGAGGCTCCTGATGCTGGCACGGGAATTTCACCATCTTAGATAAAACCAAAATATGGAGGCCGCTTTCAAAAAAGATAAGCTGCACTGGTACAAGGACGCCATCATATATGAATTGCATATCAAAGCTTTCCGCGACGGCAATGGCGACGGCATTGGCGATTTTGAAGGCTTGCTGCAAACGTTAGATTATCTTCAGGATATCGGGGTAACCGCCATCTGGCTTCTGCCTTTTTATCCGAGTCCCCTCAAAGATGACGGATACGATATTGCCGATTACTACCACATTCACCCGGCTTACGGAAATATCGATCAGTTCCGCGAGTTGCTGAAGGAAGCGCATCAACGCAATTTAAAAGTGATCACGGAACTGGTCATCAATCACACGTCGGACCAGCATCCCTGGTTTCAAATAGCGAGACGGGCGCCAAAGGGCTCGCCGGAAAGAAATTATTATGTCTGGTCAGACGACCCCGGAAAGTATAAAGATGTGCGGATCATATTCCAGGACTTTGAGCCTTCGAACTGGAGTTGGGACGCCGTGGCTGAACAATATTACTGGCACCGCTTCTTCCATCATCAGCCCGATCTGAATTTCGACAATCTGCAGGTTCAGGAAGAAATTCTTAATATCATTTCCTACTGGTGCAATATGGGTGTTGATGGTTTCCGCCTGGATGCCATCCCTTACCTGTTCGAGCGCGAGGGCACGAATGGTGAAAATCTTCCGGAGACCCACAGCTTCCTGAAGAAACTGCGGAAGCATGTAGATGAGCATTTCCCGGGAACCGTTTTCCTGGCAGAAGCGAATATGTGGCCCGAGGATGCGGCTGCCTATTTCGGCAAAGGAGACGAATGCCACATGAATTTTCATTTTCCGCTGATGCCGCGCATGTTCATGGCATTGCAGATGGAAGACCGTTATCCGATCACCGATATTTTCGATCAGACGCCAGCCATACCGGAAAGCTGCCAGTGGGCGATCTTTCTTCGAAATCACGACGAGCTCACGCTGGAAATGGTGACCGATGAAGAAAGAGATTATATGTACACGGTTTATGCCGAAGATCCCAAGGCCCGTATCAACCTCGGCATACGTCACCGCCTGGCGCCACTCATGAAAAACAACCGCCACAAGATCGAACTGTTGAACTGCCTGTTGTTCTCATTGCCCGGCACGCCGGTAATTTATTACGGCGATGAGATTGGCATGGGCGACAATTTCTATCTGGGTGATCGCGATGGCGTGCGCACCCCGATGCAATGGTCACGCGACCGGAATGCGGGTTTCTCAAAAGCCAATCCTCAACAGCTTTATCTGCCGCTGATCCTCGATCCCGAATATCACTATGAATCGCTGAATGCGGAATCGCAGCGGCTCAACACTTCTTCGCTCTTCTGGTTCATGAAGCGCATCATCAGCATGCGCAAAAGATATAAGGCCTTTGGTCGTGGTAATTTCCAGGTGTTGAACCTTGAAAATCCAAAGGTCTTTGCCTTTACCCGGACCTATGAAGAGCAAACTCTGCTGGTGCTGGTGAACCTGTCCAAATTTCCTCAGCCCGCCGAACTTGATCTGGGAGATTATAAAGGATACCAGGTGATCGAAGTGGTGAGCCGGAACAAATTCCCGAAAGTGAAAGACGATGGCCTCTACTTCTTTACGCTGGCCTCTTACGCCTTCCACTGGTTCTCGCTTGAGAAAATGCACGATGAAAGCAGCCGAAGTGATGAGCTGCCGGTCCTGGAAATTGCGGACTGGCCGGCGATACAGGATATCGACTCCCAGACCAGGCTGGAGTCGGAACTGCTGCCGGCCTATCTGCCCCGGTCAAAATGGTTCAATGCCTTGCACAAAGCTTTTTTCTCCGTCCGGATCGGCAAACAGGAATTGGTGAAGCTCGGACCGCATCAGATACTCATCCTTTTTCTGGATACCGTTTACCAAAGCGGCTTACCGGAAATCTACCACCTGCCCGTCTGCTTTGTTCCGGAGGAAGAAGCGGTGAAGTTGAAAAGTACTTACCCCGATGCGTTCATTTGTCGTTTGCAGTGCGGCGGGAACCGCGGTTTTCTTTGCGATGCATTGTTCATTGAATCGGTTCAGCAGAATTTATTCCTGTATATGATGAGTCAGCAATCGGTGGCGCTCAGGATGGGTAAAATGGATTTTTATGGAGACCGGAGGCTCAGGGAACACCGGGGCGAATCGAATGAAGTTAAAAGCCGCTTGCATACTTCGGATGAGCTGAATACCTCAATTACGTACGACAACCGGTTCTTTCTCCGCATGTACAGAAAGATCGATCTGTCATTGAACCCTGACTTAGAGATCACCCGGTTCCTGACAGAAAAAACGAAATTCAGGCATATGCCGCAGTTCATTGGCGCCATCGAATGGAAATACGATGGCCAGGCGGTTGTACTGGGCATGATGCAAACCATGATCGAGAATCACGGCGATGGATATGGTTATATGCGGGAACGCGTGGATAATTTTATTGAACGCGTGATGGCGGCGAACAAATCGAAGCTCAATCCTTTTGAATTTATCGGAAGCCTGACCAGGCCCGTAGGTTTTGAGCAGTTGCCCGAACATATTCAGGAACTGATCGGTACCAATGCGGCAAACCAGACGCGTTTGCTTGGAAGGCGCACCGGACAGATGCATCTTGCCCTGGCTTCGGGCGTTGAGGAAGCCTTTCGGCCGGAAGCTTTTTCACTGCATTACCAGCGGTCGCTTTATTCCCACATGCAATCCCTGCTGCGACAGGCCGTACAGCATCTTTCCCGCTATCAGAAAAAGGCGGGCGGTGAACCGGCAAAAAAAGCGGAATTGATCCTCGGCTGCCGTACTACCCTGATGGATGAAATGAAAAAGATCTACAGCAAAAAGCTGGATATGCTGAAGATACGCATCCACGGTAACTTGCGGTTATCGCAGGTGTTGCTAACGGGAAAGGACATTGCCATACAGGGTTACGGCGGGAACCCGGCGTTCAGCTATAGCGAGCGAAGGCTGAAACGTTCGCCGCTACGCGACATTGCTTCGATGGTAAGCTCTATTTATGAAGTGGCTCACGAAACCTTCCACGGCAATGATCACGTGACCAAAGAGTCTAAAAATGAACTGATGCCGTTTTCTCCATATTGGGCTCATTACATCAGCTGCATCTTTATTCATTCATGGATAGAAACTGTAGGCGACAGTGAACTGATCCCCAAAGACTCCGAAGCCTGCGGCATGATCATTCAGAACTATCTGCTGCTTGAAATACTGGGTAAACTGAACAATGATATCAGTTACCATGAGGAAAAAGTTCCCATATCCTTCAATATTATCCTGGCGCTACTCAAACAGGAGGGCAATCTGCAAGCTGCCGCCGGAGTTTCCCGGATCTGAAGAATACCACTTTCAGGCTATTGCCTTCCCGCTCGGGTTAAAATAACTTGACCGGTTAAAGAAGGTCATGCTGGTAAAAACCTACGGCAGTGCTGTTTACGGTGTGGATGCCATTACCATTACGGTAGAGGTCAATGTAATGAAGGGAAAAAACTATTTCATTGTCGGCCTGCCGGACAATGCCATTCGCGAAAGTCTCCAGCGGGTTGAAAGCGCTATAAAGACCAATGGCTTTCAAATGCCGCGAATCAAGCTCCTCGTCAACCTGGCGCCCGCCAATATCCGCAAATCCGGTTCAGCCTTCGATCTTCCCATCGCCATCGGCATTCTGGCCGCCAGCGGGCAAATAAAAAATATCGAATCGCTGAAGCGGCTATTGATCATGGGAGAGCTAAACCTGGACGGCAGCATTCTGCCGGTAAAGGGCGCGCTTCCGATGGCTATCCAGGCAGCGCACGAACGGTTCAGCGGCTTTCTTGTTCCCCGGGAGAACGGCGCTGAAGCCTCCATGGTCAAAGGGCTTGCTGTTTACCCTGTTTCGCATATCCGGCAGGTTGTTGAATTCCTGGATGAAAAAAAGGATATTCCTGCGTTGCACACTGACCCACGCGAAAATTTCTTTTCAAGTCAATTCGATTTCAATATCGATTTCGGGGATGTCAGGGGGCAGCTAAATATCAAACGCGCGCTTGAGATTGCTGCCGCCGGGGCGCATAATGCGCTGTTGATCGGGCCTCCCGGCTCGGGAAAGACCATGTTAGCGAAACGGCTGCCGACCATATTACCTCCGCTGAATCTTGCGGAGGCCCTGGAGACCACCAAAATTTACAGCGTTTCCGGTAAGTTATCCTCAGGATCGAGCCTGGTTGCCCGCCGGCCGTTTCGTTCACCCCACCATACGATTTCCGATATGGCGCTGGTTGGCGGAGGAGGGATTCCCCAACCGGGTGAAATTTCGTTGGCTCATAACGGCGTATTGTTTCTGGACGAACTGCCCGAATTTAAACGCAGCGTGCTCGAGGTGATGCGACAGCCGATGGAAGAAAGAAAAGTGAGCATCAGCCGCGCCCGGATGGCTGTTGATTTTCCCGCCAGCTTTATGCTGATCGCATCGATGAACCCCTGTCCCTGTGGATTCTACAATCATCCGGAACGCGAATGCAGCTGTCCGCCGGGCGCTATCCAGAAGTACCTGAATAAAATTTCGGGTCCCCTGCTGGATCGCATCGACCTACATGTGGAGGTCGCCCCTGTCGATTTTGGCGCGCTCTCTTCTTCCAGCTACCAGGAAAGCTCGGCCGATATCCGGGAGCGGGTTATGCACGCCAGAGAAAAGCAATCCTGTAGGTTCCGGGATCAGGCGGGCGTATATGCAAACGCCCAGATGGACAGTTCGTTGCTAAAAAGAATTTGCGTACTTAACTCAGCGGGAACAAGTCTTTTGAAAAAAGCAATGGAAAAGCTGAATCTTTCAGCCCGCGCCTTTGATCGCATTCTGAAAGTATCCAGAACGATCGCCGATCTTGCCGGATCGGAAGATATCCGGACTGAGCACCTTGCGGAGGCTATCCAATACAGAAGCCTTGACCGTGAATCCTGGGCAGGCTGACGATAAGTTCAACGAAAATTTTCAACCAGGAGGTCGGCCTGAGAAAGCCGCATTTTTTCGAGATGTTCCTGCTTCATGCGCTCGAAATGCTGGATCTTGAATGTTCTGAAAGTAAAAATTCGTTTCAGCATCTGCTGGGCGGTCAGTCTGATGATCTTAAAATCCAGTGCAGGGCGTGCATTGCGGATATAGAAGGTGTCCCACTGGTACCGGTGGAAAATGCTAAGAAAATTATCCGTTTTTCCGCGATACCCCTTCACTTGTGCCATGCCGGTAATTCCCGGTTTTGCACAATATCTTAATGGATAATTGGAGATCACTATGCTGAAAGCCTGATCATCCTTTTTCATGAAAGGGCGGGGGCCTACAATGCTCATATTACCGATGAAAACATTCAGAAACTGCGGCAGTTCGTCCAGGCTGGTCAGGCGCAGATAATGCCCAAGCCGGGTAATTCGCACGTCGTTATACGATGCCTGCCTGGAATCAGCATCCTGGTTTACAACCATGGTCCGGAGCTTATAGCAGCGAAACGGAATACCCAAAAATCCAATACGCGTCTGTACAAAAAACACAGGCCCTTTTGAATCTAATTTGATCAAAATAGCCAATATCGGAACTAACCAACTGAGGATCAATACAATAGCAAGAAAAGAGATAAAGATGTCAAAAAGACGCTTACCCGTTTGAAAGAGGACTCCACTAAATCTTGGTTTTGCCTTTTTTTTCTTTCTGGAAATGCCCTGAAAATGTGCGCTGTAACTGTTGCTACCAACCCCAATGGCCATAAGATACTAGTTTTAAACGGTCAATTTTATACATTATATACGTTGGTTGCGTATATAAGTCATTACAAAATTCCTGCCTTTTTATCCTCTTTAACAAATCTTTACTACCTGCCTGCTGAATAAACCTTGACAACAGTTTTCTGGAAAAGGATGCTTAATGGAACAAAAATTATTTTAAACCTCAAGAACGAGGCTTGTTTTCATTTATTGCAAAAGAAAACAACTAATTGGTTTTTAAAAAATATTTGAGTCTTTTTTGTACTAAGGGTTTTCACCTATTCGGCTTTCTGTTCAGCGATTTGTTGATCTTCATCCTCTATTTAGAGCATACCAGGACCTTCCGGCAAATAGCAGAAAGCCTGGTTTAATTCAAACGGCTTACCTTGTGCAAATTTTTTTCGGTTCAACGGTCGCGTTCAGGCCACTACGTAAATCAATCAGGCGGCTTTTGGGTCGCACTCTTAAACAATATGAAAATCGGAATTCTCGGAACACGCGGTATCCCCAATCAATATGGAGGTTTTGAACAGCTTGCTGAATACTTGTCTGTCGGGCTTTTGAAAAAATCTTTTGAAGTATATGTCTATAATACCCACAACCATTCTTACCAGGAAAAGACCTGGAATGGCGTGAATATCATTCATTGTTTCAATCCGGAAGATAAACTAAAGACGGCAGGTCAGTTTATTTATGACCTCAACTGCGTGTTAGATGCCCGAAAAAGAAACTTTGATGTTTTGCTGATCCTGGGATACACCAGCATTTCAATCTGGGGCAGGTTATTTCCCAAAAAAGCGGCCATTATTATTAATATGGACGGGCTGGAATGGAAAAGAAACAAATATGCCGGGAATATCAGGAAATTCCTGTTCTATGCAGAAAAGCTGGCAGTAAAGTTCTGCGACTACTTTGTTGCCGATTCGCTGGCCATTCAAAAATATCTGGAAAGCAAATACGACATTCCAAGTACGTTCATTGCCTATGGCGCCGAAATGCCTGGAAAACCGGAGGAAGACGATCTGCTAGAAAAAGGACTGACGCCCTTCAACTATTGCCTGATCATCGCAAGAATGGAGCCCGAAAATAATATTGAAATGATGCTCGACGGCTTTGCCGCAAGCCGCACCGATAAAAAACTGGTAATTATTGGAAACCCAAACAACCACCATGGGCTTTATCTGCAAGACAAGTTCAAAAACGACAAACGGATTGTTTTCCTGGGCGCTATTTACGATAAGGCAAAACTGCATTCGCTAAAGGCATTTTGCGCTTTGTATTTCCATGGCCACAGTGCAGGAGGGACCAATCCTTCCCTGCTTGAAGCCATGGCCAGCGGCGCACTGATCGCCGCAAATAATAATGAATTCAACGCTTCCTTACTGCAGAAAGACGCCTATTACTTCCTGGATGCCGATGAAGTGAAGCACCTGGTGGAAACGGTAAACCGCGGTCCGAAGGAAGAAGCCATGATTGAAAACAATATCCGGAAAATACAGGATAAATTCTCCTGGCCGAAGATCATCGACGAATATGCCGAATTTATTACTGACTGCTACAATGATAAAAATTCACAATTCAAAGCATAAACGGTAAGACCTATATGGATTCTCCCCTTATTTCGGTCGTTACGATTGTCCTCAATGGAGAAAAGCACCTCGAACAAACGATTCGAAGCGTGCTGGAACAAACCTATCCGAACAAACAATATATCATCATCGATGGCGGCTCGACAGACGGATCGTTAGATATCATTCGGAGGTACGAAAAGGACATTCACTACTGGAACAGTGAAAAGGATAAAGGAATCAGCGATGCCTTCAACAAAGGTGTTGCCCATGCTACGGGCGACATTATCGGCATCATCAATGCAGATGACTGGCTCGAGCCGTACGCGCTTGAACTGGTAGCGGGCTACATGGGAACCGGGGATATTTGTTATGGGAACATTCAGTTGTGGAAGAACGAAAAGAAAGAACTGATACAAAAAGGCAATGTGGAGCTATTAACGAGAGAAATGACCATCCACCATCCTACTGTTTTTATCAAACAGAAAGTGTATGAAACCTTTGGCGGGTACGACGTTCGCTATCGATGCGCCATGGACTATGATCTGCTACTAAGGCTTCGTGTAAATCAGTGCAACTTTGTCTATATTCCCCGGGTGCTTTCTAATATGCGATGGGGCGGCTTCAGCGATAAATTCTGGAAAATCGGTTGTCAGGAAACGCTTGAAATCAAAAACAGATACTTACCGGAAAGGAAGTTCGTCAACGAATTATATTATTTTAAGCATATTACCGCAATACGCCTGGCTAAAATACTTGCAGCAGCAAATCTGGGTTTTATTACCCGCATATACCGAAAACTATTTTCCCCGATTAAAAAGGTCTACAACAATTGAGGAGGCACGGATAGCTTTTGCCTTCCGGCTTCCATGAACAGCGGAAAGAAAACAAAAAGAATAATTCCATATTGAGTCCTGAGCGGGGCATCGGTAAAACAATTGCATAGCAAAAGAACGGTGTATGCGATAAACGACCGGTCCTGGGATTTAATTGCCAGGATAATGAGGCCTACACAAGCTATCATGAAAAACAGCAATCCGGGAAGGCCGCTTTCCAATACAGCCTGCAGAAACTGGTTGTGCGAGTGATATTCGAGATAACCGGTTTTATTTTCACCGACGCCGCCTGCAAATAAATTCTCGCTTTTGTATTTTTCGGCCAGCACCTCCTGGCTGTCACCCGGTGTAACCCCGGTTATCCAGGCCTGTCTTTCATTCAGGATTTCATATACAAAACGCCAGTTTACCAGCCTGAACTGAACACCGTTGAAATAGTCCTCGGGGCTGAATTTCTGCTGCCTAAAGAGAAACTCGCTACCGCTCATTGCTTCTTTCACCCGCTGGCGGAAAGGCGTATTAGTTAAGTAAACTACCGTCACGAGCAAGGACAAAGCTATCAAACCCGAAAAGCGCAGGCCTTTTTTCCGAATGAAACTCTTTGTCAGCGTAAAAAGATAAACCAGGTAAAGAAAATAAATGATGATAACCAGTTTAGAGGAGAGCAAAAAAAGAAAAAGAGAAAGATAGAGGATCATAAAGACAATCCATCCCTTCTTATGCAATGTTTGGCGATTCTTAAGTTCATCTATAAGAAAGAGCAGGGCCGCAAATACCATGACCGAAAACTGTATAGCATGGCCGGAATAGATGCCCACCAGCCGATGGTAGAAGAATGAGCCGGGATCTCCTGTCCGTGCAAACTCCACCAATCCATAGATCAATGCAGTGGCCGTTGCCATTATTAGCATATAAACAAATGCCCTCATGCATTTGCCAAATACCTGTTGATTGACCAGATTACCATACCGCACTGCAATAGGCAAAACAATAATTCCGAGATCTGTCTGGAACATAGACCATCCTTGCGGCAGGTTGTGCGTATAAAAGAGGCTGAATGCCTGCAAGGCAAAATAGCAATAAAGGCCCAGGATAAAAGGATTAAAGAAAACGGGATTCCACCAATTTCCGCTTTCCCACCGGTAATAAAATATAGCCGTTGCGGTAAGCAGTATGGTGGCAAGCCCGACGAGTGGCCGGATGGCCAAAATGAACGCAAAAAGGAAAAACATCACGAGACTGATGTATATCATTTTCATGATGTGATTAGCCCGAAGCTTTTCCATACAGGGAGGTTCAAATATAATGGATAAGTCCGATATCCGGCCCGAAATTAATGCCAGCAAGCGTTTCGTCGGGCAATAGTGGAATGCCTCAATCAAACAGGGCAGGCTTTTAAAAGAGTAAATAGATTTAATTTATTAATATTGCCAATTAAAATTTTCGATTTTTAACCCCGATAGATCATCTGAAAGACACATTCTAATGAGTGAAGAAAAGATAACCAGGGAGGACGAAATAAACCTTCCTCCGCTGAAGAAAATAACGATCCAATTCCTTCGCTTCATTTTCTCTGTTGTTGACGAGTTGCTGGCTACCATAAAAGAAGGCAGATGGCTAATTCTCACCGGGATATTTACCGGGTTGGTTGTCGGATTTTCTTACTATTCATCGCGCAGCAACTACTATGAAGTCTCCATGGTCGCACAATCTCCTTCTGTTTATCGCAAAACCATCGCAGAAGTCGTTGCATCGCTCGATAAACTTATTGGCTCCCGCTCTTACTCCAAATTAGCCTCTGAACTTGGCATCAGCGAGCAAAATGCCAGGGAAGTATACAGGATAGCCGCCATCGGGATGTTTGACGAGTCCCTTGACAACGACACGTCGACTAAAGTCAATCAACCTTTTAAAATTTTTGCCCGTCTGCAACGTTCGGAACTTGCCGACACGTTTCAGCATGCCATTGTCGATTACATCAACGACAGGCCATTTTTCAAACGGGTCAAGGAGCAACAGATCGCCTATTATAGAGACAAACTGCTCTTTATCGACCAGGAGCTTGCCAAGCTGGATACGTTAAAAAGAGAATACAATCATTTTTTAGCCTCTTCCAAAATTACCAGCACTTATTATAGCAATGACGTCGATCCGTCGACTATTTACAAACACTCTAATGATTTGTTTAACGAGAAAGGAGCTATCGAAGTCTGGCTCGCTTCAAACTCCAACAGCGTGGAAGTGATCGATGCTTTCAAAAGCCCCAGCCTGCCGCAATCTTACTCCCGTACAAAATCAATCGCTTTTGGAGGCCTGATCGGCCTGGGCCTGTGTTTTCTTCTGGCTCTGTACCTTCGTCTTTATCGCAAGATTAAGATCGATAAATAAAATTTCATCAATCACCCAAAGACAACATCATACCGAACAGCATGTCAAATACAGACAACCTCCCTTAAGCATGTCAGCAAAACCGGCGGGCTCATTGAAGAACTGGACAAACCGCTACAAAAACAATCTTTTGATCAGACGGCTTTTCGCCGTTCTCAGCATCGATATTCTGGTCAAGTTGGCCGGAGTGATTTTGCTGCCGATTTACCTGAGACTAATGACCCAGGATGAGTATGGGTTGTATGGTTACCTGCTCTCTATTATCTATACATTTTCTGTAGTACTCAATTTCGGGCTCTATATTCCCGTCAGCAAGTATTATCATGACCTCGACCATGAAGAACACCGGGGGCAGCTTTTGTTCACCGTATTCAGCCTGCTGACCATTATCCTGGCTTGCGTTATTTTTCCCATTTATTTTTTTCATGGAGACTATTTTATTGTCAGGATACTTTTTAAAAATCAGATCGATTACAATAGTTACCGTGGTACGGTACTATTGGCGCTAATCGTTTCGATCGCTAATTTCATGCTGACTAATTTCCTATACACCTCGGAAAAAATCAGGCAGCTGCAGCGTTACAACGTTTTCCGGGTTATTTGCATCAACTGCTGCGCACTGCTGTTTCTTTTTCTTCTAAAAAACCACGATAAGGTGCGCGTAAGGTTAGAAGTTACTTACATTGTAGAAGGCATTCTTTTTTTAGCTTTTGTGTATATCCTCGTTCGCGAGATACGTACCCGCTTCAATCGGAGAATGGCTATTTCCGGGCTTAAGCTGGCGATTCCCCTGATGCTTTCCGCAGTCTTTGGTATCGTAATCAACTTCAGCGATAAATTCTTTCTGGAAAAATACGGCTCTTTTAAAGAGATGTCATACTACTATCTTGCCGTATCCTGTGCCGCTGTTGTTCCGCTAATTTTTACCTCATTTCAAAACGCGTGGCTTCCTCTTTTTCTTAAAGAAAAAGAATTGGTGCGTAACGTAGCCAAAACGAACAAATTAGCACGACGACTTTTCCTAATATTTATTGGTCTTTCCTGCGCGATTCAGTTATTCCTCTGGTGTGTGCTATCCTTTGGTATTATTCAACGCAAATATTATGAAACATTGTACATCCTACCACTATTAATGACCTCGCAGATTCTCGCTGCGTTAGCTTCCCTGTATACGAACTACTTTGTCTATTTTGAAAAGACGCATGTCGTTTCAATTGCGGGGTTGATTGTTTGTTGTATCTCCTTGTCACTGAGTCTAATCCTGATTCCGATATGGGGAGTGTATGGTGCAGGATTGGTTTCAATAGCCTCAAATGCCAGTTATTTTTTGATGTATTATTTTATTGTCCGAAGCTACGTCCGGAAAAAAATGCATTTTGCAATTATTGATAATAACTAATGCTTGCACTGTGCCAATATTCGGATGATTTTGCCGCTATCCGAACATCTGGGAAAATAACCAGACCGGGTTATTCGCACCGCACGCGCGCTTCCCAAATTCAACAAGTTATTCTCCAATTGAAAAAAGAATGGTTGACTATCGACAACATCAAAAGGAAATACTTCACGACGCTCCTCTCTTTCGATAAAAAATCATGGAAAAGCTTGATATTTGCAGGTCCTGTACCATATGCGCAGGATTTATTAGAAATTAGTTTTTGCAAAAGCTTTTCTTATGAGCCTGGCTCCTATTGCATTGTTCACTTATAACCGGCCTGATCACACGCGCAAAACGGTTGAGGGCCTGCGACAAAATCCATTGTCATCTCAAACCGATCTGTTCGCATTTTCTGATGGCCCAAAATCAGAAGCAGCCAAACAACAAGTTCAGGAAGTACGCGATTATCTCAAAACCATCAATGGTTTCCGGTCAGTCACGATCGTTGAAAGAAAAGCCAATAAAGGGCTATCGGCTAATATTATAGACGGCGTTCAGCGCGTCGTATCCGAATTTGGAAAGGTGATCGTAATGGAAGACGACCTGATTGTTTCTCCATATTTCCTGGACTATATGAACAAAGGGCTGTGCATATATGAACAGGATGAAAACGTGATCAGTCTGCATGGCTATCTGTACCCGGTGAAAGAGAAGCTGCCGGAAACCTTTTTTCTACGTGGAGCGGACTGCCTGGCTTGGGCCACCTGGAAAAGAGGCTGGGACCTATTTGAACGGGACGCTAATCTGCTTTTGCAAAAGCTTATTGAGTCCAAACAAATGAAACAGTTCGATTTTGATGGGAATTATCCCTTTGTGCAGATGTTGAAAGATCAGATCGCAGGCAAGAGGGATTCCTGGGCAATTCGCTGGTATGCATCCGCATTTCTGGCAAATAAATACACGCTTTTCCCGGGAAAATCACTGGCAGTAAATATCGGCGGAGATGGAAGCGGTACCAACAACGGGTTTGAGCCGTTGACTCCTTCTTCTTTGGATCCTAACCCTATAAACATATCCAGGATCGAGGTACGTCAGCATGTAGAGGCCTTTCGGGCTTTTGCCGCCTATTACCACAAGGCCATACACCCGCCGCTATGGCATAGGGTTAAACGAAGATTGAGAATGATATTTGATAAATACCAAAAGAGCTTCTAAAATCTTTATGTTTATTTCGTCGGCCGGACAGTCAGTATTCGGTTGCTTATTTAATATAAAAGAATGGAAATAATAGATCAGATTATGCACTCGGAATATTTCAGGGATCGGCCGCCGGTACTGATCGATATCGGTGCCTCGGGCGAAATCCATCCCAAATGGAAATATATCGCGAAATATGCATACTGTCTGGCGTTCGATGCAGACGACAGGGAGTTCCACGTAACAGAACAGGTCAATAAGACTTATAAAAAGCTGATTACCTTCAATCGCATCGTAGCCGATAAACCGATTGATCAGGCTAATTTCTATCTGACTGCCTCCCCATTTTGTTCAAGCTTATTGCCACCAGACAAAGAAAAACTTGAACCCTGGGTATTCAGTCCTCTATTTTCCATAGAACGGGTCACCCATTTGCCGGCCATTACTTTACAGGATTCTCTGAAAGAGGCGAATATCGATTATATTGACTGGTTTAAGACCGACACGCAGGGAACGGATCTCAGACTTTTCACCAGTCTTCCGGCCAATCTTCAGCTCGGCATACTGGCGGCCGAATTCGAGCCAGGCATCTTGGACGCTTATAAAGGAGAAGACAAACTGTATGCTGTAATGCAGGAGATGCACAATAGAGATTTCTGGCTTTCCTCTATGGCAGTGAAAGGGATACAACGCCTCCATGCAAATCAGGTCGGCAAATTTGGCTCATTCACGACCGGGAAGATATTTCGAAAAACACCAGGTTGGGCTGAAGTGACCTATCTCCGTCAGCCAACCCTAGATCATCAACGGCAATTTCTACTGCTATATGTTTTTGCTCTCCTGGAACGCCAATACGGCTTTGCATTGGAAATAATAGATTTTGCCCTGCGGAAACACGCCGACCCGCTTTTCCAGGATTGTCAAAGGGCTGTCCGAAAAAAAATGAATAGAGAAAAGCTGAAAGTCCCGCTGGTCATTTTAAAAAGACAGTTCAACAAGTTATTTTCCTCAATTATCGATTAATTATTTCACGTTTCAAGCCAAATAAAACCAGCCAGTATGTCCAATAGGATTTTGTGCCCCTCCTGCAATAGCGCCAATATATCAAAAGCGTCGACCGTTAATGCCAATGACATCGTCGCTTTGTACAAAAAAAACGATATCGATACCGCGGAACTATTCGAAAGAATACCATCTGTTTCTCTTTTGCATTGCATTGACTGCGATCTCAAATTCTTTAATCCGCCTGTTCCGGGAAACGAGCATTTCTATAACCAACTACAAAATAAAGACTGGTATTTTCTCCATGCGGATAAAACAGAATTTTCCTACTCAAAAACGTTTGTCCGGGATAATGATAAAGTGTTAGACGTAGGATCGGGCAGAGGCGTTTGGTCAAAATATATCAAGGAGGTGCCTGGAACTTTTTATCAGGGAATCGAATTTAGTTCCAAATCCATTGAGCTTGCCAAGCAGGATGGAGTAAATGTAATTAAAGAAAGCATAGAAGAGCACGCCGGAAAATTGAAAGATCATTACGATATAGTAGCCGCATTCCAGGTATTGGAGCATATCGAAAATGTAAGAGAATTTTTCGCAGCTTGCGTAGCCTGTACAAAGCTGGGAGGAAAGCTTATCATTGCCGTACCGAATAACGAAGGATTTTTAAAACAAATGGTCAACAACTGGCTGAATTTACCGCCTCATCATATCAATCATTGGAATGAACGCTCCCTGGTAAAATTAGGAGAATTGTTCAATTTGAAAGTTATAGACGTCCACAAAGAAAAAGTTACACCTATACATAAGCTGCTCTTTTATAATGTGCGCATTTCCTCCGCGCTTAGTCACTCAATCGGATATCGAAGCAGAATGGTAGATCATTCACTGAAATTCAAAATACTCAATAAGCTTTCTTATTGGCTCGCCAGGATAAAAATGCCCTTTTCAAAAACTGATTTAAAAAGCGATGGGCATACCATCATCATAGTGTATGAGAAATGAAATATTGGATGAACAAGAAAAGTATTCCGAAAAGGGTTATTGAAATTCCGGAACTTTAACATGATTAATTTTTGTACATTATTCGATTCCAATTACTTAACGCGGGGGCTGGCGCTCAGCGAGTCGCTGACCAGGGTCTGCCCCACCCACCATTTATACGTGATTGCTTTTGACGACAATTGCTTTGAAACATTGCACAGCGCCCGTTTACCTAACCTGACTCCGGTTTCGCTGAAAGAATTTGAAGACGAAAAGCTGCTGGCTGTAAAACCACAGCGGTCCATTGCAGAGTATTGCTGGACCTGTACCTCTTCCGTCATCCTCTACTGCATTGAAAAATACCAACTCCCCTCCTGCACCTATATCGATGCGGACATGATATTTTATCACGATCCGCAGGTTCTTTTCGATGAAATGACAGGCTATTCCGTAGGTATCACCGGGCACCGGTACACAAAAGATTACGATGTATCCGCAACCCATGGGAAATACTGTGTTCAGTTCGTGTATTTCAAAAATGATGAAAACGGGTTACGCGCGCTTCGCTGGTGGCGCGACCGTTGCCTCGAATGGTGCTACGCCCGGCTGGAAGATGGCAAATTCGGGGATCAGAAATATCTCGATGACTGGACAGAGCGGTTCCCCGGCGTACACGTAGTGCAAAATCCCGGAGCCGGGCTGGCTCCATGGAATATCCAGCAATATGAAACATGGGAGAAAGAAGGCAGCCCGGTTGTTCGCTGCAAGGAAGACCGAAAAGAATATCCGGCAATTTTTTTCCATTTTCACGGACTTAAATTCTTCTCGGATAACCGGGTAGCCTGCTGTGGCGCCCTGTACGCCCTGAATGAAGAGGTCAAACAGGTATTTTATTTTCCTTATATCGGGCGCCTCCTTGAAATTTCCGGTAAACTCCGGGCATCGGGATTCTCAGGAGATCCGCAGGGCGCAAGACAAGCCGCCCCATCCGGCTTTTCTGTTATGGCGGAATATCTGCGAAACGTTCTTTTTCTCATAAAAAGGGGCAACCTGTCGCCCTGGAAGAAAGGGCTGTTTAATATCCGGCTGCATCATCATATTTACTCCTTAAATCGATTTAATTAATTGGAATGGCTTATCTGATCGACCTGAAAACATTTACCGATAAAAGAGGAAACCTTACGGTTATCGAAAAAACCGTTCCCTTCGAGATCAAGCGCATATTTTATATCTACGGTGTCGACAGCTCCCGGCGGGGAGGGCACCGGCACAAAACAACCATTCAGGCCGCTATCTGTATCCAGGGCAGTTGCCGCATCTACAACAACGATGGTCATACAGAAAATTATTTTATGCTGGACCGGCCCCACAAATGCCTGATCCTTGAAACCCGGGATTGGCATACCATGGACCAGTTCAGTCCCGACGCCATCCTGATGGTGCTGGCTTCGGAACATTTTGATCCGCAGGATTACATCTTTGAACCTTACACGAAATGATAGAATACGAGGATCTGCGAAAAGTAAACGAACCTTTTTTTGCCGACCTGAACAAGGCTTTCGGGCAAACCCTGCACAGCGGATGGTATATCCTGGGCAATGCAGTGAAACAGTTCGAACAGGAGTTCTCCGAATACTGCGGCGTACCCCATGCCTGTGGCGTGGCAAACGGGCTGGATGCCCTGGTACTGGCACTCAAGGCTCTTGACCTTGCCCCGCAAGATGAAATACTGGTTCCTTCCAATACTTATATCGCCACAATACTCGCGATCCTGCAGGCCGGTCTGAAGCCTGTTCTGGTGGAACCGGACATCCGGACCTATAATATCGATCCGAAAAAAATTGAAGAACAAATTACCTCGCGTACCCGCGCGATCCTGGTCGTTCATTTGTACGGTAAACTCTGCGCCATGGACCAGATCCTGCCAATTGCCCGGCAACATCATCTTCGCGTAATCGAAGACTGCGCCCAGGCTCACGGCGCTTCGCTTCACGATCAAAAAGCCGGAAGCTTTGGAGACTTCGGCGCATTTAGCTTTTACCCAACGAAAAACCTGGGCGCATTGGGCGATGCCGGGGCAATTACCAGCTCCGACAAGGAATTGCACCAGGCCGTGTCGATCCTGCGCAACTACGGCTCACGCATCAAATATCACAACGAGAAAATCGGCTACAATTCCCGGCTCGACGAATTGCAGGCTGCCTTTCTCTCCGTCAAGCTGGAACGGCTAGACCGGATAAATGAGCACAAAAGGAGCCTGTCTGCATTGTATTTTGAGGGCTTAAAAGCGGACTTCATCAAACCAGTGGTTGAACCGGGTTATACCGACGTCTATCATATTTTCAATATCCGGCACGAGAAACGGGATCAGCTTCGGGACTTCTTACTGAAAAAGGGAATTAAGACGGAGATCCATTATCCTGTCGCCCCGAACCAACAACCGGCGATGAAGGGTATTCTCGATAAAATAAGCACACCCATTGCGGAAGAAATTCACCGGACCACGCTAAGCCTGCCAATATCTTTTGCGCATACTGCAACCGATATCGAACAGGTGATAGAAACAATGAATCAGTTCTGATTTCACTCTGATTTAACGACCATTGCGCGTCCTGGAGCAAAAAACGTAGTTTCGAGCGAAAAGAAATCGGGCAAAGCCGCCGAATATATATGGCAACACCAATCAGCATCAATAAATACCTGCCTTTCGCCATATTGTATTTCTTTTTGAACTCGGTGTTTTTGCCATTAGGCCTTCTTTACACCACTTTGCTGACACCAGTCTTTCTCTACTGGCTTTACCGTGAAAACAGATTGGAATATGGCTGGGTTTTTTTCGCTCTGACGATACCTCTTGCCGTCATCCACTATGTTCAAGGGATAGATGCAGCCTACTATCTGAAATCCTGGCTTCTTCTCTTCAGCGTGTTTGTTTTTATTCTGACCGTGAGGCGGTTTCTCCAGGTCACTCAATCACTGCAGATGATTTTCCGGGTTTTATTGACCCTTAATTTTTATCTGGTACTGATCGCCTGCGTTATTTTTTTCTTCCCGGGAATACGGAGACTCATGTGGTCGGTCTACGATATTTCCAGCGGACTAACCAAGTTTCCAAGGTTGAGCCTGTTCACTTATGAACCTTCTTATTATTCCACCTTGCTGGTGCCCCTGGCATTCTATTATTATCTGAAGCTGATCTTTTTTCGGTATCCCAATCGCGGCCTGGTGCTTTTTATGGTCACCCTTCCGCTGCTCATTTCGTTTTCTCTGGGTGTATTGCTTGGTATTACTATTAGTTTTCTGTTGCTGTTTGCATCAAATATCCGTTCTTTCCTGATGAAGCGAAGGGTCGCAGAATATGTAATGCTGAGCTTGTTTGTTGTCGTGCTGGTACTGATCGCATTGTTTTTGTTCTATCCTGGAAACCCGCTTTTCCTCCGCATCCGGAATATATTTCACGGGACCGACACGTCCTTTAAAGGAAGGGCTTTCGATTCCTTTTCCCTGGCTTTGGCGGTTGCCCGGGTAAAGAATATTTTCTTCGGAGTAGGTCTTGGCCAGCTTAAAGTAGTTGGCGGAGAAATTTGGAATACCTATTATAACACGGTGTTCAATGTCAATCAGATTGCCATTCCGAATGCCGTTGCAGAAACCTTTGCGCTCTTCGGTATTGCTGGCCTGTTGATCCGGTTCAGCCTGGAAGCTTATTTCTTTTTCAGAACAAAACCCTATACCAATTATTACCGTTTCGGATTGTTCATTTACATTTTTATCTACCAGTTTACGGGAAGCTACCTGTTCAACATAGCAGAGTATGTTATCTGGGCCCTCGCCTTCAGCCGTGTTTTTGAAGAATTTGACAAATCGAATCTCCGGAAAAATCCTGCCCAATGAAAATCGCTTTTATTTCAAGAAGCACGTTATATAGCGACAAAGGAGGCGATACGATACAAATTCTTCAAACCGCCAAAGGGCTCAAAGAACTCGGTCTGACCGTGGACATCTTCCTGTCGAACCAAAACATCGACTATGCCGCTTACGACCTGCTTCACTTTTTCAATATTATTCGTCCCGACGACATACTTCCCCATATCCGGCTTGCTAAAACGCCCTTTGTGATTTCGACAATATTTGTTGACTACGCTGAATATGAACGCCAGGCAAGGCAAGGCCGCTCAAGCTATGTTTTTCGGTTCCTCCCCGATCACACCATCGAATACCTGAAAGCCCTGGCCCGGTTTATACTGAACGGTGAAAAAATAAAAAGCAGCTATTACCTGTTCCGGGGCCATCGGCGGTCTATTCAAAAAGTGGCTGAAAAGGCCAGCCTCCTCCTACCCAATTCGGAGAATGAATATAAACGACTCGTTAAAGCTTATAGCATACACACGCCTTATCGCGTAATTCCTAACGGAATAGATCCCATACTGTTCAATCCACAACCAACAACGATCAGTCGGAATGACCGTCTGATCCTCTGTGTCGCGCGCAATGAGGGGAGAAAAAATCAACTGAACCTGATCCGCGCCCTGAACAATACCCGTTATGACCTGATACTTATCGGGGCACGTAGCACAAATCAAATGGGATATTACGAACAGTGCAAGCGGGAAGCCGGACCCAATATCCGGTTCATCGACTTTCTTGATCAACAGGATCTGCTGTCTTACTACCGGCAGGCCAAAGTGCATGTGCTGCCAAGCTGGTTTGAAACGACCGGCCTAAGCTCCCTGGAAGCAGCCGCCATGGGTTGCAATATTGTAATAACGGAAAAAGGAGACGCTAAGGAATATTTTGGAGACTATGCCTGGTATTGCGATCCCGGATCGCCGGATTCCATTTATCAGGCTGTAGATCAGGCGGCAACCCACCCGGTACCTGCCGCATTGAGTAATTTGGTATGTACCCGGTATACCTGGACAATGGCCGCCAGCAGGACGCTGCAGGCATATCAGGAGGTGATTCCTGTTGTGCGATCTTAATTTTCTGCATACAAGAAAACATTTCCGCTAAAACTGTTGTTAAAGGGTCTCCGATACTGAGGTGGGCAAATATTGCTAACTTAAAGGATCGGATAACAAGATTTACGCTGGTTTATGAAAATTTTACTTCGATATCTCAAACCTTACCGGTGGCTGGTCACCCTAACCCTGTTTCTGGCCGCCATCAATATCGGGTTTTCCCTTTTCGATCCGATCATCTTCGGCAAGATCGTCAACCTTTCCAACGAATACGTGCAGGCCAGGAAACTTCATCATGACTTTTCCGCCGATAATTATTTCACCGCCTTTTCCTGGAAACATCCCGGCGTGATCAATTTATTGCTCCTGTCGGTCGGCGTGGCCATGATGAGCCGCATCGCCAAGAATTTCCAGGATTATTTTATGAACGTGGTGGTCCAGAAATTCGGGGCGAAAGTGTTTACCGACGGGCTTCAGCAGGCAATGAAACTGCCTTACCAGGATTTCGAAGACCAGCGTAGCGGAGAAACCTTAGGCATTCTTCAGAAAGTGCGGGAAGACACCGAACGGTTCATCAATTATTTCATGAATGTATTGTTCGGCGTCATCATCGGCGTGATCTTCGTGTTCACCTATGCCGCCATCTGGATACACTGGAGCATTCCCATTGTCTATCTCGTGGGGATCGTGCTGCTGACCTTCATCAGCAACCTGCTCAGCCGCAAGATCAAAAGCATCCAGAAAAAGATCGTTTCGCAAACCACCTCGCTAGCCGGCTCCACTACGGAATCGCTGAGAAATATCGAGCTGGTAAAAAGTCTCGGACTGGCCGAAGAAGAAGTGACCCGGCTGAATAAAAATACCTACAAGATCCTGGGGCTCGAATTGACCAAAGTAAAGCGCGTTCGCAGCATCAGCTTCGTGCAGGGAACTTTCGTCAACACCCTTCGCCAGGTGATCCTGTTCATTTTGATGTGGCTGATCTTTAAAGACAAGATGAATGCCGGCCAGCTCGTGACCATGCAGATCTTCTCCTTCTTTGTTTTCGGCCCCCTGCAGGATATCGGCAATATCATCATGTCGTACCGCGAAGCCGAAGCTTCGCTCAATAATTTCGACGAGCTGATGAAGAAGGTACCGGAACCCCAGCCGTCAAATCCAAAGCACCTCGGCCTCATCGAGCAATTAAGCTTTCGCCATGTAGTATTCAAGCATCGCTCTGCCCAGCATTACGCCATCGGCGGGATCAGCTTCGACGTGCAGGTGGGAGAAACCATCGCCTTTGTCGGTCCCTCAGGCTCGGGCAAGTCGACGCTCATGAAGCTGCTGGTCGGCCTCTATCGTCCGCTGCAGGGCAGCATTCTCTACAATCACCTCGACGAGAATTCCATCAATTTCGACGATCTGAGGAATCAGATCGGGTTCGTAACTCAGGACACTCAACTGTTCTCCGGCACTATCCGCGAAAACCTGATGTTCGTGAATCCGAAAGCCGGCGAAGCCGATCTCTTCGACGCCTTGCAGAAAGCCTCCTGCACGGGATTGTTAGCCAGGGCGGAGAACGGCGTCGATACGCGCATTGGTGAAGGCGGATTGAAATTGTCCGGTGGCGAAAGACAAAGAATTTCCATCGCCCGGGCCCTGCTCCGGAAGCCCAGGGTGCTGATCTTCGACGAAGCCACTTCCGCGCTCGACTCGCTCACAGAAGAAGAAATTACACGTACCATCCGGGAGGTTTCTTCCCAGAAAAATCAGATCACTATTTTGATAGCCCACCGTTTGTCTACCATCATGCACGCAGATCGCATTTACGTGCTGGAAAAAGGAGAGGTGGTGGAAACAGGTACGCACAACAAGCTGCTGGATGAAAAAGGACTTTACTATGCCATGTGGCGCCAGCAGATCGGGGAAAGAAAATTCATGCCGGATATTCCCAGAACCCTGGTCAGTTCGCCCAACTGAGCCCGGCATTCGGAATCTTGTCAGCCATCGTAAAATTGCATTTATCTTTGCGCAAATTATCCAGTTATGGCAGGCAGACCCGGAATGATCTGGAGCATCCTCACCACTAAATGCCCGAGATGCCGTCGCGGAGACATGTTCTCCAACCCGAATCCCTGGAAGCTGAAAGAAATGACTAAAATGCCGTCCCATTGCCCGGTCTGCGGACAGCAGTTCGAGCTGGAAGTGGGGTTTTGGTATGGAACCGGCTACGTAAGCTACCTGCTCACGCTCCTGTTCTCCGGCGCCACTTTCGTGCTCTGGTGGCTGACCATTGGCTTTTCCCTGAAGGACCAGCGCTTTTTCTGGTGGCTTGGCGTGAACGCCGTATTGCTCGTGGTATTGCAACCCTGGTTCATGCGCGTCAGTCGCGCCCTCTACCTTTACTTTTTCGTATCGTACGACGAGGATTACGAATCGGGGCCTCCCAAATCGTTCGATTATTCATCGGATGATTATTTCCTGAACAAGGACGAGCAGGCTGTCAAATAAAAAAACCGGGATAAAAATCCCGGCCTTTTTGGAGTCTATGATAGGGGTTAGTAAGTTTCTATAACGTAAATTTAAAATAATTATTACATACCGGGCACAATCTTAAAGTTCTTTCAGCCTGAAAACTTCTTTGACCCGGATACCCTTCTCCGTTCTTTGGAGGGTACAGCATTCATTCACCGGGTCGTGTTCGAAAAAGAGCACATAATCCTTCTCTACCGCTTCTTCCAGGAACTGCTTTTTCTCCAATAAAGTCGTCAGCGGAACCATGTCGTAGGCCATGACATAGGGTATTGGTACGTGCCCGGTGGAAGGCAGGAGATCCGCAACAAACACAACGGTTCTTCCTTTATAGCTCAACTGGGGCAACATCATGGAAGCGGTATGCCCCTCCACGAACCGGATATCGAAACCTTCCATAAAATTCGTCGCCGGCAATTTGGAAACCGATGAACCGGCTGGGTCGATCAGGTTTAACCTGCCGCTGGCTTCAATGGGCAGTATATTCTCCTTCAGGAAAGAAGCTTTTTCCCGGTCATTCGGATGAACCGCCCATTGCCAGTGCTTTTCATTGCTCCAATACCGGGCATTCGGGAAAGCGGGGACCAGCCGGTCTCCCTGGCGGATAATACTTCCTCCGCAATGGTCAAAATGCAGGTGCGTTAAAAAGACATCGGTGATAGCGGCCCTCGTAAACCCGGCCTGGCTCAGCGACCCGTCGAGCGTTTCGCTGCCATGCAGACGGTAGTGCCCGAAAAACTTTTCATCCTGCTTGTCGCCCATCCCATTGTCAATCAGGATCAGGCGGTCCCCTTCTTCAACCAGCAAACATCGCATTGCCCAGGAACAAAGGTTGTCGGCATCCGCCGGATTGATCTTATTCCAGATCTGCTTGGGTACCACGCCGAACATGGCGCCGCCATCGAGCTTGAAATTTCCGGCATGAATAACATGG
>DASZRP010000216.1:0-11753 GCA_035548895.1 Puia sp. | reverse complement strand
GCTGGACGAGAACCTACGAAAAAGACAGCCTTTACGACTGGCTGTTATCGCAGAAGAAATTTACTTATACGCCGGTCAGCTTATCTGCCGCCACCCTGAAGCAATTTGCCGGGACTTATATTACGGCTGAACGCGATACGGCCCTGCTCTGGGTAGACGGAGATACGCTTCGGGCAAAGTCACATGGAGAACAGGCCAATTTATTGCCTTACGGAACGGACGTCTTCTTCATCGACAAACGTGTGCCGGTAGACTTCCAATTTACCCGCAACCGCAAGGGGAAGGTGGAGCAGTTTTCTTTCTATAGCAACCGCAATCAGATGCTGTTCAGGAAGGTGGATTAATTGTCTTGAACAACCTATTTGAAAAAACGGATATGCTCTTCTAAAGTCTGCCGTAATTTGAAAGATGACGGAACGAATAAAGAACTACGATAGTATCAGCCCTTCTGCGAAGTCGCTGCTCCTGCTGAAAGGCCACACGAATATACCCTTTGCCAAAGCAGCCGCGACGCTGATGCCGGGAACGGGTAGTCATCCCATCGATTCGGGAAAGATGGATTTCTCTTCCTGGGCGCGCGTCGTGCATTTCGAAAATCGTTACTGGAATATTGACCAGTTGCTGGAACAAACCAGGGCGACCAATATCCTTGAACTTTCTTCCGGCTATTCCTTCCGCGGACTCGACCTGGCGATCCGCAAGCCAGTGCATTATATCGATACCGACCTGGAACCGGTGATCGCACTCAAAAAGGAATTTATTGCTGAACTCGAAAAAGATGCACCGCCGCGAAAGGGCATACTGGAAACCCTGCCACTAAACGCGCTGGATAATGATCAATTTCAGCAAGTGCTGAACCATTTTCCTCCGGGACCCATCACGATCGCTAACGAAGGATTGCTTATGTACCTGGGCGAACCGGAAAAGGAAAAACTCTGTTCCCTTATTTTAGCTGCTTTGAAAGCACGCGGCGGGTGCTGGATCACGGCGGACATTTATATCCGAACAGGAAAGCGGAGACTCCCGCTTCGCCAGAGCGAACGCGAAAAGCATTTCTTCGAGCAGCATCGCGTGGAAGAAAATAAATTCGAAAGCTTCGATGCCGCAGAAAGTTTCTTTAGGAACGTGGGTTTCAAAAAAGAAAAGGTGGCGGTGACCGACCGCAATAAACTCACGGGCCTCTCCCGGTTAATGGAAACCGCCTCCGGCGAAGAATTGCACAGGCTGTCTTCGGTACCCAGACTACAGGAAACCTGGATGCTGGTTCCCTTTTAAAATAAAAAGCCGTCCCACTTAAAACGAGACGGACTTCTTACACCTGGGTACGGTGCTTTTTCTATTGCATAAACGAGTTTGCCGATGGTAAGTCCCGGGCCAGACAGCGCGGGTAACTTTACCATGACCGCTTCAGTCCGGTAAACGTTGCAACAAGGACTATAAAATCGGTGAACGGGTCTTTTTTATCCTTTTATCAAAACGGGAATATCCCGCGCCGGGTTGCGCAGCATACTCATACCATCCCGCCCATGGCCGGATCGCTGATGCTGTCCTTCCCCGTTTCCACCCGGCCCGCATAACGCCGCTCAAAGACGGGAAACTGGTTCACCAAAATACTGATGTCGTACCACCCCGACTGTTTACCCGTGTCGACCGGTATACGAGTGGCTCGTCCTGCAGCAATCGTCTTATTGATCAAAGCATTTTTATAACTATTGTCCCGGATCTCCAGGTGATAGTCGCCTTTGCCCTCATGCTGAACAAGAAACTCCAGTCCGCCGGTCGGGCGTCCCTGCCTGTCCTTCGTGTAATCGCAGGAAATACGAAGAAGCGGATCCTGCAGGTCGCCTTTTAAGTCGCGGAAAAATCCGTTCGGGCCATGTATGTTGAGGTGATAGGATTTACCGTCGAATAGCTCCAGCGAAAACAGATCACTAATCGAATCACCTGCACTCAGGGCATAATTGCGCGGCATAGCGGGCCGGCCGGGCAGACGAACCTGAAAGGGAGAGCCGGCAGCAGCAGGCCCAAAATAGGCGTTCGATGCTTCCAGTTTGATCTCAAGATTTTTCTTGTCCGCGCTTAGCCGGCCGTCGGCGTACAATTGATAGGGAAGCGCGCAGGAAGGCCTGGTTCCCTTTTCCTGTTTTGGCATGGCGGAAACGGCATGTGGATCCTGCCGCATCAATGCGATCTCGTCAGTTGTAAGCGGCTTGAAATTTTCCGGAAGCTTTTTGAATTTCGCATTGTAAATCGATTCGATGAAAGCATTCTTTTGCAGCCAGGGTAGTTGTTCCGGTTCTGCGCCGGTATAAGGCCTGAACGCGGAGGTGAGGTCACCGCTCACCGTCCTGCGCCAGCTGCTGATATTGTTCTCTTCTATTTGAACACCGCGCTTTTTATGCAGCCACTGCTGGACGAACCGGAATACGGAAGTATGGTCGAAGACCTGCGAGCAGACACGCCCTCCCCTGGTCCAGGGCGATGCAATGATCATCGGCACGCGGAATCCCAGTCCAACGGGACCGGTCCTCGCTTCCCTGTCTTCCACGCCTTCCTGCAGTTCCTGCTCGCGCCGGATATATTCCACCGCCGTATCGATACCGGCAGAACATTTCCCGCTTTGCGGATCTAAGGGATCGGGCGCTGTGAAGGAGGGCACGTGATCGAAATAACCATCGTTCTCATCGTAGGTGAGAATAAAAATGGTTTTCTTCCAGATCTCGGGATTATTCGTGAGTATATCCAACACTTCCGAAACAAGCCAGGCGCCGTACCAGGGAGCCGTGGGATGATCCGAGAAATTCTCCGGGCCCACCAGCCAGGACACAGCAGGCAATTGTTTATTGTTCACATCCTGGCGAAACTGGTGCAGGATATCTCCTTTCGGTACATTCAGGGTTCGCTGTATTCCGTTCTCTTCGAAACTCAACGGAGCAAGCTGGTGGTAGTCCGGATCACCGATATTCGTGGTAAAGGCTTTGTGAAATAAATTTTTCTCCCGATCGGACAGGCGTTCAAAATTTTCGGGCGACCATTTCGCGATATCTTCTTCTGCCTTTTTTCTTGATTCTTCTTTTTCTGAAAGTGTCTGCTTGTGTTTCTCCTGGTCGCTGCCGCCGGCAGCGATGGCTGCTTTCAGGGCTTCGATGTCTTTGGTTAGCGCATCCCGCTGCTTTTCTCTTCTCTTCCGCCATCCCGGTGCAAAGCGCATATTGTACTGGGTGAAGCTTTCAAGCTGATTGCAACCGAAATTGGAGAGCCAGGCGCTTTCTTCCCCGTTGAGCCCTTCCGCATCCGTAATATCGTTCTGATAAACTTTCCAGGGTATGCCCTGCTGTTCGAGCAGTTCGGGAAAGGTTGTCCAGTGCGCTTCGCCGTAAGGAATCACATTTCTTATAAAGGCTTTGGCATCTCCGCTTCGTTCTCCTCGAACGGTACCAGTCCAGAGGAACAGCCGGTTCGGCCAGGTGCTGGTCATCCCGGAGCAAAAATGCTGATCGCAGATCGTGAAAGCATCGGCCAGCGCATAATTAAAGGGCAGGTCTTCGCGTGTATAATGTCCCATGGTGAGCGGCATATCGGCATACTCCTTATTGGAAGAGCGTTTGGAATCTAACCAGTGGTCATGCCTTCCCTCGTTACTGGCATCCACCTGGCTCGAACGGCTGTGGGGCACGGAGCCCATCCAGGTGATCTTTGTATCTCGGATATCGAAGCGAAACGGCAGGTGGGTTTCGCCGGCCCGGTTGCTTTGCGCCCACACAGGGTTTCCGTTTGGCAGACGCGCGTATCGCGGGTCGTTGAAGCCGCGCACGCCCTGCAAAGTGCCGAAGCAGTGATCGAAGGAACGGTTTTCCTGCATCAGGATCACGACATGCTCGGCGTCGAGATAAGTGCTTCCGCTTTCGGGCAGGATTGACAAGGCTTTCTGAATAGACTCCGGAACCATGCCGTTCCAGCCAGCCATGCCGGAGAGCAGCATCGCTTTTCTGATAAACTCTCTGCGTGTATCCATAATATGTTGTTTTTGGTGTCCGGATCAGTTACGGGTTGCCGGAGATCAGAGATCCTTTTCCATATTGCTGCGGTTCGTCCGGTCTTTCAGCGGCCTCAGGTTCTCCAGCAGGTGTGGCGCTTCAGCCTTTATTCTTTTCAGCATGGCGCGCCACAAGCCTCCATCCTGTTTCAGGGTACGTACATGCGTATACACTTTTACATTCACCCGTTTAATACGCCCGAACCGCGTCAGGTCGTAGGCCAGTCGCCCGTCCTCTCCCCTGAAATTACGGGGATCAAAACCTACTTCGAGGGCCTGTTCGCGGCGATACCCCATCGACATGCCATAGCAATTCAGCCAGGGGCGGTTCACCGATTTCATCGCCACCAGCACGGCACGCAGTCTGGCCCAGCAATACAGCGCAAAGAGCGGATAGCCTGGTTCAGCTAAAAAGCGGTGACTGGAATATACGCAGGCTATTTTTTCATCCTGCATCAGCGGTTGGCTCATTTCATAAATCCAGTTTTTCGGATAGAACACATCCGCGTCTGCACTGAGCACGTATTTCCCATGAGCAGCTTCCAGGCCCGACTGCCGGGCCCGTCCCGGTCCGGGTATCGGTTGTCGGATAGCCCTGACCGGTAGTTGGCTGATAAGCTCCCAGGTATTGTCGGTCGAGTTGTTGTCCACCACAATGATCTCATAGCTCTCCCTTGGCAGGGTCTGGTCGAGGAGGGAAGCGATCGTTCCGCGGATCTGTGCCTCCTCATTGTAGGCCGGTATAACAACCGATACCAGTGGTGATTTCATGGTTAGTCAGATTCTTCGCTAATTCGCCAGCACCGCCGTAATCGGCGTGCCCACGCAGCCATTCGGCATCTGGATATGCAGCATCGCCGCAACCGTAGGTGCGATATCGGTCATGTGCACCGCGGCATTGGAGCTGCCATGATGAATATGCCAGCCAAGGAACAATAATGGAATATGAGTATCGTACGGGTTCCAGGCCCCATGGGTGGTGCCGGTGCGCGCATAGGTTTCCAGCCACGCAGGGTTGAACACCACCTGCACCTGGCCGCTGCGCTTGAAATTATATCCATTAATGATCATAGCCTTCAATGGCTCGGGAATCGGCGAACCGGATACCTTATCGATATCCACGGCAAAACTGATCCCCGGCAGCTTGCGGTAGTATGCCGCCGTAAAAGCTTTGATTGCGGAGAAATCGGCTTTAGCTTCTTCGATCTTTTGCAGGTCGAAACAGATCTGGTAGTTCTGAGCTGCCCGCACGGCGTGCTCAATGCCAAACTGCGCTTCGATCAGTTTATTCAGACTGTCCACACTTTGCTTCGCATTGAAGAAATCGGCCGGCACCTGGTGTTCCTGATTAAATCCCACCGCATTCGACGCACCATGGTCGGCCGTCAGGAAAACCAGCCACTGCCCTTTGCCGATCTTCTGATCGAGCATGGAGAAAAAAGAAGCCAGGTCTTTGTCGAGCCGCAGGTAAGTATCCTCCACTTCGATCGAGTTCGGGCCGAATACATGACCAACATAATCGGTCGATGCGCAGTTGATGGTAAGAAAATCCGTCGCCGGTCCCCGGCCCAGCTGATAGCCCTCGAGTGCGGCGCGTGCAAAATCAAGCGTCAGGGTATTGCCGAAAGGCGTTACTCTGATCGTTGAATGGTTCTTTGCGTAAGCTGATTTAACGTCGTGCGGAAATACGGGAGCGGCTTCACCTGAAAGCTTTCCTTCGTAAGGGGAATTATCGGGATCGCTTTGCGTATAGGTATTGATGGGATAAAGGGTCTGCCATCCATCGTTGAGCAGCCAGTCGATATTTTTTTCACTATTGTACTTCATTGCCCAGTCGGGGAGCTGCTTCATATAATAGGTGCTGGTGATGAACCGGCCTGAGGCATCGTCGAGCCAGAAAGCCGCTGTGGCGGCATGTCCTGCGGGCAATATCGAAGCACGATCTTTCAGGGAAACGCCCACCACGCGCGACTGAAAATGGGTTGCTATGCGCAGTTCGTCGGTGACCGTGGTGACCAACAGGTTGCGCGGCGACATTTTACCATCGGCCGAAGAAGGCACACCCACCGATTGCACTGTACTGTCGTCTGTGCAATACATTTTGGCGCCACTGAGCTGGTCAGTCCAGTCATTACCGGCAATGCCATGAATGGCCGGCACTGAACCGGTGAAGATGCAGGTATGTCCTACCGCGGTATAAGAAGGCAGGTAATTGATCATGGTGTTTTCACAGGAAAAGCCTTCGCCGAGCAGGCGGCGGAAACCGCCTTCTCCGAAGCGGTTGTAAAACCGGTAGAGATAATCCCAGCGCATCTGGTCGACAACAATGCCCACAACAAGTTTGGGTCTGTCGAGCGGTGCAGGCGTCTGGCCATTTGTTTTTAATGCAACAAGAACGGAAATGAAAATGAAAAAGGTCTGAAGTCTCTTACGCATCTTCTTGTGATTTTGACAAATGTATCCCCATTTTCCGGCTTGCCCGATGGCCCAAATGCATTATTTTTACACTAATTTTTTAACTTAACCTGTAGCGAAATGGCAGATATTTTCGAAAAATTCATCAAGGATCAGGATCAGGGGCCGATCGGACAGCACAAGAAAAGAGCACACGGTTATTTTGCATTCCCCAAACTGGAAGGAGAAATTGGCAGCCGCATGAAATTCCGCGGCAAGGACATGATTGTCTGGAGCCTGAACAACTATCTCGGATTGGCTAATCACCCGGAAGTGAGAAAGGCGGACGCGGAAGCCGCCGCGAAGTACGGTCTCGCCACGCCGATGGGCGCCCGCATGATGAGCGGAAATACCAATCATCATGAGCAGTTGGAAAAAGAACTTTCCGATTTCATTCATAAAGAAGACACCTGCCTGCTGAACTACGGTTATCAGGGGATGGTCAGCATTATCGATGTATTGTGCGGCCGGCACGACGTGATCGTTTACGATGCTGAATGTCACGCCTGCATCATCGACGGCTTGCGCCTGCATGCCGGTCACCGTTTTGTTTACAAGCATAATGATGTTGCAGATTGTGAAAAGCAGCTGATCCGCGCCCAGGCCCTGATCGAAAAACAAAAGGCCGGCGGCATTCTGCTGATTACCGAGGGCGTATACGGCATGGCCGGCGACCAGGGCAGGCTGAAAGAAATTGCCGCGTTGAAAAATAAATACCAATTCCGTTTGCTGGTAGACGATGCTCATGGTTTCGGTACGCTTGGTAAAACAGGCGCTGGCGCCGGCGAAGAACAGGGCGTCCAGGATAAGATCGATCTGTATTTCTCTACTTTCGCGAAATCGATGGCTTCCATCGGCGCTTTTGTTTCCGGCAGCAAACCCGTAATTGATTATATCCGCTATAATATCCGCAGCCAGATCTTTGCGAAGAGCCTGCCGATGCCGCTGGTTATCGGCAACCTGAAAAGGCTTGAATTGCTCCGCAGCAATCCTTCGCTCAAAGAAAAGCTCTGGAAGAATGCATTAAGCCTGCAGAACGGCCTGCGCCGCAAAGGCTTCGATATCGGCAAAACCGATTCCGTCGTCACGCCGATCTACATGAAGGGTGATATTCCCGAAGCTACTGCCATGGTGATGGACTTGCGTGAGCACTACGGCATTTTCTGCTCTATCGTTGTTTACCCGGTGATTCCCAAGGGGCACATTATCTATCGCCTGATCCCAACAGCCGTACACACTGAAGAAGATATTCAGGCCACCCTGGATGCCTTCGAAGCCACCAAACAAAAACTGGATGCCGGAGAATATCATGTAGCAGCTATTCCCGATATGGCCGAAGCTTAGCTTTTGTCAATAAAACGGGCCGGGCAAGCATAAAGCCCGGCTTTTTTCGTTATTGGAGAAGGCCTGGGAATCGCTGAGACCCGGGAACCCTCGAATGCACGGCATAAGTGTTCCTCTCGTCCACCGATGAGATCGTCCAGGTGAAACGATGATGCTGGTTGCTTTTGAGAAACATCATATCATGCCTCCTCCTGCTGGCCATGCTGCCAGTCTATGCCCGGAAAGGTGACACGCCTAAATCGGACTCCGGTACCGTGACTATTACCCTGGAAAATGCATTTGATAAGCAGAGCCGCATCGATTCCATCTACCTTATTTTCGACCGTTACGACAAGCGCGGCGCAGGCGTCATTAAACAGGTGTTCCGCTCTCGCGATAATGTGATTCAAATCAATGTACCCTCCGGACGCTACTATGTCAATATTTTCTGTCTGGGTATTTATAACAAGGCCGGGTTCGACCGTATCGTGACGGTCAGGGCCAATAAGGAAAGAAAAATTTCGCTGCGGCTCCAGGCCCCCTTATTTATTCCCGGATCGGTAAAAATTCCAGGGCAGAAATGGGATCCTTCCCACCTGGCTATCCTGAAATCCGATCCCTCTCGTTAAAAATTAAATCGTATTACCGCTGGCATAGATTTTATTACCATAAAAATGGTATTATTTTGCATCGGGCGCGACTATGCGAAAAAAAGACCTCCTGTAGAGGAGGCCCGCACTAATCAAATACCATTAACCATTAAACCTTATCCTATGAAAGCTCAAATTTAAAAGTTTTATAGAAAGAAAGAGAATCAATCGTGTTTCTTTTTCATCTTTTGTAATAAAAATTGATTCATATCAACTGAATACAGTGTTAATTTCACAGAACTTTTAAAAATGAAAAAGATTGTTGTTGCCGTTACGGGCGCAAGTGGGGCCATTTACGCCAAACTGTTGCTTGATAAGCTTATGATACTGAAAGCACAGTGGGATGCATTATCTGTAGTTATGACGGTTAATTCCCGAAAGGTCTGGGAAACGGAACTGGAAAACCGGGCTTATGAGACATTGCCGGTAAAATTATATTCTACCGATGATTTTTCCGCTCCCTTTGCGTCTGGCTCCGCTAAATACGATACCATGATCATCATTCCCTGTTCCATGGGAACGCTGGGAAGAATTGCTTCTGGAGTCTCTTCCGATCTGATCACCCGGGCCGCTGATGTAATATTAAAAGAGAGAAGAAAATTGATCTGCGTGGTGCGCGACACGCCCTATAATCTCATTCATATCCGCAATATGGAAACCATTACCGCCGCCGGCGGCATCATCTGTCCGGCCTCCCCTTCTTTTTACAGCAGACCGAAAACAATTGAAGCAGTAGCCGCTACTGTCGTGGACCGCGTGATCGATTTAGCCGGACTGGATGCGGAAAGTTTTAGGTGGGGCCAATAGATGACAGTTGGCGGATGACAGATGACAGTAAGAAGAGACTGTCATCTATCAACTGTCATCTATCATCTATCTGAGATCCACTTCCTCAACATTCGGGTATTTCGTTTTGTCGAACACGAAACTGGCATCGGTAATGACCGGCTTGCTGTTAAGGTTGTTAATGGTGTAGATATACCGGTTGTTGTTTTTATCTAACAACTTGCCGGAACTCACCATATGCGTCTGCTTATCGACGTAGAGATAGATCTTATGAAAGTTCTTCGTTTTGTCTGTCGGCGTCAATTCGATCTCCTGCACGGTTCTTCCCTTTAGCTTTTGCTCGCCATTGAGCTTGTAAAGAAAGTCCTTATCGTAAAAATTGGTGAATAGTTTCTGTGGGGACATGGTATTGGCCGAAGGGTCCACTTTGGTGATGTTTACTTCGTTTGAGGATTTATCGTAAGTCCAGATCGTCACGCCATCGCAATAGATCTGCTGGCCGGTAATATCCACTTTGTATTTGTTCCCCTTCATCAGCAGAACGCCCTTTTTGGTTCCTTCCGAACTGCCGTCGGCATCCTGCACTTCGAGGGTGAAATTCGCCTGAACCGCTTTATATCCTTTTATTTTCGCACTGGCCTGATCGAGGATCCGCTTGGCAGCTGGATCATTTTGTCCCAGGGTATTGTTCTGTGCTGTACTGCTGATCGAAAAAATAATGCCTGTCAGAAGAACTAATACTGATTTCATATGTGCTGTTTAAGAGATATGGCGCAAGTTACCCTATTCGCTTTGCAATCGTCGTACCAACGCAAAAGAATTGATGATCGGACCATCAGCCATTTAGTCCCTCCAAATAATGATTCAGCTCGGTCTCCGAACGGATGATCACCTCCCTGGCCTTACTACCCTGGTTTGGCCCTACCACACCTGCCGCTTCCAGCTGGTCCATTAGGCGCCCGGCCCGGTTATAGCCCAGCTTCATGCGTCGCTGCAGGAGCGAGGTGGAACCAACCTGGTTTTGTACGATGAGCCGGGCTGCTTCTTCAAAGAGCGGATCGCGGTTATTCAGGTCGAAGCCGTCGCCGCCTTCCCCGTCTTTTTCATCCACATATTCCGGAAGCAAAAAAGCCTGCGGATAGCCCTGCTGTTTGCTGATGAACTCGGCGATTTCTTCCACTTCCGGCGTATCCACAAAAGCGCACTGCAGGCGCGTAAGTTCGCCATTATAGGAAACCAGCATGTCTCCCTTTCCGATCAGCTGTTCCGCTCCGCCCGTGTCCAGAATGGTACGGGAGTCGATCTTGGACGAGACCTTGAACGCAATACGCGCGGGGAAGTTCGCCTTGATGGTTCCCGTGATGATATTCACCGAAGGTCTTTGCGTGGCAATGATAAGATGAATGCCCACGGCACGCGCTAACTGGGCAAGCCGCGCAATCGGCATTTCGATCTCCTTGCCGGCCGTCATGATCAGGTCGGCAAATTCATCGATCACCAGCACAATAAAAGGCAGGTACTGATGTCCTTTCTGCGGATTCAGTTTCCGCTTGATGAACTTGTCGTTGTACTCGCGGATATTCCGGGTGCCTGCTTCTTTCAGCAGATCATAACGGTTATCCATTTCGATGCAAAGCGCATTGAGCGTGTACACTACTTTCTTGGTATCGGTGATGATGGGTTCCTCTTCTCCCGGCAGCTTGGCGAGAAAATGTTTTTCGATGATCCGGTAAAGACTGAGTTCTACTTTCTTCGGATCCACCAGCACCAGCTTGAGCTGGGAAGGATGTTTTTTGTACAGGAGGGAAACCAGGATGGCATTGAGGCCGACCGACTTCCCCTGCCCCGTGGCGCCGGCCATGAGCAGGTGGGGCATAGTCGACAGGTCCACAATGAAATTCTCGTTGTCGATCTTTTTCCCGATGGCGATCGGCAGATTAAAGCTGTTATGCTGGAATTTATCGGAGGAAAGCAGGGTGCGCATACTCACGACTGATTTCTTTACGTTCGGCACTTCGATGCCGATCGTTCCCTTGCCGGGTATTGGCGCAATGATGCGAATGCCCAGGGCAGCCAGGCTAAGGGCAATGTCGTCTTCCAGGTTCTTGATCCGGGAAATACGCACCCCCGGCGAAGGCACTATTTCATAAAGGGTTACCGTCGGACCGACCGTTGCGCTGATCTTCTGTATGTCGATGTCGTAGTTCTTAAGCGTGGTGATGATCTGGTTCTTATTGGCCTCCAGTTCTGCCGGGTCCTGAATGATCCGGTCATTGCCGTGCAATTCCAGCAGATCGAGCGTGGGATATTTATACGATTGCAGGTCGAGGGTTGGCTCGTAATCAGGCAACTTTTCTCCGGCTTGCGGAGGCGTTTCCTGTGCTTCGACCAATGGTTTTTCCGGAACCGCTTTGATCTCCAGTTCCAGGCCTTCCACCGGTGCAGGCTTTTCTTTTTTCGGGGGCCGTGGCGGAATCACCGGCACAATTGGAGCTACAGGTTTT
>DASZRP010000215.1:0-36401 GCA_035548895.1 Puia sp. | reverse complement strand
GGCAACATCCACCAGCATGAATACCAGGTAATAGGCGCCGATGCGTTCAGCGTTTCCGGTGAACAGGCCAACGACCATAAAGAAATCGGCCAGTGGGATAACGGATGGAATGATATACTGGAAGATCAGGATGTTGGGCAATGCAATCCACCCAAGCGAACGGTTGCGCGTGCTGAACAGCATATCCCGGTTCTTCCAGAATGTTTGCATGATGCCGAAACTCCAGCGAAAGCGTTGCTTAATGAACATTTTAAGGGTTTCCGGCGCCTCGGTCAACGCGATGGCGGAAGACTCATTTTGAATGATGTAGTCAGCGCGAAGCAGACGAATGGTCAGATCGCAATCTTCTGCAAGGGTATCCGACGTGAAGCCGCCGGATTCCTGGATTGCCGATTTCCGGAATGCCCCGATGGCGCCGGGTACCACCGTAATGGCATTGACGTAGGCAAACGCCTTGCGGTCAAAATTCTGACTGCTTACATATTCTATCGATTGCCAGCGGGTAAGGAGATTCACCTGGTTCCCTACTTTTACATTGCCTGCTACTGCGCCCACTTTTTTCCCGTCCGGATATTGAACAGGTCCGAAATGCATCATCAGTCTGGACACGGCATCTGGTTTCAGCTTGGTGTCTGCATCAATGCAGATCAGGAATTCCGCAGCAGATTGCATCATGCCGAAATTCAAAGCGGAAGCTTTTCCGCCATTCGGTTTGGTGTATACGCGGACTCTGGGTTCATCCCTGAAGGCTTGAAGCACCCGGCGATAAGTATCGTCGACACTTCCATCGTCGACAAAGATGATGTCGAAGTTCGGATAGTCGGCCTGCAATAAATTCTGAACCGAACTTACGGCATTCACTTCCTCATTGTAAGCAGGTATAATGATACTTGCCAGCGGTGCATCGCTGCCATCCCTGCGCCAGAATGGCTGAAGATGGAATTGTTTTTCCCACTGGTGTTCCTTGCTGGCGAGGATGGCCATGAACACGATGCGGAGCAGCGACAGAACAATAAATAATATGAAAATTGATTCCAGCAGGTGGCTGCCTATATAAGCGGTCAAAGCTACGATGTAGTTGAGCTGGATAAGATAATAACCACTTCCCTTCGGAACGGCAGGCATCAAATCACTCTTCGTTTTGCCCAGCAAATCGGCAATGGTCGTGAATGTATAACCCCTGGCCTTGAAATAATGAATGATCTGGGGAAGCGCTTCCACGGTTGCGGCGCGGCTGTCGCCGCCGGCATCGTGCAGCAGAATGATATTACCACTCAGATTCTCCTTAGTCATTTCTTCTTTTCGCCGGATTACGCGGGCCACGATGGAATCAGCAGGCGTTCCGGGTTCCCAGTCCAGCGGATCGATCGATTCGCCGATATCGAGGTAATTCTTTTGGCGAGCAATGGCAACGGGGATCAATTCTTCCGCTTTCTGCGGCTCAAAGTCGGCATTATAAGGCGCCCGAAACAGGATGGTGGAATGGCCGGTAATACATTCGATCAGCAGGCGCGTGGCGTCCATTTCAATAACCGCTCTTTTCCGGCTTACTTTGGCAATATTCGGGTGTGTGAATGTATGGTTGCCGATTTCATGACCTTCCTTGTAAATTCTTTTCACGAGCGGGATATTGTTCTCGGCATTGATGCCGACGAGGAAAAAGGCGGCGGGAACGTTTTCCCTTTTCAGAATATCCAGTATCTGCGGCGTATAAACACGGTCTGGCCCGTCGTCGAATGTGAGCACGAGTTTTTTCTTGTCGTGGGTGCCGTATTTTTTAGCTACCCATTTGGAGGGCAGACTATCGTATCTTTCTTCACTGATCAGCAATTCACTGGTATCCAGTTCCGAACTGATCTTTCCACTCGTCGGCCCGCCAATAACATCCAGCACCTCGCCCTCTCCCGAATAGGCCGGCGTTTCATCCATGCTAAACGATTTGACGGTAGAGAACAAATGGAAATCGAAATTGCGAAGGCTGTCCTTGCTCATGTCGTGGTCATAGAAATCCCACATCCTCGAATCTTCGCTGCCGAGACGCCAAAGTGCTACGCCAGACAGCCCGGATTCTTCTGCAAATCGCATGGAGTTGAATGTTGTCGCTGCATCGGTAAAATGGACCTGATGATTAACCCCCGCATCGTCGTCGTAGTCGAAATAAAGGTTGTAGGAATCGTTGTCGAAAACAATATGGCCTTCGAAGCTAAGGGCGAGGGTCAGGGCATCCTGGTAACTAATGGAGGTGGCGGAAATAACTTTATTGTTGTCGTCCATTTTCCAGTTATAGCCGTATCCGGCAAGTGCCAGGATTACTTTGGAGTTTGGTATGCGGCGGGCAATATCGTCTACTGCCCCTTCGATCCATTTCTGGTGGCAGATAGGCCCCGGACCGGTTGCATCTGAATACTGGTCGTAAGCCATGACAACGACATAGTCGTTGTACCTGGCCAGTTCGGTAAAATTATAATCGTTGTTAAACGGCGTGACGTCCTGGGTAACCAGCAGCCCCCGGGCATGCATTTTTTCGTAGAGTTCTTTTTGGAAGGAGACGAGTGTTTCGTTTTGTTTTTCCTGCAGGTCCTCAAAGTCTATATTAATGCCATCCATTTTGTATGCTTCCAACTGGCGGATGATATCACTGATCAGCTTCTCCCGTTTCTCTTTGCTTTTGAGTATGCGGTGCACAACATCGCCGCGAAAGACCTGATTAAAGTTATTGGTTAACATCGGAACGATCTTCAGGCCTGCCTTGTCCATGATGTCGAACGCTTTTTTATCGATGTCTATCGTCAGTGTGTCTGCATCCGGATTGATGAAGAACCACTCAGGGAAAACCAGGTTCAGTTTAGAGATGTTTTGCTCTAATGAAGTATAGGAGGTCGGGGACCAGTTTACATAAAATGCGGCCCGGATGCCGGCGGCAAATTTCTTAAAGGAATAAAAGCTTGAATCGGCCTGGACAATAATCCCGTTTTTCTTCCTGAATTTCCGCGGAATGGGGTAGGCGCCGGCTTTATAGGCTTCTTTTTCGTTTATATACTTCCGGAAGCCGCCATACTGTCGCCCGATCCTGCTTTTGCTGAAAAACCACCCGGAGCTGTCAAGAAGCACTTCTTTTTCCTTCGCCTCCAGCATATTGGGCAGGGACGGTGTGTACACCCGGCTCAGGGTGATGATGATAATAATAATGCCTAAGGCTAAGAAGAGTGCCAGAAACCGGCTGGTCCACTTAAACCGTGACCATCGCGAGGAAGAACTGGTTTGAAAAACCTGGGTCGTTGTATTGCCGGCCATAAAAAGATGATAAAGTTCCCGTCTATCCGCAGGGAAATCAAATCAGGGGCGCCAAATTAGCGGATTTTTAGCATATCCGCGATAATGATTTCAGTTTGATCAGTCTAATAATCCAACTCCAGTTTAAGCTTATCCTTTAGTTCTTTGATCAGCGGATATTGGGCAATAATCTGCTGATATTGCTCTCTCTTGCTGAGGGTCTTTTCCAGGGCGATCGGGTGCGACCCTTCTTCGCGGATGGAAACGGTAAATGAGAGATTTCGGTTATTGAATGCCGGCTGAAGCAGGTCGGAAAGATTGCGTTTTTCCTGTTCGATAAATCGCTGCTCCAGGTTGTTATTGGTGAGGATCTCAAATTGCTGGTCGTCTATTATGCGCAAAGCAGCATGTTCAAAGCTTTGAGCAGCCGAATTCTTGTTTTCCCGGAGTGCTGCGGTGAACCGGCTCCAGTATTCCTGCAGGGTTTTCAGGTCGAGCGGTTTTGGCTGGCCGGCGAGAGCCTGTTTTTGATCGAGGATCTGCCGACGGATTTTCGACAAACTGCCCAGGCCGCCCGGTGTGGAATGATTCTGCAGCCCTGACGGTACAATATCTGGTGCGCCCGGTAAGTCGGTTGCTGTTTTTGTTCCGGTTTGCACCGTTTGTTTTGGAATGCGATTTTCTACCGGCGCCGGTTCAGCAATAGTCAGCCTTGCGCCTGAAGACGGTGCCTCTGATGAAACAGGAATTCTTTTTGCCGTTATGGTTGCGTCCGAAGGAAGTCCGGCGTTCTTTTGAATGGGAGCCTGAGCCTCCGGTTTTTTTTCGCGGATTTCTAATGGCGGGATGTGGCGAAAGGCGACAGGCTTTACCTGATCAACTCCTTTTTTTTTATCTGAAGCGTCTGCAACGGCGAGCTGAAGTGCCTGATTAAGATAGGCGAGCTTGATCAATGCCAGCTCAACGTGAAGTCTTTTATTTCGTGCTGCTTTGTAGTTTATTTCGGCTTCGTTGAGTATGTTGAGAGCGCTGATCAGGTACCCGGCATTTACGTCTTTGGCAGCAGCCTGGTATTTATCCCTGAACGCGGCCGACACGTCGAGCAGACCGGCGACCCTTTCATCCTTGCATACGAGGAGATTCCGGATGAACTCCGAAAAGCCTTCCAGCAGCAAATCTCCCTCAAAGCCTTTTTGATTGATTTCATCGTAAATCAACAAGGTATTTGCCAACTGCTGATCACGGAGTGCATCGAGCAGTTTAAAGTAATATGCTGCGTCGAGTATATTTAAATGCTCGAGTGTATCGGCATAGGTGAGCTTTCCATTGGAGAAGCTCACGAGCTTATCCATTATGCTCAATGCATCGCGCATACAACCTTCGCTTTTTTGGGCAATCATTTCGATAGCGGAGGTTTCGGTGCCGATGTTTTCTTTTTCGCAGATCTCTTTCAGGTGTTCGGCGATATCGCTTGAAGTGATTCGCTTGAAATCAAAAACCTGGCATCGGCTGAGTATGGTGGGAAGAATTTTGTGCTTTTCTGTTGTTGCGAGGATAAAAATGGCGTAAGGAGGCGGTTCCTCCAATGTTTTCAAAAATGCGTTGAATGCCGATGAACTCAGCATATGCACTTCATCGATAATATAGACTTTGTATTTTCCGGTTTGTGGCGGAATGCGAACCTGATCCACCAGCGAGCGGATATCGTCTACGGAATTGTTGCTGGCTGCATCGAGCTCATGAATATTCAATGAAGTGCCTTCATTAAAGGACAGGCAGGAATGGCATTCATTGCAGGCTTCGCCGTCCGCTGCCGGATGTTCACAATTGATCGCTTTAGCCAGGATGCGGGCACAAGTGGTTTTCCCGACGCCCCGCGGGCCGCAAAATAAAAAAGCGTGCGCCAGCTGCTGATTGCGAATGGCATTTTTCAGCGTGGTGGTGATATGTGACTGACCAACCACGGAGGAAAAATTCTGGGGTCTGTATTTTCTTGCGGAAACAATGAATTTATTCATAACCGTACGGCCTCCGATGCCCTCTTGACAGTTGCAATAATACTGAAACTTTTAGAAGAAGGGGTGTCTTTTAAATTCGCGGGTCTGGTCAAAAAGATAGCGGTAAGTGGTTAATTTCCGGCTTTCATGCACGCCGCCTAATCCATAAACCAAATTGGTCATTTTCGGATTGAAATCACCGATCCATTGCATTTCATACTCCGTATAGCCTGTGGTCCGGATCATTCTGCCGGCTTCTTCAATTACGAACCCGTCGACCCCCTTGCCCTGAAACTCGGGAACTGTTCCAAAAGCGACCCCGGTAAATTTTTTGTTCGGCTTCGTTTTCTTTATCCAGAGGAATTTCAGTTTTGACCAAAGGCCAAATTTCCCATGCAGGTATTTGAACCACTGATTTACTTCGGGAATGTTGACAAACATGCTCACGGGTTGATCCCTGTAGTAGGCAAACCAGACTATTTTCGGATCGATGATGGGCTTCATCTCTGCAAACATGTGTTTGACCTGCTCCAGGCGAAGTTGTTTCATCCCGCCGTGCCCAGCCCAGGCCTTATTGTAGATCTCTGTAAAATCAGCAGCATATTTATTGAGGTTTTTGAGTTCAATATGTCTTGCGGTATAATCACGATCATTGCTGAACCGGGCGTGCCGCTCCAAAACCTTGGCGGATAAGGTTTTTTGAGGATCCATTCCAAAACAGAGCTGATGAAAGAAAACCCGGAAGCCGTATTGCTCAAACAATTGCTGGTAGTAGGGCGGATTGAAATTCATCCGATACATCGGTTCATGAAATCCGCTCGTCACCAGGCCCCACCAGGTGTCCCGTTCGCCAAAATTGATCGGGCCATCCATAGCCTCCATGCCTCTTTGCATCAGCCAGTGGCGCGACACATCGAACAGCATATCGGCGGCGCGCTGATCGTTCACGCAGTCAAAAAATCCGATACCTCCAACGGGGAATTCGTCTCCCCTGGTCTTATATCTTTTATTGACAAAAGCGGCGATTCTGCCTAACGGTTCACCATCCGTTGAAAGCAATATCCAACGGGTGCACTCACCCTGACGAAAAGCCCGGTTATGTCCGGGGTCAAATACCTGTTCGATATCTTTATCGAGGGGTCGGATATATCCGGGCAGGCCCAGCTGAAGACGGACGTTAGTTTCTATAAAAAGCCTGGCCTCGGCAGGGGTTTTTACTTCAATCAGGTTCATGAAATGGTGCGATGAATGGGCAAAATAGAACAGGCAATTTAATTAAAGTTTGTTTTTCAATTTAGGCCTTCAATCCTTACCTTTGCCGGCGCAAATCCGGAGGGTGAACTGCCGTACAGGCTAAGCGCCACGCGTTAATATCTGAGAACTCACTATAACTTATTATGGCCAATAAAGGTAAAATTAAGCAGATCATTGGAGCTGTCGTAGACGTACAGTTTCAGGAGCAATTGCCCGAGATTTATAATGCATTGGAACTGAAGAAACCAGGCGGCGAAACCCTGGTGCTCGAGGTTCAACAGCATCTCGGGGAAGACAGTGTTCGCTGCATCGCCATGGATGGTACGGAAGGGTTGGTTCGCGGTGTGGAAGTGCTGGATACCGGAAAGGCGATCACCATGCCTGTTGGAGAATCCATCCGGGGCCGCCTGTTCAACGTAACCGGCGATCCGATCGATGGCCTGCCTGCTGTTCCGAAAGTCAATGGCCGCCCGATTCACAGCAAGCCACCGGCCTTCGAGAACCTCAGCGTGAGTACTGAGGTGCTTTTTACCGGCATCAAGGTAATCGACCTGATTGAGCCGTATGCGAAGGGTGGTAAAATTGGTTTGTTTGGGGGCGCCGGAGTTGGTAAAACCGTCTTGATCCAGGAACTCATCAACAATATTGCAAAAGCCTATGCCGGGGTATCCGTATTTGCCGGTGTGGGTGAACGCACCCGTGAAGGAAACGACCTGATGCGTGAAATGATCGAAGCCGGAATTATGAAATACGGCGACAACTTCAAACACAGCATGGAAAACGGCGGCTGGGACCTGGCTAAAGTGGACATGAAAGAACTGACCGACTCCAAGGCAACTTTTGTGTTTGGACAAATGAACGAGCCCCCCGGAGCCCGTGCCCGTGTGGCACTGAGCGGGCTGACTGTCGCTGAATATTATCGCGATGGAGATGGTAAAGGCCAGGGACGCGATATCCTGTTCTTTGTAGACAATATTTTCCGTTTTACACAAGCTGGTTCTGAAGTATCTGCCCTGCTGGGACGTATGCCATCTGCGGTGGGCTATCAACCGACACTGGCAACTGAAATGGGCCTGATGCAGGAACGTATCACATCAACCAAGAACGGTTCTATTACATCTGTACAGGCAGTATATGTGCCGGCGGATGACCTGACCGATCCGGCGCCTGCAACCACCTTTGCGCACCTCGATGCTACGACGGTATTGGATCGTAAGATTGCGGACCTTGGTATTTATCCTGCCGTAAATCCGCTGGATTCCACTTCAAGGATCCTTACGCCTCAAATTGTCGGGGACGCGCACTATGAATGTGCGAACCGGGTTAAACTTATTTTGCAGCGCTATAAAGAGCTTCAGGATATTATTGCTATTCTCGGCCTGGATGAACTGAGCGATGAAGATCAGTTGACAGTAAAGCGCGCGCGTAAAGTACAGCGTTTCCTTTCCCAGCCTTTCCATGTGGCAGAAGCATTTACCGGACTGAAGGGTGTACTGGTGCCCATTGAAGAGACGATCCGTGGTTTTAATATGATCATGGACGGTGAAGTGGACGATTACCCGGAAGCCGCGTTCAACCTGGTGGGAACGATAGATGATGCGATTGAAAAGGGCAAGAAGCTGATGGCGCAGGCACAGGGATAAAACAAATATGAAAATGTGCGGATGTGGAAATATGTAAATGAATAAATTCCACATCTTCACATCAGCACATTTCCACATTTTAATATATGACTCTCGAAATACTTACTCCCGAACGTAAATTATTCAGCGACTCCGTTTATGGCGTTCAGTTGCCGGGAGTAGACGGATCATTTGAAGTGCTGGATAAACATGCTTCGCTGGTCAGTGCACTTAAAGCCGGGCGTATTAAAGTGTTGAACGATCGCTCCCATTCCACCCTTTTTGATATTCAAAGCGGTTTTGTTGAGGTAATCAACAATCAGGTCACGGTGCTTGTTGAAGGAGCCAAAGCGGTTTAATTCAATCGCGGATCCGTGGGAAAATTCAGCATCATCAGGTAGTTTCCGCCAAGCAGGCGGATGGCTTCTTTCCAGATCTCGTCGGTCTTTTTGTGAAAGATCAATTTGCGGTTAGCCTTGACCGAAAGCCAGGATTTTTCCTTCATTTCGTCATCGAGTTGCCCGCTGGCCCATCCGGAATAACCAATGTAGAACCGGATCTTATTAGGCTTCACTTCACCGGTACGGATCAAGGCCAGCGCCTTTTCAAAATCTCCACCCCAGTAAATGCCTTCCATGACCTCATATCCGCCGGGAATCAGCCCGGGGTATTGATGTAAAAAGTGAATGGTATCCGTTTGAACAGGTCCTCCGAAATATACCGGAATTTCCAGGCCTTCCGCATCCTGGACCAGATCTTTCAATGTATATTCGTAGGTCTTGTTCAACAGGAATCCGAAGCTTCCTTCGTGCTGATGTTCGCAAAGAAAGACCACGGATCGTTGAAAATTTGGATCAGTTAAGAAGGGATCCGCGATTAACAATATGCCCGGCGCTGGCTGGTCCATATCTGTAAATTAACTAATCCAAAGGATATTGTTTAATAAATTTGCTACCGCCCGGGAGTACCGGCATTGGGATTTACAGGTAAAAATCTCCGGTCCGCGTGAAAAAAAACTTCACTATTATTTTTGTTCTCATCAGCATTTCACTGATTGGAATTATCTATATCCAATGGAATTGGGTTACGACCATGGTAGAGAACAAGCAGGAGGAGCTGAATCATAAACTGGTAGACGTTACGGCCGATGTTGCGCGCGAACTGATAGAGTATAAACAGGAAGCGCTTTCCGGAGCGCAATTGCTCCGAACCAGGCCGGGATTTGATTTCAGGCCTTCTGATCAGCTCTTACAGGAGATCATGCGCCCGCCGTTAATTTCGCAGAAATTCAGCTATGAAGAAATACGGGATAAATTACGAAGAGCCTTTATATATCGCGGCCTCAAAAACACGCCGTTTGAATTTTGTATTTTCTCCGAAGTGGGGCTGAACTCTGCAGTTAATTCCAATACCTATGAGCTCCGGTCTCCGCACTTCTTTACTGCATCAACAGACACTTTGCATAATAAGCAGACCATGCTTCCCCTGGTCGCGAGCAGCAGTGAGCTGACAGGTCCGGAGCCTTTCGAAACGTTATGGATTGTGATACCGGATTATAAGTCAGTCGTGATGAAACAAATGCGACTGATGATTTTCGGAATGATCTTTTTCACCCTGATCATTATTTCGGCGTTTTATGTTACGGTGCGCACTTTGCTGGTGCAAAAGAAGCTCAGCGAGATCAAGAATGATTTCATCAATAACATGACGCATGAATTCAAGACGCCGCTTGCTACTATTTCATTGGCCGTAGATGCCATGCGCAATGAAAAAGTGATGCACGACCGGGGAAAGTCTGAATATTTCAGCAATATTATTAAAGAGGAAAATAAGCGCATGAATAAGCAGGTGGAAACGATTCTGCAGGCTGCGCTCATCGACCGGCAGGAACTGCAGTTAAAATTGCAACCAATTCACGCCCATGAGATCATTAAAAGGGTGATGGATAATTTTGCTTTGCAATTTCAGGAGAAAATGGCCACTGTAAAGCTCGAGCTGAATGCGCGTCGTGACCTGATGGAAGCAGACGAAGTCCACTTCACTAACCTGATTTCCAATCTCGTTGACAACGCTATTAAATATTCAAAAGAAAAGCTGACTATCCGGATCGCGACGCAGAACACGGGAAAATTTGTAGTGATACGTATTGAGGACAATGGTATCGGAATGAATAAGGAAACACAGCGTCGGATCTTTGAGAAATTTTATCGCGCCCATACCGGGAATGTTCACAATGTAAAAGGGTTTGGGCTTGGCCTTAGTTATGTTAAATCTGTGGTCGATGCCCATCATGGACGGATTAAAGTCGAAAGTTCTCCCGGCAGAGGAACGGCATTCACATTGGAAATGCCTTTAGCCGGGCAGGAGCAGACAGCCATCTCCGTAACTTAGAAAGCGATAGTCGTTATCCAGCGCAAATTGATAAATCCTTTTCCAATCGTTTCCGGTGATGGCGGCGATCAGTAGTAGCAGTGTGGACTGCGGTTGATGAAAATTGGTGATCAATCCGTGGACAATGCGCAAACGGTAACCCGGAACGATTAATAACTGTGTCTTGATAATGAAATGTTGTTGTGGCTGACGGTTCAGCCATTCAAGTAGGACTGTCAATGAGTCCAATGCCGACAAATTGTTTTCTTCTTCATACGCCTCCCATTGATTTACATTCAGGCTTTCTTCTGAAATATCGGAGTGCCTGCTGATTTTCACACCCAGCCAGTATAAGGTTTCCAGAGTCCGGAGCGAGGTGGTTCCCACGGCGATAATGGGCTCTGAAAGTTTGTCCCGTATTGCTTCAACTACCGATTTATTTATCTCAATGAATTCCTCATGCATGGTATGGTCCACAACCCGTTCTGATTTGACAGGCATAAATGTGCCTGCGCCAACATGCAAGGTGACATACAGCCAATCGATCCGATGTTTTTTGAATGAATCAAATATGGCCGGTGTGAAGTGGAGCCCCGCAGTTGGTGCAGCAACAGATCCTTCTGTAGTTGCATAAATTGTCTGATAGCGGCTCTGGTCAATATATTCCGCCTCTCTTTTCAGATAGGGCGGCAGGGGAACGTTGCCGAACTCGTGTAATATTTCTGCAAATGAGCGTGTGGCCGGGCTCCAGGAAAATTCCACAACGAAAGCATCCTGGAGTTTTTCGATGAACCGGACCTGCAGATTAATTAATCTCTGTTTTTTCTCCAGTATCATGCCCCTTTTCCATTTTGATGCTCCTCCAATCAGGCATTTCCATTTCGCTTTTCCGGTCCTGGTCATGGATTGATGAATACCTTCTTCAGGATGATCCGGTTCAAGGCAAAATAGTTCGATCACACCACCCGTAGGCTTAGTGAAAAGCAGGCGTGCCGCAATCACTTTACTATTGTTGAATACCAGGAGTGAATTTGCAGGCAACCATTCCGCAATACGGGCATAGTTTGTCTGGTGTATGACTCCGCTTTTCCAGACTAATAGTTTTGATGAATCCCTTTCCGGAAGCGGGTATCGTGCGATTCTTTCGTCGGGCAGATCATAATTGAACGTCGAAATCATCAAGTCCTTCGGGAATATATTAGTCATACAGGTTCAAAAAGGTAAAAAAGGCGTCCGCAAGTTAATCCGGTTTTCAGGTATCTATTGTGGAGAATAGCCAATTAACACCAGCAGACTTCGCCTAAAGGGCTTGGATTTGTAGATGCCTTCCGCTGAGGCAACCAGTAGTACACATGTTATTAACATGCACTAACAGGTTATGCACATTGGTTATCACATCATTAACCACCAGATCTTATTAGAACCCCCGCCAGGACTGGATTCAATAAAAATATTTGCCCTGTGGAAAAATTAAAATTCATCAAATGCGTTTGAGAAGTGGGAAAAAGTGTTATTTTGTGTCAATTATAGAAAAACTTGTTTCAAGTCATTATAAATGAATGGGTTTCTCGGAGAATACGAGGTTACGCTCGATACAAAGGGGCGATTCCTGCTACCGGCTTCGCTGAAAAAGCAGACCGGGGAGGAGGATATCCAGTTTGTTATTAACCGGGGATTCGAGAAATGTCTGGGTCTGTACCCCATGAAAAGTTGGGAGCCCATTTTCGAGGAGATTAGCAAGTTGAACGATTTTGATCCGAAGGTAAGGACATTCAGGCGCTATTTTTTGAATGGAGCTACGATGACGGAACTGGATACGGCAGGCAGACTGCTTATCCCTGCCTCGCTAAAGGAATATGCGGGCCTGGAAAAAGATATTGTTCTCGTTACGGCGGTAAATAAAATAGAAATCTGGGATAAGAGTAAGTATCAGCAGTTCTTTGAAACCTTTTCACCGGAAGATTTCAGTGGCCTGGCCAATGAGGTGATGAATGGTAAAACCGATAAATGAAATATATGACGGGTTCGTCTCCCGCGTATCATATACCCGTATTGCTTTCCGAAGCGATGGACGGTTTGAACATCAGGAAGGACGGGATCTACGTCGATTGCACCTTCGGCGGAGGTGGTCATTCGGCGGCGATCCTGTCGCACCTGAACAGCGAGGGGCGATTGTTTGCTTTCGATCAGGATGCTGATGCGAGGCAGCATTTACCCAGGGATGAACGGTTTTATTTCATGCCTCATAATTTCAGGTTCCTGCAACGGTTCCTTCGTCTGAATGGAGTATTTGAAGTAGACGGTGTGCTTGCGGATCTGGGTGTAAGCAGTCATCAGTTCGATGAAGCTGATCGCGGATTTTCGATCCGCCGGGATGCTGAACTGGATATGCGCATGGACAGGAGACAATCGCTGACTGCGGCCGGAGTCCTTAATGAATACGACGAAGCTGAGCTCCATCGAATATTCGAGCGATATGGCGAAGTGACTAATTCGAAGACGCTGGCCAGATCAATTGTCGCGCTTAGAAAAGCGACTCCGTTCCGGACAATTCAGGGGTTTATGCAGTCCATTGAGCGGCTGGTGAAAGGGAATCCCAATAGATATTTTGCACAGGTTTTTCAGGCGCTGCGGATAGCGGTGAACGATGAGGTTGGCGCTCTTCGGGATTTGCTTGAGCAGATTCCGGCCTTGCTTAAGCCGGGTGGTCGTGCGGTAGTCATCACCTTTCATTCGCTGGAAGACCGGATGGTCAAGCAGTTTTTCAAGAATGGAAGCTTTGAAGAGCATGCTGATCAGAACCCTTACGGAACGGCAGCGGTCAAATCTTTGCAAGTAATAACCAAAAAACCCGTAATTCCCTCGGCCGAGGAACTGAAGCGAAATCCCCGTGCAAGAAGCGCCAAGCTTCGAATCGCAGAAAAGAAATAAAAATATTTAATCCATAACTACGAAAGCTCAGTTTGATAATCTAGTACCCTTTATTTTTTATTTGCTGCCCGCATGAATGCCAAAGGAAACGATCAAAGGAGGAAAGTCAAACGCATTCTCCGCTATCAGTGGATGATCCGGAATCTCCCCTTTTTTCTTTTCCTGGCTTTTTTAGCGGTGCTCTATATATATAACGGACATTATGCCGACCGCGTAGTGCGCGATATCGGCAGAACGAGCCGGGAGGTAAAGGAATTGCAGTACGAATATAAAAGTCTGCGTAGCGAGGTGATGTTTCGAAGCAAACAGAGCGAACTGGCAAAAGCGGTTGAACCGTTTGGTCTAAAAGAGTTGGTATCGCCTCCAGTGATTCTTGAAGACTCCAGTATGTCGGACCTAAAATAATTTTTTAAACTATATCCCGGTGCCCGGTGGAATTGAGAAGAGACATATTATGGAGGGTCTACCTGTGTTTTCTGGGAATCATAGTCATTTGTATTGCGGTACTGGGGCGTGTTTTTTATATCCAGCAGGTACAGGGAAACTATTGGCGCGGGCTAAGCGATAGCCTGCATCAGAAATATGTAGATCTCAGCGCGGAGCGGGGGACGATCTTTAGTGAAGATGGGAATATGCTGAGCACATCAATTCCTTATTTCAATATTTATATCGACTTCGCGGCAGACGGTCTGCGCGAAAAGAATGGCAAACGGTTCAGGGAAAACCTGGATTCGCTGTCAATCTGCCTGGCCATGCTTTTCCGGGATCAGCCTGCGGGAATGTATAAAAGAGAATTGCAGCAGGGGTATAAAAAAGAAGAACGGTATTATCTGCTGAAAAGAAATCTCAGTTTCGATCAGTATAAACAACTTAGAAGTTTTCCGTTGGTAAGACAAGGCAGAAATAAAAGCGGGTTTATTGTAGAGACAACCAGCAAGCGGCTGAATCCTTTCGGATTGCTTGCTAACAGAACCATTGGTCTCTCACGATCCAACGCGCAAAATGTAGGCCTGGAGCGGACCTACGATACCCTGCTCAAGGGAGAGAACGGAAGAAAGCTGGTGCGGTACCTGGCAGCCGGCGCATACATTCCTGTTGAAGGTTATGAGATTGATCCCGAAAACGGCAAAGATGTTGTTACGACACTCGATGTAAATACCCAGGATATTGCCGAAAATGCCTTGTTGAAGGAAATGCAGGAGAATGAATGCGAGCATGGCACCTGCATTGTTATGGAGGTGGCAACCGGAAAGATTCGCGCCATAGCGAATCTGGGTCGCCAACCCGACGGGACTTACTGGGAAGATCTGAATTATGCGATTAGGGCGACGGAACCAGGATCCACCTTTAAGCTTGCTACGCTGCTGTCCCTTCTGGAAGATCACGATGTTACTTTGAACGACAGGGTCGATCTGGAAGGTGGAAAATGGACGGTCGGGCGGCGCACGATTTACGACTCGGAAAAGCATGCAGCAGGAGAATTTACGGTTAAGCAGGCATTTGAGCTGAGCTCCAATGTTGGAATGGCCAAACTGGCCGTAGCTCATTATTCGGCACATCCCGAACAGTTTACGGATCATTTGAAAAAGCTCAGATTGAATCAACCCACCGGTATCGACCTGGCAGGGGAAACACAGCCGATTATAAAAAGCCCTAAATCCCGTACCTGGAGTGCTACTACATTGCCTTGGATGGCTTTTGGCTATGAAGTGCTGGTCAGCCCCCTGCAAACACTATGTCTTTATAATGCCGTTGCTAACCAGGGGCGCATGATGAGGCCCTATCTTGTAAATGCCATTCAGGACGCGGGTGGTTTTGAAAAACAAAACCAGCCTGAAGTATTGATCGATCAGATCTGCAGCAAAAAGACGCTGGCTCAACTGAAATCCTGCCTTGAAGGCGTATGTACCGAAGGAACAGCAAAAGAGATTTTCAGAAATTCTTTTTATCCGGTCGCCGGTAAAACCGGCACTGCCCTTATGGCCAACGGGAGCAGGGGATACGCAGATCACATTTATCAGTCAACTTTTGTCGGTTATTTCCCTGCAAACCATCCGAAATATTCCTGTATAGTAGTGATACGGAATAAACCGTTTGCCAAAAAATATTACGGTGCTACTGTGGCGGGACCTGTTTTTAAAGAAGTTGCTGACAAACTCATGAGCGTGGAGAGAGATAATTCGGATAATACGCGATTTGCGATGCTCAGTGGCCTAATGAAGAAGGATAGCGCGACCTATCGGTATGTTGGTGGAGTTAAGGGAGCTAAGTCGGTGTTGGAACAAATGGGTGTTCAGTTTAAAGATTCCTGTACTGCCAGTAGTTCCTGGGCTGAAATTTATCCGGCAAACAACAGCGTCATTGTGTCAACAAAAGCTGAGGAAGCAAAGAAAGTTCCCGATGTGCGGGGTATGGGACTAAAAGACGCACTTTTTCTGCTTGAATCAAAATCCATTCAGGTAGTAGCAAAGGGCGTTGGAAGAGTAAATGTTCAGAGCATTCCCGCCGGAACATCGATCAGTAAGAACCAAAAAATAACGATTGAGTTAAACTGATGAACCTTCAGGAAATTTTATATAAGGTAGCCATCCGCTCTGTTCGTGGAGATCTGCAGGTGCCTGTAAAGGACTTGCAACTTGATTCACGCAAGGTGACTGCCGGATCAGTATTTATCGCGGTCAGGGGAACTCACGCGGATGGTCATCAATTTATAGCGACTGTTTCATCGAAGAATCCGGCAGCTATCATTTGTGAAAACATTCCGGAGAATACACAGGCGGCGATCACTTATGTTCAGGTCGAAAATACAGCAGCAGCTGCAGGTTTGCTGGCGCATAACTTTTATAGGCAGCCGTCCGAAAAGCTGAAGTTGGTAGGCGTAACCGGAACGAACGGGAAAACGACGATTGCCACGATGCTCTTCAAGCTGTTCAGTTCGCTGGGTCATACCTGTGGTTTGCTAAGCACGGTAGAAAATCATATTGGAATGGAAGTGCTTCCGGCTACTCACACCACGCCGGATCCGATATCATTGAATGCCTTGCTGCGCCAGATGTGCGATGCTTCCTGCTCGCATGTGTTTATGGAGGTCAGCTCCCACGCCATCGACCAGCATCGCATTGCCGGACTGAAATTTGCGGGGGGCATTTTCAGCAATATCACGCACGATCATCTTGACTATCATAAGACATTCGACGAATATATACGGGTTAAAAAATCTTTCTTCGACGGACTTTCCTCGAGTGCTTTTGCGTTGTCGAACGCCGACGACAAACGAGGTCCGGTAATGCTTCAGAATACATCCGCCGCCAAATATTTCTATAGCCTGAAAACGCCCGCGGATTTTAAAGGCCGGATTCTGGAGAACAATCTTACCGGATTGGTGATGACGATCAATGACCGGGAAGCGCATTTCCGTCTTATTGGTGAATTCAATGCTTATAATCTCCTGGCCGTGTTCGGGACGGCTGTCTGTCTCGGGGAGAATAAGGAAGAAGTGCTGCGTGGTTTGAGTGGTCTCACCGGTGCAGAAGGCCGGTTTGATTATATGCTTTCCCCGAAAGACCGGATCATGGGCATTGTGGATTATGCTCACACGCCCGATGCTCTGGAAAATGTGCTGACGACTTTGCAAAAGCTCCGGAAAAACGATGAGCGGATCATCACTGTGGTGGGCTGTGGTGGCGATCGGGATAAAACCAAACGACCGGTAATGGGTGAAGTGGCCTGTCGCCTGAGCGATAGAGTTGTATTTACATCAGACAATCCCAGAAGCGAAAATGCAGATGCAATCATAAAGGACATGGAAACGGGCCTGAACACGGCTGCAAAAAGGAAATTTATTTCTGTGTCAGACCGAAAAGAGGCTATCAAAGCAGCAGTGCAATTGTCGAAGCCGGCAGATATCCTGCTGCTGGCGGGGAAGGGACATGAAAAATATCAGGAAATACAAGGAGTGAAATATCCTTTTGATGATAAAGAAGTGTTGAAGGAGATATTTGAAACGCTGGATAGATAGTAACTGTAGGATTGGATAAAACAGTCGAAACAAAATATGCTGTATCATTTATTTGATTGGCTACGACAGGCAGGACTTAAAGTTCCGGGAGGGGCTTTGTTCCAGTTTATTACGTTTCGGGTGTTGCTGGCTGTTATCATTTCGCTGGTGATCACGATGCTCTTTGGTCGACGACTCATCAACTATTTGCGCAATATGCAGGTTGGTGAAAGCGTGCGGGAATTAGGTCTTGCCGGCGAACAGCAGAAAAAGGGAACACCGACCATGGGTGGCATCATCATCATCCTGGCCATCCTGATCCCTACGCTGCTGCTTGCCAATTTGACGAAGGCTTATGTGCGACTGATGATATTCTGTACGCTTTGGATGGGAATGATCGGTTTTATCGATGATTATCTTAAGCTTCGGGCGAAACGGCTAGCGCAGGAACAAGGTATTCCCTATAAGAAAGGAGATAAGGACGGACTGGCCGGATGGTTCAAGGTCCTCGGTCAGGTCGTGTTGGGATTCGTCGTAGCGGCTACGCTTTTCTTCAACAGCAATACCAAGGTATGGCGGGAATTTATTGGAGAAGCCAAGCCCACAGATACCACAGGTGTAAAAAAAGTAGTGCTGGATGGGAAAGAAAAATTATTTGTTGTGGTGAGTGAGCCCATTACCACCATACCGTTCGTGAAGAATCACGAATTCCGGTATTCCAAACTGCTGCCTAAAGCGCTTAGCGGCATTACCTGGATATTATATATCGTGCTGGTCATATTTATTATCACTGCGGTATCGAACGGAGCAAATATTACGGATGGTGTTGATGGCCTGGCGACCGGTGTGAGTGCAATTATCGGAGCCTGTCTTGGCGTTTTTGTTTATGCCAGCGGAAATCTCCGGTTTGCTGAATACCTGAATATTATGTACATCCCCAACCTGGGCGAACTGTCCATATTTGTCGGAGCCCTGATCGGAGCCTGCCTGGGCTTCCTTTGGTATAATGCTTATCCGGCAACCGTGTTTATGGGCGATACCGGCAGCCTGATGCTTGGTGGTGTAATTGCGGCGCTGGCGTTTATCGTGCGAAAGGAATTGCTTATCCCTATTTTCTGTGGTGTTTTTTTAGTTGAGAACATTAGTGTGGTATTGCAGGTGGGATATTTTAAATACACGAAAAAGAAATATGGCGAAGGGAAGCGGATATTTCTGATGAGCCCTTTGCATCATCACTATCAGAAGCTCGGTTATCATGAAAGTAAGATAGTAACCAGGTTCTGGATTGTAACGATACTGTGCGCGGTATTTGCGATTGTCACCCTGAAGATCAGGTAACGATATAGAGGTTCATGCTTTTGAAAAACCAAATCCGTCCTATTTGTTAAACCGGTACAGGTATGTTGAATAGCATGGTCATACTCGGAGCCGGAGAAAGCGGTGTAGGAGCGGCAATTCTTGCGGCGAAACAAGGGTACTCGGTATTCGTTTCGGACGGCGGTCAGATTCCGGAAGCAAACAAAACAATATTCAGAGAGCGAGGCATTGCCTTTGAGGAGGGGGGGCATAGTGAAGAGAAAATATTGAATGGTACGGAGATCATGAAAAGCCCCGGGATTCCGGAAAAGGCGACGATCGTAAAGCAGATCAGGGAAAAAGGAATACCGGTCATCAGCGAAATCGAACTGGCATACCGGTACAAGGGAAACAGCAGCATCGTGGGGATTACAGGAAGTAATGGGAAAACGACCACCACCTCCATGATCTACCATATTTGCCGGCACGGCGGTTTGGATTGCGCACTGGTTGGGAACATTGGTATTTCTATTGCCAGGCAGGTTGCTGAAAATCCAAAGCCCTGGTATATCGCCGAAATCAGCAGTTTTCAACTGGACGATATACAGACCTTCCGGCCCGATATAGCTGTTTTAACCAATATCACTGAAGATCACCTGGATCGCTACGAATACCGATTTGAAAACTATATCCGCAGCAAATTCAGGATTGTCCAATATCAGACCTATGAAGACTATTTTATTTATAACCAGGATGACCCGGTAATCAAAGAAAACTTAAATCAGTACCCATTTCAATCTAACCCATTACCAATTACTATGGAACAGGAACTTAACCAGGGCGGGTTTATCAGGCATGGCGAGATGACATTAAAATCCGGAAAAGAAACGGTGGAAATGAGCATCTACGATTTCGCTCTGCGTGGCATTCACAATCAATATAATACCCTGGCCGCCGGTCTGGCCGCTGCGACAATCGGTATCCGTAAGGAGAAAATACGCGAAGCAGTGCAGAGTTTTGAGGCGCTTGAACATCGCATGGAATATGTAAGTACTGTAAGGGGAGTGGAGTTCATCAACGATAGCAAAGCGACCAATGTTAATTCCACCTGGTACGCCCTCGAATCGATGCAAAAGCCGGTCATATTGATTCTTGGCGGAATAGACAAAGGCAATGATTATTCCCTGATCCGTGACCTTGTCCGCCAGAAGGTGAAGGCTATCGTGTGCATGGGCGTGGACAATAGAAAAATACATGAGGCTTTCAAAGACGATGTGGCAGTTATTGTCAATACCGGGAGTGCCGCCGAAGCAGTCAAGAGCAGTTTCCGTTTGGCAGAAAAAGGAGACGTTGTATTGCTGAGCCCCGCCTGCGCCAGTTTCGACCTTTTTAAGAATTATGAAGACCGGGGGCGCCAGTTCAAAGAGGCGGTACGTGAATTGTAGCGCGACGGAATTCAAATGATAATCCGATAATCACGTTAAATCAATACCTGAAAAGCCAAATTTTTTTCAAATAATCTAAAAGCCGTTTGTCAGAGCCAATTTCCATAGAGAAGCGAGCCTTTCAACATCTTGGGTCGAAAACCAGGGGGGATAAAGTGATCTGGGCCGTAGTGGTATTGTTAGCACTGACTTCATTGCTCGCCGTTTATAGCTCTACGGGATTGCTGGCTTATAAGCTGTATAAAGGGAATACGGAAATATACCTGTTTAAGCAATTTGCTTTTATTGTTGCAGGCGTATTGATTATATATTTTGCCCATCAGGTAAACTATATCATCTATTCGAAAGTGGCGAAGATCTTATTTCTTATTTCCATCCCACTGCTTGTCTATACCTTGTTTTTTGGTGTCAGACTGAATGAAGGAAGCCGATGGATCAGATTGCCAATCATTAACCTGACTTTTCAAACATCCGATCTGGCCAAGCTGGCGCTGATCATGTATGTGAGTCGTCTGCTGAGCCGAAAGCAGGATGTAATAAAAGATTTCCGTCAGGGCTTTTTACCGGTGATCACTCCGGTGGCTATTGTTTGCTTGTTGATCGCACCCGCTAACCTTTCCACCGCCCTGCTGATCGGTGCTACCTCGATGATGCTGATGTTTATCGGCAGGGTGAGTGGAAAACATCTTTTGCTGACGGTTTGCGTAGCCATGATACCTGTGTTGATTCTGGTGCTGGCGGCGGTCGTGCGTCATAAAACAGCTGAACCGGTCAAAGCCAAGACGGAGAACCACGCTCATCTTTTTGCGCGGGTCGATACCTGGATAAACCGGGTGGAGAATTTTATATATGGCAATCAAACCACGAAGGAAGACGATAACTATCAGGTGAACCAGGCTAAAATAGCCGTTGCCAACGGAAGATGGATCGGGCTTGGTCCGGGAAACAGCCGTCAGCGGAATTTTCTGCCGCACCCTTATTCCGATTTTATTTATGCCATCATTATTGAAGAATATGGTCTGATCGGCGGCGCCATTGTGATGTTTATTTACCTGGTGTTTCTGTTCAGGAGCATTCGAATATTTAAAAAATGCCCCTTCGCATTCGGCGCTTTTCTGGCGCTGGGGCTCAGCTTTGCGCTGATGATCCAGGCTATTGCCAATATGGCTGTAAATGTGAACCTGTTCCCGGTGACCGGAGTGACGCTGCCCCTGATCAGCATGGGAGGAAGCTCGTTCCTGTTTACCTGCCTGGCAATCGGCATCATTCTGAGTGTGGCGAGAAATGCGGAGCAGACGGAAGGCGAGGCGGCGACAGAAGATTGATTAATAATATGTAAAATGTGGAAATGTGAAGATGAGTAAGCGGGCAAATATAAACATGTGCATTTTTGACGAAGGGGTCTTTGTCAATTTTCATATTTCCACATTTCCACATTTTCATATTTGATTATGAGTAGAATCGTGATAGCAGGCGGCGGAACGGGGGGGCATATATTTCCTGCATTGTCTATCGCAAACGAATTGAGAAAGCAGGAGCCGGGAGTTCAGATCCTGTTTGTAGGCGCCAAAGGGAAAATGGAAATGGAGAAAGTGCCTGAGGCCGGCTATGAAATACGGGGACTGGATATCGCCGGGTTCAACCGAAGTTCTTTGATAAAAAATATTGCGCTTCCATTCAAACTGGTCAGGAGTTTCTTTCAGGTTCGCGAAATATTCAGGGAATTCAGGCCCGACGCTGCCGTTGGTGTAGGCGGTTATTCTACTTATCCCGTGCTACGGTATGCGCAGGCCAGAGGAATTCCAACTTTTATTCACGAATCCAATTCCTTTGCCGGTAAGGCTAATATCATGTTGAGCAGGAAAGCTACCCGCATTTTTGCGGCCAGCGACGGAATGGAGAAATTTTTTCCTGCAGACCGGCTCATGCACACCGGGAATCCGGTTCGGGCATCCATAACCGAACAGCCTGTATCGAGGGCGGAAGGGTTGAAATTTTTTGGCTTAAGTCCTGATTACAAAACTGTATTGGTCACCGGAGGGAGCCTGGGAGCAAAAAGTATTAATGAGGCAATTGACGAAGGTATCCCGCTATTGAAGAAGCATCGTATTCAATTGATCTGGCAGACCGGGAAAACATTTGCCGGAAAAGCGGCAGAACATGCTGCAGAGAGCTCGCTGATCTGGTCGAACCGGTTCATCACCAAAATGGAATATGCGTATGCCGCTGCGGATATCGTGGTCTCCAGGTCAGGAAGTATCCTGTTTGAATTGTGTGTAATGAGAAAGCCGGTGATCTTCGTTCCTTATCCTCATGCCACAGAGGATCATCAGACGGTGAACGCTCAACATCTGGTCGATAAGCACGCGGCATGGATGGTAGCAGACAGGGACGCGAAGAAATTACTGGTAAACAAAATAGTTGAGCTTGTGGAGAATCAGCAGGAGCAGGAGGTGTTGAGCAATAATATTGGCAGGCTGGCTATTACAGATGCGGACAAAAAGATCGCATCTGTAATCCTTAAAGTAATTCATGGTTGAGTTTAAAAATATCAGTGCTGTATATTTTATCGGGATCGGAGGTATAGGAATGAGCGCGCTGGCCAGGTACTTTAAGAGCCAGCATAAACGGGTCGCCGGCTACGATAAAACGGAAACAGCGTTGACGCGTGAGCTGATTAAGGAAGGGATTGAAATAACTTATGTGGATGAGATAGATCTCATTCCAAAGGATGTGCAGCTTGTGGTCTATACACCGGCCATACCGAAAGACCATAAAGGACTGCAATATTATCTGGCACATGGATACGAAGTGATGAAGAGAAGTGAAGTGCTGGGTTTGATCACCAAAGGCTCTTTGAATGTTTGCGTGGCGGGAACACATGGAAAGACGACCATCAGCACCATGATCGCGCACCTGTTGCGTGACAGCGGTTTTGGTTGCAACGCTTTTCTTGGCGGCATTTCTTCCAACTACAATACCAATTTCTGGAGTAATGAAAGGAATTGCTGCGTGGTGGAAGCCGATGAATACGATCGCAGCTTCTTGCGGTTGTATCCGGACATTGCCGTAATCAGTTCCATGGATCCTGATCACCTGGATATCTATGGGACACCAAAGGCTGTTGAAGAAGCTTTTGTTGCTTTCAGTGGCAAAATAAAAACCGGGGGCATGCTGATCAGTCGTTATGGTTTGCCATTGCCGGAGCCTGAGGATGCAGGCCACTGGACCTATGCCCTGATGAACCCGGAGACCGATGTGCAAGCGGAAAATATACGGATCGATCATGGAAGTTATCTGTTCGATGTACGTGGCAGGAGTTGGAGGTTGAGCCAGGTGAGGCTTCACATCGGAGGCTGGCATAATGTGGAGAATGCAGTTGCCGCTATTGCGGTTGCCAGGAAGCTGGGTTTGACCGATCAGCAGATCGTTGAAGCGCTGGCTCGGTTTAAAGGAGTGAAAAGAAGATTCGAGTACCAGCTCCGTGGCGATGGCGCTGTTTACATTGACGATTATGCGCATCATCCCAAAGAACTGAGCGCGCTGATAGGAAGTGCCAGGGAGCTCTTTCCGGACCGGAAATGTGTTGTGATTTTCCAGCCACACCTATTCTCCAGGACCCGGGATTTTGCGGACGGATTTGCGAAAAGCCTGGATATGGCCGATGAAGTGGTGCTCCTGCCCATTTATCCGGCGCGGGAACTTCCTATAGCTGGCGTTAACAGTTCAACGATTTTAAACAGGATGCAAACAGTGGAAAAGCGCATCATGGAAAAAGAAGAAGTGATAAACTGGATCAAGTCAATACAGGATCGGTCGAACCTCCTGCTCATCACCGCAGGTGCGGGAGATATTGACCGGCTGGTTGAACCAATCAGGAATATACTTAATGAACATTAAGCTGTCCATAAAGAAAATACTTACCGTACTGCTCTGGTGTGTGGTCGGAGCAGGCGCGTTGGCTTTGCTGGTGGCAGCCATTAATAAAAAGAGTTCCAGTGTTTGCAGGGGTCTCGATATTCAGATCGACCCGGCAGGAAAGGGTATGTTCCTGACCAAAAAAGATCTGGTTACGCTATTGGCTGATGAAGGATTGAAAGAGCCTGCAGGAAAGCCCCTGCAGCAGTTGGACCTGCGGAGGTTTGAAACGGTATTGGGTCGGCAACCTTGGATCAGGGATGCCCAATTGTATTTTGACAATAACCAGGTGCTGCATGTGCGTGTTACGGAACGGCAACCGGCGGCGAGAATTTTTACGATTTCCGGGAATAGCTCTTATATCGACAGCAGCGGAAAACAGATGCCGCTTGGCGGATCAGCATCATTGAAACTGCCTGTATTTACCGGGTATCCATCGGAGAAAATGGGGTCTCGTGGAGACAGTGCTTTGGATAGTCAGATTAAAATGCTGACCCGGTTCCTCAATGAGGATTCATTTTGGTCGGATGCGATCCAACAGGTGAATATCACACCCGCTAAAACTTTTGAGATGGTTCCGTTAATCGGTCATCAGGTAATTGAATTCGGAGATGGAAATGACTATCGGGACAAGTTTCACAGGCTGATGATATTTTACAGAAGAATTGTACCAACGACAGGATTTGAAAAATATTCACGGGTAAGTGTGCAGTATGATGAACAGATCGTAGCTACCCGGCGCGGTGGCCCGGTGTCGAGAGCAGATTCAATTCAGGCTTTAAAAAATGTACTCGAAATTATCCGTACTGCCCGGAAAATGGAAACGGATACTAATTCGGTAAGGGATGCAAAACCACTGGAGAGAAATCAGCTTACTGAACAGAATCTGCAGAGCTACGATTTTCCGGAAGAAAAAGAGGACAAGCCAGACCCAAAAAATAAACATTAAAAACAACGATTAAATACCAAACCATGAACCAGGAACAACCTATAATAGTCGGACTCGATATCGGAACGACAAAAATCGCCGCCATTGCAGGCCGGAAAAATGAATTTGGCAAGCTGGAAATACTCGGCTTCGGACGGGCAAATTCCAATGGAGTGAAGCATGGGCAGGTGCTTAATATCGATGAAACCATTAAAGCCATACGCATTGCGCTGGATAATTGTTACGCCTCCAATCCGAACCTCAGCATTTCAGAGGTATATGTCGGTATTGCAGGGCATCATATCAAAAGCCTCCAGACACGCGGGGATATCGTTCGTCAGAACACAGAAGACGAGATCACGCAAAAAGAAATTGATCAGCTCGTTGCGGATCAATACAAGACCTATATACCTGCAGGCGATCAGATCATCGATGTTATTCCCCAGGAGTTTGCGGTAGACAATTTTCAGAATATTATCAGTCCCATTGGTTATGGCGGGGTAAAAGTCGGCGCCAACTTCCATATTATTACGGGAGATAAAAACGCGATAAAGAATATTACGCGTGCGGTAGAGAAAAGCGGACTTAAAACCAAGGACCTTGTTTTGCAACCGCTGGCTTCAGCAGCAGCCGTCATGGGCCAGGAAGATCTCGAAGCTGGTGTTGCTATTGTGGATATTGGAGGTGGCACCACCGATCTTGCCGTGTTTTATGAAGGCATTCTCAAGCATACGGCAGTAATTCCTTTTGGTGGAGAGAATATTACCAACGATATCAAAACCGGGCTGGGCGTGCTTAAAACTCAGGCCGAGCAAATGAAAGTCCAGTTCGGTTCAGCACTTTCCAATGAAGCCAAAGGCAACGCGTTCATCACTATTCCCGGGCTGAGGGGCATGCCGGCAAAAGAGATCAGTGTGCGGAACCTGGCGAACATCATCCAGGCGAGAATGAGCGAGATCATGGATTTTGTAACCTATCATTTGAAACAGGTTGGCCTCGATAACAAAATGCTGAATGGCGGCATCGTGCTGACAGGCGGCGGTTCACAACTGAAACATCTGATCCAGTTAACAGAATATGTTACCGGTTTGAATGCCCGTATCGGTTATCCGACTGAACACCTGGCATCGGGGCAGATCGAAGAGCTGGCCAAGCCGACCTACTCAACCTGTATCGGGCTCATTCTGAAAGGATATAGTGACTACGAACACAACCGGAAGCAGTTTGAGCAAAGTCATCTGAAGCTGGAAGTACCTCAGGGCCTTAAGAGCCTGTCTGCCGAAAAAGCAGAGAAAGCAATCATTGAAGAAGAAATTCAACAGGCGCGCGTGAAGAACCGGAAAGGTATCAAGGATTTCTGGGGAAAGTTCAAGGATGGAATTATCGACCTGTTTAAAGAGGAAGAAGACCACGCGCTATAAAGTTTTTTATACTAACCATTAATCGTTTTCTTATGATCCAGTTTGATTTGCCCAAGGAAAGATCGTCGATCATCAAAGTGATTGGCGTGGGAGGTGGCGGCAGCAATGCAGTCAATCACATGTTCAGTCAGCATATCGAAGGCTGCAATTTTATCATTTGCAATACCGATGCGCAAGCACTTGCTCAAAGCCGCGTGCCAAATAAGATTCAGCTTGGCCCTTTGTTAACACAGGGTCTTGGCGCCGGGGCAAATCCTGAGATCGGGCGGCAGGCCACGGAAGAAAGCCTGGAGGAAATCAAGAGCCTGCTCGAAGTCAATACGAAGATGGCATTTATTACTGCGGGAATGGGAGGCGGGACCGGAACGGGCGGCGCGCCGATCCTTTCCAAGATATGCCGCGACCTGGGCATCCTGACGGTGGGCATTGTAACGACTCCCTTCTCTTATGAAGGGAAAAAAAGACAGCTGCAGGCGGAAGAGGGTATCCAACTGTTAAAACAGTATGTAGATACTTTGCTGGTGATCAGCAATGACAAGCTGCGCCATCAATTCGGCAACCTGAAGATGAAAGAAGCCTTTTCGAAGGCAGATAATGTGCTGGCCACCGCAGCCAAATGCATCACCGACGTAATCAACAGCACCGGACAGATCAATGTTGACTTTGCCGATGTCTGCACGGTGATGCGCAATGGCGGCGTTGCCATTCTCGGAAGTTCTGCAGCGGCCGGGAATAACCGGGCGCAGCAGGCAATAGAGGAAGCTTTGAATTCTCCACTGCTCAATGATAGCGAGATCCGTGGCGCCAAGTGGATACTCATCAATATCAATTCGGCGGAAGGAGAGCATGAATTCACCATGGACGAAGTAGAAATTATCCAGCGGCACCTGATCAGCCAAGCCGGCCCCGATACGGATGTTATTCTCGGCCTTGGTTATGACCAGAGTCTTGGCGATAAGATCGGCATTACCATCATTGCCACGGGTTTTGAATATAAGGATCCTTTCCCCCGCGAGCAGAAGCCCGAACAACCGAAGCCGGAAGAAAAAATCGTCATGCCCCTCAAAATGCCAACAGCCGAAAACGAGCCTGTTAAGAAAGAGAAGCCGATGGTGGAAACGGAAGATAAGACGAAAAATATATTCAGTATCAACACGCTTCCGGCCGACCTTCAGCCAAAGCTTGTCGAGGCCCGCACCGGGCAACCAGCTAAATCAGCAGGCCCCGTTGTGGTATTCCCTAGCGAGAACGGGTCCAGGCAAAAGGTTGATAACCCGGTGGAAAAAAATATCCACCCCGAGCCGATAGAATGGATATTTTCGCAAGAGTCTGTTCCGGCAATACCGGAAAGAAGACCTGAGCCATCTCAACCAAAGCACGAAGCAGGTCCTGTAGCCTCAGGTGGATATCTCAGCAAGCCGGTCAATATCTATGATGAAGAGCAGACAATCGACAGTCCCCTACTGGAAAACTCAGCTTTCCACGATGAAAAAATAGATTTTATTGCACCAACTCCGGTACCGTCCAATCCGGACGATAACCCGGCAGAGATGCAATTGGTGTTCAAGCAAGATATTCCAGCGGCGGATGTGCCTGGGGCCCATCCAACTCAACCGGTATTTACGGCTGATCAGCCTGCAGAGGAGCCTGCGATGCAGGACGAAGCAGAAGGTCTGAAACGCCGGGCGGCAGAAAGAATCAACAAGCTGCGCAACTTGTCGTTCAATTTGAATGCTGCCGATCCGAACAATGAGTTCGAAACTGTGCCGGCCTACATCCGCCGAAATCTGGAATTATACAATACCGTGAGCAATGTAGAATCGTTCTACAGCCAGTATGAGGTAAAAGGAGATAACAATGCCGGGGAAATCAGTACCATCAATAGTTTTCTCGATGGTAAGAAGCCGGACTAATCGCTGTTTTCCAATATTGTTTGTTTTTAGTTGTTTATTTCCCTCCGGCTTTTTCCGGAGGGATTTTCTTTTTCTGAAATCAGATAAACTTAATGCATGGCTTCAGTAATTATTGCCGGAGGAACCGGCCTGGTTGGCAAGGCGCTTTCCAGGCTCCTTATAGCACAAGGACATGAGGTAATTATTCTCACACGAAATCCTGAGAATCATTCAGCCGATAATCCATCCATTCAATATGCAGCCTGGGATCCCGGTAGGCAGACAATCGATGCAGTAGCAATTGAAAAAGCGCAATTCATTATCCAGTTGGCCGGAGCAGGTGTTGCTGAAAAGCGTTGGTCGGATAAAAGAAAAAAAGAAATTCAGGAAAGCCGTATTAAAAGCAGCGACCTCATTATAAAATCGCTCCGTGAAATTCCAAATCATGTAGAAGCTGTGGTGAGCGCTTCGGCAATCGGGTGGTACAAAGAGACCAATGGGATTCAAAGTGTGGAAACCGATCCGCCGGCAAGTGAATTTCTGGGAGAAACCTGCCGCTTATGGGAAGAACATATGCAACCGGCGACCTCCCTGGGCAAGCGATTGGTCATCCTGAGATCCGGAATAGCACTTAGCAACGAAGGCGGGGCTTTACCTGAATTCAAAAAGCTCGTCAGGTTCGGTATTGTCGCTATTTTGGGCAGTGGTCGTCAGCGTATTTCCTGGATACACATAGACGATCTCTGCCGGCTCTATGCGGAAGCAATGATCAATCCCGATTGGAACGGCGTATATAATGCCGCCGCGCCTAACCCCGTCAGCAATAAAACCTTCATGACGGAATTAGGCGCCCGGATGAAGAGAAATTTTTATATCACGATCCCTGTTCCCGCAGCCTTGCTGAGATTTGTACTGGGCGAGCGAAGCATTGAGGTCCTGAAAAGCAGTAACGTGAGCTCTGAAAAAGTCAGGAAACAGGGATTCCAGTTTATTTTTCCAACCCTGGATGCTGCTTTCGGGGACCTGCTGCATCGATAATACACTAATCTTTATTTCCTGTCTTTAGCTTTGAATCGGGCAATTTGCTTTTGGTTGCTTCATTCATATAAAGCGCCGGGTTGACTTTGGCGGTGTCACCCTGATAAACCCAGGTAATATGATTTACGTATTTGTCAAATGCCTGATTCACGTCGGACAGCGTTACTTTCTTCAGGTCCTCGTTAAAAGTCAATGCACGACGCCAGTTGTTGAACTGGATTTCATTGGACGCTAACGAAGCGGCCTGGGCTGAATTGGTCTCCATTTTGTAATAGAAAGAGGTCAGGTAAACAGTCTTGCCATTCTTTACCTCTTCCGGCGTAAATCCTTCTTTTTTAATTTTCCCGATCACCTGATCCAGTACGGCTTTGTATTTGTCCGGGTCCGTAGTTGAAACCTGAATGCTGGTATAGGGAGTCAATCCATCGGCGAGCCGTATGATCGGCGCGTAAGAGAGCCCGTTATTAGTTCTTACTTCAAGAAAGTGACGATCGTAAAATATCCGGGTAGCCAGGATATAAGCATTAAAATCTTTCGATCCGGGTTGTGGCGCAGCGGTAATTCCTTCAATATAGTTGGTGGCGAGATCTTTCTTCTCAGTCCGTAAACTATTTTTCCGGGGACTATAGCTGTAGCGGACGGGCTTGAATGGCTGCCCCTGCGGAATAGCCGTCGTCAACTCACTGATCTTTTTCTCCAACTCGCTGCGATTGATATCGGCAACCACGACAATCACCAGCCGTGAACGCGTCAGAATGGAGCGATAATAGGCATGGGCCGCTTCAGGGGTTATGCGGCTTACTGTCTCCTCAGTGCCATTGGGGTCCTTGGCATAATCCTTTCCCGCAAAAGCCGTTTCCTTTGCCAGTTTGTCGATGGCATGGTCCGGTTGCGATGCTGCGGATCTGAGCTGATTGATGGCATTTTGCTTGATGCGTTTGAATTCCGTGCTGTCGAATGCCGGTATAGTCAGGGCATCGATATATAAAGGCCACACGGCATCGAGATCACTTTTAATGCAATTTAGCCGCAGATAGGCATAATCCATTCCGGCGCTTCCCTGCACCACCGCGCTGACCCGGTCGAGCTGGTCTTTGAAACTGTTCTTGCTTTCTTTTTCTGTACCACATTCGGTTAATGCGGTCATGGCCAGGCTTTCGATGCCGGCTTTATCTGCTGTATAATTTTGTACACCGCCCTTGATGATTGTCCTGATTTCAACTATTTCGTTGCCGCTGGGCTGAACGATCACTTTCACTCCGTTGACGGTCATCTCATAAGGCTGACTGGTTTGCGCGAATGCCGGAGAACTTAACAAAACCAGCGCGAGACCGGAGATCCAGGTTGAAATTACTTTTATAATTGACTGATGCATATTCCTAAAATTTTTTAAGGGTTATAAAGCAGGTTTGAAATCCGCCGCGGCGTTGAATTTCTTATTCATTGCCTGGTTAATGATCATACCGGCGACATAGGGCTTTCCGGTAATATATCGGTTCACAAACTGTTTTATATCCGCCCGGGTTATTTTCTGAAGATTGCTTTCATAATCCGTCATATAATCTAACGAAGTGCTGCACCAGTTGTAAGTAACATAACTGGCCTGTGCGGAAGGCTTTTCTTTTTGCCGGATCGCATCGCGACGAAGAACCTGTTTGGCCTCTTCGAGCTGGGTATCTGTAAAATAATCGTCGTTTGCCCATTGCTTTATCTGGTTCAGCACTTCATCATTGCAGGCTTTCAACTTATTCGGATTGGGCATCAGGTAAATCGTTACCGGTCCAACAAACTTTTCTGTCTGATAATTTGCCGATGCAAAACTGGTTAATCCTTTATCCACCAGCGCCTGCTGCCATTTCGAAGAATTCATGCCGAGAATGGTGAAGAAGACATCGGCTGCTACTGTGCCGGCGGAATCATGGCGGGTGTCAGGCCCCTGCCAGGTATAGAGTTCCAACGGAGTTTGCGCAATGCTGGATTCTTTTACAAAGTATTCTGTCGACACCAGTGGAGGAAATTCGGGAATGGGAAATTTCACCTGGGGATCGAAGCCGCTGGATTCCCAGCTCCCGAAAATATGTTCAGCTTTGGCAAAAGCATCCTGATGCTTTACGTCGCCGCAAATCACCAGGATGGAATTATTGGGGAAATAATATTTGTTCTTGATGATCATCATTTTTTCAGGCGTAGCCGTGTTGATGACCTCATGGATCCCGATGGGGTTCTTTCGCGTGATCAGATCGCCCCAAAGCTTTTTCTGGCACTCAAGCCAGAGCTGGAATCCCGGATCGCTCTCTGCGCGCTGAAACTCGCCATCCACTACGGGGCGCTCCTTTTTCATGTCTTCCGTCCGGTAAATCGGGAAACGGATGCAGGCATTCATAAAGCGAAGTCCGGCGGAAAGGCTGTCGCGGTCGAAGGTAAAAAAGTAGTTCACCCGCTCATTGCCCGTCGTGCCATTCCAGATTGCGCCAAGTTCCTGCGTGCGTTTAAGCAGGCTGGCCTGGTCCGGATAGTCCTGGTTGGCCTTAAAGAACATATGCTCAAATAAATGGGAGAGGCCGCTGTATTCCGGACCTTCAGTATAAGCGCCATTCTTTACCGCGATTTCGATGGTCACCAGCGGTACTTTGGCATTTTCGATTACAACTACTTCCAGGCCGTTGGGCATTTTTTCCCAGTAATAATTTTCGGGAAGCCGGGGCTGGGCCAGCGTAGCTAACGAGACTAACGCGGAGGCCCAGGTGAAGAAGATTCTTTTCATTAATAGCATTTTAAGTATAACCAATAGGTGCGAACCGGAAATGAAGGATCAAAGGTCCTTCCGTTGGAATATCCGGCTTGCTAAAATCGTATAAAGTATCAAATATAAAGCTGCTGCCAAAAGATAATAAGGAATATGGTGTTCCCAGGTCACTGTTTTGTCTGAAGAAACCATGCGCGACAGAAAAGGCTGGGGAAGCAGGCGGTCGGTAGTTTCTTCCGGCAGGTAGTCGACCCAGCTCACTTTGTACTTGTTCCTTCCAAGGGCCACTACGAATTGTTCAACGATCAAATATAGAAAGAAAATACCCATGGCCAGCCCTGCGCGGCGGATAAACATCGAAAGCAGAAAAGCGATCATGGAATAGGAAAGAATTTCAATAAAAAAGAAAAACACGAAGCGAAATTCCTGCCAGCCTATTGCGGGTGTTTTGCCGTTCAATGTATGAAAGCCAAAATAAAGACAGGTGAGCAAAACGATCAGGGTAACAAAGACCGACAGCAAGCCGGTTTCGAAAAGTTTGATCCCGATGAACCGACTGCGACTCCATCCATCGATAATGTTCTGACGATGGGTGCGGAAACTGAATTCATTTGTCGTCAGCGTGATGATCAGAATGGCCGGTATGAATAGCAGCAGTCCTGCATTATACGGGATCGTTTTCCAGACATCCGGAAAGGAAAAGGGTGTGCCCAGCAGGCTCTTGCCGTTCATTTTGGGAAATGAATTGTCGGTAACGTCAAAAATAACGTAGTTGAAAGCAGGTATGCAGACGACGATCACAGCCAATAAAATCCAGAAGGTCCGGTAGTGCTTAATCTTCATCCATTCAATGCGCAGCGTTTGGAAAAATCTCTTCATCAGTTGCTGACTTGATTGGTGAGTGCAATAAATTCAGATTCGAGGCTTTTTTTCCGGATGGAAATATGGGTCAGCACGAGCCCCTGGTCAAAACAATACTGATTGATCCCGGCGGGATTTGGGATTGCCTTCCCGAAGGACACGAGTACGTAACCGCCGGACAATTCCGTACTGGTAGCGCCGGGAAACCGGTTCATCAGTTCACATAGCTTTTGTTGATCCGCTGCATCCAGTTCCAGCCATTCCTGGTTGCTGAGCACTGACCGGACATCGCCCGAGGTGATCAGTTTTCCCTGCTGAAGAATGGCGACATGCGTACAAACCCTTTCCACTTCCGCTAACAAATGACTCGCGAGGATAATCGTTTTTCCTTCCCGGGCAAGCTGCAGGATGAGTTCTCTGATCTCCGCAATGCCCGATGGATCCAGGCCATTTGTCGGTTCATCCAAAAGCAGTACCGGTGGGTTGCCAAGCAGACAGGAAGCAATAGCCAGCCTTTGCTTCATGCCTAAGGAATAGGTTTGAAACTTCGACAGCCTACGGTCGTACAACCGGACTGTTCGAAGAACAGGTTCAATATCGGAAATACGCCTGCCTTTTATAGCTGCTGCGATTTCTAAATTGCGCTGAGCAGACAGATAATGATAAAAATTGGGAGTTTCCAGTAGAGTGCCTATCTGCTTCCGCTGTTGCGCAGAAGGCGGGTTACCAAACCATTGATAAGAACCTTTTTGCGCCTTCAGCACATCGGTAACTACACCAAGCAAAGTGGTCTTGCCGCTCCCGTTTGGACCGAGAATACCAAATACTGAACCCGCCGGGACATCAAAAGAGACCTGGTTTAAGGCCTGTATCTTTCCGTAAGATTTACTAATCTGGTTTAGTGATAAAACCGTGCTCATGATAATACCCTAATGGGTTACTAAAATAAGGAATATACCGGCCCGGGCCGTCAGCCCCAGGTCATGATTTTGAAATTTGATGATAATAAGTATTTTGCAGGCAATTAACCTCTTGAACTACATGAAACCCTACCAGATACTCCTGGTATGCCTGTTGCCTTTTTGCGCTGCAGCCCAGTCAAATTACCAGCAAGGATTTTGTATTACGTTAACAGGAGATACTCTCCATGGATATGTGGACTTCCGGGACTGGAGCCGCAATCCGAACTTCATTAATTTTAAATATGAACTGAACCAGGAACCGAAACGACTCGGTGTGGACGATATCCGCTCTTTTAAAGTTGAAGGCGCCGGATACTATGAGCAGCACAAGGTTACTATCAGTGGCGATGGCGTTGATCTGTCCAATGCGCCTTCTGTTTTGGACTATACGGCAACAACCGGCACGGTTTTTCTAAGGGTGCTGCAGACCGGGAAGAATCTGATCTTATTCGACTATCGCGATGCATTGAAGACGAGATATTATATCAAGTCGGATACCATGCAACAGCCCGCCGAACTGGTCTACAAAGTATATATGAACCCCGACGGCTCCAATACCCTTATCACAAGAAATGATTACATGACCCAGCTATATCAACTGGCCGTCATTAACCAGGCAAACAGTTCCGGCTTGCAACAGAAAATCGAAAAGACAAGATATCGTGAAGATGACCTGGTTAAAATTATCTCTATAATAAATGGAGATAAAAACGATAAAGAGCAAGCCACTTATTACGGCAAAAGGTCGAAAGTACGTTTTTTTGCCGGCCTGGCTTTCAACTTAGGCACGTTGAAATATGATCAGAACAGCCCTTTCCCCAATGCTTCGCCGGCAGCTGCTGCTGCACCAAGATTGTCAGTCGGGTTTGATGCGTTAATGAGTTCCCGATCCAGTCGTTTGCTCTTTCGGACGGAGCTGGCATTTTCAGGCGGGAAATATATGGTCACCAACACAGACAATTACACTTACAATAATGCTCAGCGAACAAACACACAGGAACTTAGCCAGATAACCTTTTCGGTCATACCGCAAGCAGTTTATCATGTGTATTATTCGGATCAAGTGAAGATCTTCATCGATGCCGGTTTGTCGTTTAACTTCTCCGCTTATCCAACCAACAGCTATCACTCCACCTCATCGAATGACATTAATCCGAATGGAAGTCATTACCCGGAAATGCGGGCTGTCTGGTTCAGTATTCCGTTAAAAGCCGGGGTGACACTGGCCGACAGATTTGAAATCTTTGGAACTTATGTACCGCCTGCTGAAGTAACCTCCTATACAGAGTTTACAGGCAGGGAATCTTCATTTCAGATCGGGATCAATTACCTGTTTGGAAATAAGAAAAAGGCCTCACACTGAGTTTTAATTGTGCGGCGCATAAAAGTCAATCCATTTATTCCGGTGGATCTGTGCCAGGGGGTCCGACCGGTTCTCAGTGCAACAACTCCCTGAGTTTTTTGGCGAGCTCATCTCCACGCAATCCCTTGGCGATGATCTTTCCTTCCGGGTCGAGCAGGTAGTTCATGGGTATTCCCTGGATGCCGTACTGAACAGCAACCTCGTTCTGCCAGCCTTTAAGGTCGGAAACCTGCGCCCAGTCCAGCCCGTCTTTTTTAATAGCTGCCAGCCAGTCGGGTTTTGAATCGTCGAGCGAGACGCCCAGAATATCGAACCCTTTGGGATGGTATTGCAGGTAGGCCTTCACTACGTTTGGATTTTCCCGGCGGCAGGGGCCACACCAGCTTGCCCAGAAATCGATCAGCAGGTATTTGCCTTTAAAAGAAGATAAGCTGACGGGTTTGCCTTCCGTATTATTCGCCGTGAACAGCGGCGCCGGCTGCCCAACGGAAGTGAGCCTGGCCTTGTTCAGCAGCTCATTGAGTTTTCTTCCATAATAGCCCGACCGGATGGAAGGATCGAGCTTTTTGTAAAGACTGTCCAGCTGGGCAGCATCCGGATTATAAGAGAAATGACGATATATTTCGATGGCCGATACATAAGAAGCCGGATGCGCATTTACAAAATCGCGTACCAGGTTTTGCTCCTCGGAGTCTAATGCATCGCTTGCTTTATCCAGGCTATCCATCGCCCGCTTGTCATTCCTGGCTTTTGCCGCCGTATAGCTTTTATAAAGCGCATCAGACCGGTCGCCGATCTTCGCCTTTATCAAATCCGAATAACCATTGTACTCATCCTGCACAGGCGTGCCTGAAATGATCGCGTCTTCGAGTGAATCTTTTTTCACGAGCATCGAGATCTTACCGTTTTCGAGGAAGAACGACTTCCGGTACTGCGGTTCTCCGTTTTTTAAGATACCCAGTAAACAATACTCCGGTGTGTCCGCCCTCCCTTTGAAAGTGAAATAGCCACGATCAAGCTGTGTCGAATCGACCTTGTCTGTCTGGGGATGCCGGATATAGATGGTTCCGGTGTCCTGGCCCGTCAG
>DASZRP010000214.1:0-18624 GCA_035548895.1 Puia sp. | reverse complement strand
AAAGCCTGCTGCAGGCTATCTGCGTTAGTCACATCGAGTGGTCCGGAAGCAAAACTATCGGCCCCGAATTGCTGAAGGAATTCCGCGCTTGCCGCTGCCAGCCTTTCGCTATCGTTATCGTTCAGAAATGCCACGGCGCCTTCCTGCACAAATTTCCTCGCAATGGCCTTGCCGATGCCGCCCGCGCTTCCCGTGATCAAAGCGATGCGGCCCGTCAGCGGCCTGGGCTTGGGCATGCGCTGCAATTTGGCTTCTTCCAAGAGCCAGTATTCTATATTGAATGCTTCCTGCCTGGGCAGTGCGGTATAGGAGGAAATGGCTTCCGCGCCCTTCATCACCTGGATGGCATTCGCGTAAAACTCCGCAGCTACCCGCGCTGTCGATTTATCCTTCGCAAATGTAAACAGGCCGACGCCGGGATAGAGGATCACCACAGGATTCGGATCGCGCAGGGCCGGACTGTCCGGATGTTTGCATTGTTCGTAATATGCCCGGTACATCTCCTGGTATTGATCAAAAGCCGGTGCAATTTTTTTGTTTACCGCTGCGAGGTCCTGCAGATCTTCCGCCGGTGAGAGGGGAAGTACGAGAGGGCTGATCTTCGTACGCAGAAAATGATCCGGGCAACTGGTGCCCATCGGCGCGAGCCTGTCGAGATCGTTCGAGTTAATAAATTCCAGTACAGCCCCGCTGTCGGAAAAATGTCCGATCATCCGCGTGCCGGAAGAAGAAGTGTATCCGCGAAGCAACGGCATCAGCAGCGCTGCTCTTTCCTTTCTTTCTTTGGGGGGGAGGGTCTCAGTTTTCCGGCCACCGAACACAGGTCTCTTTTTGCCCAGGTTTTTCTCGATATAAGCAGCGCACTGCTCGATCACTTCGAGCGTGTTGATATAACTTTCATAAGCTGTGTCGCCCCAGGTAAATAATCCGTGTGAACCGAGCATGATGCCGCGGATATCCGGATGCTCGTCAAGGCAGGCCTTGAGCTTTAGTCCGAGATCGAAGCCCGGCCGTTGCCACTCTACCCAACCTATCCTGCCATTAAAGAGTTCTTCGGTTATTTTCTTTCCGTCTTTGGCAGCGGCAATGGCGATGGCGGCGTCAGGATGCAGGTGATCGATATGCCTGAACGGCAGAAAAGCGTGCAGGGGCGTATCGATGGAAGGCGCTTTGGAACGAAGATCGTAAATGCAATGGTTGAAGAGCTCCACCATTTCGTCTTCGTGCCTGATGCCCCGGTAGATCTTCTTCAGTGCCAGCAACCGGTCCATATACAAAGCAGCCAGGCCGCTTTTCTTCAAGGTACCCAGGTCGCCGCCCGATCCTTTTACATACATCACTTCGGTCTCCCTGCCGGTGAGCGGGTCCGGCATAAAAATCTTGCAAGAGGTATTGCCTCCGCCGTAATTGGTGAGCCGGAGATCCGCGCCTAACAAATTGGAGCGGTAGATCAATAAGGCCACTTCGTCGCCGGCCAAGGAAGCAGCCTTTGCTTCGTCCCAGAGGTAGCTCACATGTTTAAACTGTTTGGTGCCCGACATATCAGCGTTGTTTTCTTTTAATTGGTTATTTATGGTTTCAGCGCGTTGCCATAGCCGACCAGGCATACGGAAAGTATGATGGTGGCTATGCCCGCAAATATGATTTGTTTTGTCCTCTTCCCGCTTGCTTTCCATTCTTTTAATATCAATCCCCACATATTGGCCACCAGGATAATAAAGGCCATGTGGAGTATCCAGGAGCTGGCTCCGTTGCCGAGCTTGCTTTCTCCCATGCCATAAAAAAAGAACTGGAGAAACCAGGTGGTGCCCGCCAGCGCCGATAAAAGATAATTATTTATTAACGGGGTTTTGCTGTCTGCGTATTTGTTGAAACTCCGGTTTTTCAGGTTCAGCACAAAACACCAGATGAAATTGGTCGTGAGCCCGCCCCAGAGCAGCACGACATAGGTGACATTATTCTGATAGAGGGGATTGGAGCCCAGTTCCACAGCTTTATGCGCCATGGCTTTTCCCGCTTCGATCCCATAGTTGAAGCAGGCGCTGAGTATTCCTGAAAGAATGGCTACGGCGAGCCCTTTGGCCAGGTTGAATTCGGCAATTGATTTTTTCTTTTCCTCTTCCGAAACCTCGCGCTCTTTGCGCATGCCCGCTTTTCCGCAGAGATAAATACCAAAGAGGCAGACCAGCACACCGGCGATCACGATCCGGCCCCAGTGACTGGAGATCATATCGTGAAAGCTGGTCTTCCCCGGCGATGGAAAAAAGTTATAGTAAATGGCAGGCACCATGGCGCCGAAAGCAGAGCAGAAGCCCAGCACTACCGAGTTGCCGAGCGACATCCCAAGATAGCGGACGCCCAATCCATAGGTGAGGCCGCCGATACCCCACAAAAGCCCGAACAGGAAAGTGTAACCGATCACCGAACCGGAAGCGGCTGCAATGATTTCGGTAAAATGGGGAATGGTGAGCCAGGCGGCCAGCGGCGGTACGATCAGCCAGGAGAAGAGCCCGCCGATCAGCCAGTAGTTTTCCCAACGCCATCCTTTCACGCCTTTGAAGGGCATGTAAAAACTGCCTGATGCAAACCCGCCGATAAAGTGAAAGAAAACGCCAACAATGACCTGCATAATCGTTAGTGGTTAGACCGGGGTCGTTCCCAGAGGGATAAAAATAGGGAATGAACCGGGAACAGCTGTCATGTACTGTCATGCTTCCTCAATCCTGCAACTCACTGAGTTCCAGCCAGCGGAACTCTCGGATGTTCAGTTCTTCGGTAATTTCGCTGAACCGGCGCGATAGCCGGTCGATCTCTTCGTAAGGCTGAGCGGCCTTTTTAAGCTGAACCAGTATCTCGTCTTTTTCGCGGTTGAGGGCCTCCATTTCCTTTTCCAGCTGATCGAATTCCCTTTTCTCTTTATAGGAAAGTCTTTGCTTTTCCGTTTTCGCCGGTTGAACCGGAGCCGGTTCCGTCTCCCTGACCGGCGCGCCGCCATTATCGGCCGATTTCAGCGATTGCTGGTATTGCGCATAGTTGCCGGGGAAATCGCGAACGATGCCATCGCCCTCGAACACAAATAAGTGCTCTACCATGCGGTCCATGAAATAACGGTCGTGCGAAACCATGACCAGGCATCCCTGAAAATCGAGCAGGAAATTTTCTAGCACGGCTAAGGTCGGCAGGTCCAGGTCGTTGGTCGGTTCATCGAGGATCAGGAAGTTGGGATTGCGAAAAAGAATGGCTAACAGGTGCAGGCGCTTTTTTTCGCCGCCGCTCAGGCTGGAGATATAAGTGTATTGCTTGTCGGGCGGGAATAGAAAAAGATTGAGGAACTGCGCTGCACTGAGCGACCCGCCGCCGGCAAGGGGAAAGCTCTCGGCGATATCTTTTACAAATTCAATCACCCGTTTATCTTCCCTGATCTGCAAGCCGGCCTGCGAATAGTTACCGAATACTACGGTTTCGCCGATATTGATCTTCCCGCTGTCGGCCGGCTCCAATCCCTGCAGCATGTTCAGAAAAGTCGTTTTGCCCGCGCCGTTTTTCCCGACCACGCCGATACGGTCGCCGCGCTTGAAGGTATAATCGAACCCTTCGAGGATGACCCGGTCGCCGAAGCTTTTATAGACCTTCTTCAGCTCCGCCACCTTACCGCCGAGCCGGCTCATCTTCATTTCCAGCTTTAACTGCTGGTCTTCGATGGTCTGTTTGGATTTAGTTTCCACTTCATAAAAAGCATCCTGCCGGCTTTTGGATTTGGTAGTCCTCGCCTTCGGCTGCTTCCGCATCCATTCCAGTTCCTTACGGTACAGGTTACGCGCTTTATCGATACTGGCCAGCTCGCTTTCCACGCGAGCGGATTTTTTCTCCAGGTAATTTTCGTAATCGCCTTTATAAGTGAACAGGCTGCTGCGATCAATTTCCCATATCTCATTGCAGACATGATCGAGGAAATAGCGGTCGTGCGAAACCACCAGCAGCGTGAGGTTTTGCTGATTGAGATAGTTTTCCAGCCATTCCACCATATCAATATCGAGGTGATTGGTCGGTTCATCCATGATCAAAAGCACTTCCTGATTTCCGAAACCAATATCGATCAGTGTTCTCGCTAAGGCCACGCGTTTGCGCTGGCCTCCGCTGAGCTTATTCACCGGCTGGTCGAGATGATGAATATTGAGGCGGCTGAGGATCTGTTTCACTTTCGCATCGAAATCCCAGGCGCCGAGGCGGTCCATTTCTTCAATGCTTTTCATCAGTGCATCGGTATCATCGTGCTCGCCGGCGGCTTCGAAGGCCTTGATCGCTGCGATAACCGGATGCTGATGGTGGAAGATATTGTCGAGCACGGAAAGGGTTTCTTCAAAGGGGGGGTCCTGTTCGAAGAAAGTCACGGTGACTTCCTTCGATATCCATACTTTTCCCGTGTCGGCCGTTTCCCGGCCTGCGAGGATTTTCAATAGGGTCGTTTTACCCGTACCATTTTTAGCAATCAGCGCGATCTTGTCGCCCGACTCTATATGAAAGGAAGTATTCTCAAAAAGGGGTTTGATTCCGTACGACTTCCCCAGTCCCTCAACAGATACATAGTGCATGCGGCAAAGATAAGAAACGTCTTTGCCTTCATCTATCATCTGTCATCTGTCATCTATTATGCATTTGCCAGTTCAGCGCCGGCATAAAATATCCGCCCACCACGCTGCGCGCCTGGAACCCTACCTTACTGCCATCGGTGGTTTCATGCCAGTCGCTCAGCGGCACCCGGGTAGGCGTTTCCGTTAAATATTTATATACGGGATTGATCAGGGCTTCGAAATCTGAAGGATTCTGGGTGAACGCTGCCGTCCAGCAGATCCAGTCCGACTTGGTATAGGTTTTACGGCTGTCCAGCGGAAGCCCGAAGGCATTCTGTTTTGTCAGGTAATATTTTATTTCCTTCTGATAGATGGAATCGGGAAAGAGATGCAGGTCAAGCACTTTATCCCAGATCAGGTTATATTTCTGGCTCCAGGTATTTTTATTATTAAACGTGAGGGCGTAATGGTCTCCGGCATTGGCCAGCTTCTCCCACTGCTGGACCATGTTCTGTGCGATGCCGCTGAACCGGTGCATATTGTATTGATCGTTCTTTATTCCTGCGATCAGACCGAAGCAGCGGAGTGCCACGATGGCTTTCACGGAAAGGTTTGCATTGCGCGCCAGGTGCCCGGCGAAATCATCCGTGCAAAGCTGGTTCGCCGGATCGAGCCCTTTCTGCAATAAATAATTTGCCCACTGAGTAAGTATAGCACCGTGCTTCACGGCATAGTCGGCTTTCCCTTCTTTTTTAACGATGGCTGCCGTCAGGATGATCATGTTCCCCGATTCTTCCACGGGCATGCCTTCTCCATAAACCTGTCCATTGGCTAATGGATAAGTTCCCAGATCATGCGCAGCATAAGGTTCTCCATAACGTCCGCTCTCGCAGAAATAAAAAATACCGTTCAGCATTCCTTTGAGCAGTTCCGGATTATACATGAGATAAAGCGGCGCGGAGGGATAGGTCACGTCTACCGTGTTGATGCAACCGTTACTGAAATTTTCTTTGGAAAGAAAAAGCAGATCGCCTTCGGGGCTTTTCACCAGCTTGTGCGCCGATACGCTTTGCCGGTAAGCGGCCACGCAAAGCTTTGCATAGGTTTCACCACCCGCGGCCAACGCATCCCGGTACACCCGCCGGTCTGCACTGTCGCATTTTTTTTCAATCAGCGCATACTGGCTGAATGCAGAATCCATTTCCTTTTCGATGCTGCTCCCCGGTTCGAGCTTCCACCAGGGCTTAAGGTTATTGTGAAAATACTGGATCGAATAGAGGTCATCGTATGCCAGCAACAGGAGATGATTCTTCGGTGTTGTGCCAACCGTTTCAACGGGGAACGTTGTTGTAAGCGAGCGGTCTGCAATGGCCTGAACCGCATGCTCTTTTTTTGACACGCCAACATACAGATATCCCCAGTCAATGCGAAGGTCGTCGCCTTTTTTAGCTAATATCGGCTGATCCCTGCTGCCTGCCTTCAGCAAACCCAGCAAAGGCGTGGATGCCGTGGAGCAGACCACTTCCTGTCCCGGCACATTCACTGCCAGATTCGCCGAAGCGATAAACTGAACCTGCACTTTATGCGACTGTCCGTCGTTGGAAGCCACCTGCAGGTCGATATAGGAAACGGGACGCGAAAGCAGGTGAAGGTCGTTCAGGATCAGCGGAGAGATGAACCGGAGGCGCAGATTCACCGGGCCGCAGGTTTCTTCATATTCAGTTTGGGTAGCCGTTACCGTTACCTGCTGCTGAATAGCGGTTTGTTCATTGACGACCGGTTCTATGCGGCGGACAAGTCCCGCATCTAACCACTGGCCACCGGCCGTATTCGCCACATGGATCGCCAGCACATTATCTCCTTCTCCTTCCTTCTTTAGCAGGGAATCGGGAACCGGCACGTACTTGTAGTTGCCGGTCCAGCCTTTCAGCGAATAAATATTAACTCCGTTGAGGTACACTTCCACATTATCGTCATGACGGATCTTCAGCAGGAGCGCGCCTTTCGATTGATCGTGCGGAGCCGGAAACACCCGCCTCGTCCAAAGATCTGCGCTGATCCATTTGGTTTTTGCAAACGGCATATTGTCGCCGAACGGAGCCAGCCCGGTCTTCCAACCCGAATCATCAAATCCGAATGCCGTCCAGTTGCCCGCAGGTCTCGATTCCGTATATTTCACCGAATCTGTCTTTTCTTCCGATGAAGGCAGCAGGGTCTCATAGACTGGCGCATCTTTGCCCAAAACACGGTAATCCTTTCCATCTACGGTGATCCGAGCAACCAGCGGCTGGTCGGCGCCGGTCCAGTGTTTCGTCGGCGTCGCCGTAACCGTGTCGCTGAAAGACCAAATGCTGAAATAAGGGTCATGGCTGACGAGCGGATAAGCGGGCATCTGATGGACCTGGGAAAAGCAGGGAACAGCAAGAATCGTTAAGATGAAGGTAAAAAACCGAACAATCGATACAGAAAACCGGATCATGCAATAAGTTTAGTTCTATCGGGAAAATTACGAAATTCACCCGGTCTGAATCTTGCAGCTTTGAAATCATGATCCGAAAGCATTACTTATTAGGCTTCTCTTTGTTCTTCTGCGGATCTGTTTTTTCGCAATACCCGGCGCGGCCTTTTCCGCAGCATGTGAGATATTCTCCGGGAAGCATTTTACCGGATCATCTTTCTCCGGCGCAGCGGGACAGCACCGTGCTGGCGTTTTACCGTGACTGGAAGTCAACTTATATCCATAGGGTATCCGCCTCCGGTCAGGCTTATGTTTTTTTTGAAGAGGAAGGATCCTCATTGCAGAGTGTTTCGGAGGGCCAGGGCTATGGCATGATGATCACCGTCCTGATGGCCGGTGCAGATCCTGTAGCGCGGGAAACCTTCGATAGCCTGTATCGTTATGTGCTCGCGCACCCCAGCGCAACCGACTCCGCATTGATGGCCTGGTCGCAGCTTCGAAATAACAGGAACAAAGATGGCACTTCGGCTACCGACGGAGATCTCGATATTGCTTATGCGCTGCTGCTGGCTCACGACCAGTGGGGCTCATCCGGAAAATATGATTACCTGGGGGAGGCCCGAAAAAGGATAAAGGCTATTATGCAACACGAGATCAATCACCGTACTTATAATGTCCTGCTCAGCGACGCCGTGGAAACCGACAGTCACGATTATTTCGACATGCGGTCTTCCGACTTCATGCCGGACCATTTTAAGGTCTTCGCGCGGGCGAACGGGGATGCACAGTGGCAGAAAGCCGTTGACAGCAACTATCGCTTGTTCTTTTTGATGCAGGACAATTTCAGCGATGAAGCGGGATTACTTCCGGATTTTATTACGCATATCGGCGACCGGCCGCGGCCGGCAGGGCCGGGTTATCTCGAATCCCGGTATGATGGTTATTATAATTACAACGCCTGCCGCATGCCCTGGCGGATCGGCATCGATTACCTGTTGAGCGGCGACCGGCGGGCTTACGATTTGTTAAAAAAGATCAATCATTGGATCAGGGAAACATCATCAGATAATCCGGATAATATTTCAGCAGGCTATACGCTTGAAGGAGATGATATCGCCAGCCGGCATTTTGAAGCCTTAAGCTTTATCGCTCCCTTCGCCGTTTCGGCGATGACCGACGCTTCCAATCAGCGTTGGCTGAATGCGCTTTGGAATTACCTGGTGCAATTCAAGCGAAAAGATTTCGACTATTACGACAACAGCATCAAGATGATCTGCCTGCTCATTCTCTCGGGAAATTACTGGGCGCCTGCGCCCGCGGGTTAGGACCGGTTATTGCATACCCACATACAAACCCGATGCCTTTATATCATTTTTGTAATTTGGAATATGCAAAAGATAAAATCTGTTTGTTCACACCTGATGTTCGGCTGCCTGTCGTTCCTGTTGTTGTTGGGTTCAGGTCTTACCGTTCAGGCGCAACAGCCTCGTCCGGCGCCACACCCCGCGCCTCCTCCACATCCGGCCCCTCCGCCTCAGCATCCGCCGGCAAGACCTCCGGCTCATAAACCACCGCCGCCTCAACATCCTCCGGCTAATCATCCGCCGGGCAGGCCACCGGTTCATCCGGCTCCGCCAAAGCCCCATCCAAAGCCTCCGGCTCCAAGACCGCCTGCTCCGAAACCACCGGCTCCCCGACCTCCGGCACACAGACCTCCGCCTCCACCGTCGCACCGGCCGCCGGCTTCATACAGACCACCGCATCGTCCGCCCTATACCAGACCGCCTTACGTGTACCAGGGCAGAAGGTTCTACAGCTACCATGCCTATTATTATCATCCTTACCGGCCCTATGTCTGGCCCGCCTGGCATCCGGTAGGATTCTTCATGGCCGGCATGGCCGCCTCCGCAGCGATTGTTTACTACAACAATGTTCAATTTTATTATAGCAGCGGTGTATTTTATTCACCTTACAACGGAGGCTACCGTGTAGTGCCTGCGCCGGTATCCGTGGTCGTTACCTCGGTGCCGCTGGGCTACGAGACCTGCGAAGTAGACGGTGTGTTCTATCGTTATTACGGAGGCGCTTTCTTTTTGCCAACATCCGACGGGCAATACCAGGTGGTACAGGCGCCCCCCGGGGCTTTGATCAGCAATCTTCCCGAAGGATGCGAACAGATCAATATTAACGGCGTAGTGCTGCTGCGGTACAACGACACCTATTTCCAGCCTGTGCTGGTTGGCGGGCGCAATATGTACGAGGTGGTCGACGCGGAAACTATTCCGTGAGCCCGTCAATGCACCTGGCTTATAGCTGAAGCCATAATATTGGCGACGAACCGGTTCCCTGCTTCGTTCAGGTGAACGCCATCGCGCGTGAGAACACCTTTTTCGAGATTCCCGGAGTTGTGCGCCAGCTCATACTCATGAAAATCCTTGCGCAGATCGATCAGGCCGACCTGCTGGTCGGCTGCGATCCGGCGAATGATATTCGAGTATTTATTCAGATCTCCGTCCTGCTCATCGCTGTAGTCTGTTTTCTCTCCAATCGTGGAGGGTGTGCAAATAATCACTTTGGCGTTAATGGCCTTCAGCTTCTTAATGATCGCGAGATAAAATTTCTCAAACTTGTCCGGATCTGTACCGGTGCCTGAACTTCTCTTATGCCACACATCGTTTACGCCAACCCAGATCACCACGATATCCGGAGATTTGGCTATCACGTCGTCGTCCATGCGCAGATACAGATCATATACTTTATTGCCTCCGATACCGGCGCCGATCACATCGTAATTATTGTTCCCGGCGTTTAAAATACTGTCCGCCAGGGTAACATAACCCGTCGGCTCAACGCCCATTTGCGTTATGGAATCACCAAAGAATATGACCCTCGTTTTCTTTGCCGGCAGAAAGGACATAGTTACGGCAGCAAACAACAGGCAGGCAATCGCTTTTTTCATTTCGTATTTGATTGAAACCAAATATACAGGTCTGTTCGCAAACTTCCCGGCTTTATTGTGATAACGGTCCTTCCGGGATTTCTTCATTCGCGCGCCGGATCACGCTGTCACCTTTATCCAGGTTTCCAAATACCTCGATAAAATCGCCCGATTCGATACCGGAAGTCACGTCGATTTTTTTCACCTGGTTCGATCTGATCGCGAGCACATATTTTCTTTCCGTTGAGCTGACCACGCTCGATCTTGGAACGGTAAATCCCCCTTCCGCGCCTTTTGAATAAACAATTACGTCGGCGTACATGCCTGGTGCGAGCAACTCCTCGTTATTTGCCACATCGGCCTCGATGCGTTCGCTCCTGAACTGCGCATTAATATTAAAAGATTTACGGCTGATATGCGCTGTCATCTTTTTCCCGGGGAATGCACTGGTGTAGAATGAAATGGTATCTCCCGTTTTCATTGTGCCGGCCAGGTTTTCAGGAATATCCACCTGAAGCCGGAGCACGGCGACATTTTTTAGCTCAAGCATAGGCCCTGCATCTTTTGCTTCGGCGCTAACAAGGGCACCGGGATGCACATTGCGTACGGTGATCACGCCATTGAACGGGGCTTGCACTTTCAGATAAGCTTCCATGGTTTGTTCCATTTCCCAGTTGGTTTTTGCCGCGCTGCTCACGGCGCTATCCGATTCCACTTTGGCCTTTAACGAAGAAAGATCCAGGGGAGAAATAGCGCCCGGTGTTTGCGACGCTTCCAGCAGGCGATTGTAATGTTCCCGGTCGATTGAAAGATCGGCGCGTGTTCTGGCGTATTTTTCCTTTGCCTGCAGCGCTGACTGTTCAAGTTCCGGCGCTTCCAGCGTCATCAGCAGTTGCCCGCGCGACACTTTCGAACCAATATCGACATTCACTTCTTTTACATAGCCATTTACCTTGGGAAAGATGCTGACCTGCTCCCAGGCTGCCAGCTGACCGGGTAATTTGATCGCAGTGTTAAGGCCATTGGTTTTTACCGGTACGAGTTCGTAATGAACCGCTGGTACAGGCGCCGGGTCATCCGCCTTTTTTGGTGGGTCCGAGTGACAACAGGCCAGCATCAGGGCCAGGGGTAATAACAGCAAGGAGAATATTTTCATGGTAAAAAATTTATTGGTGTTCATCTGAATCTTCGGCTAATAGTGATTTTGTGTTGAATGATGTTTTCTGTTGCATCCAGGCATAAACCAGGGGAACAATAAACAAGGCGGCAAAGGTGGACGCAATAAGTCCCCCGATAACCGCTCTTCCGAGCGGCGCCGATTGATCGCCCGCTTCGCCAAGTCCGCTGGCCATGGGGATCATGCCGGCGATCATTGCCAGGCTTGTCATCAGGATTGGCCTGAGCCTTATGCCGGCGGCGGTTACCGCAGCCTTATAGGGATCTCTATATTCCAGGCGCAATGATTCCGCATTGGTGACAATTAAAATGGCGTTGGCGACAGAAACGCCGGTCGACATAATAATGCCCATATAAGATTGCAGGTTGAGAGTAGACCCCGTCGCCAGCAGCAGGAGCATCGCGCCGAGGATCACGGCGGGCACCGTAGCCAGTACCGTAATCGACAGGCGGAAGGACTGGTAATTGGCAGCCAGCAATAAAAGGATCACGATGATCGCGACGATCAGTCCGGTCTGCAGCGAATTAAGGGTGTCCGTCAGCAAAGAGGACATCCCTTTTACTTCGACCACCAGCCCCGGCGGCAATGGCCCGAGATTGTGGACTGCCTGTTCCACGGCTTTGGTTGCACTGCCCAGATCCCGCTGATAAATATTGGCGCTTACCGTAAGAAACCGGCGGGGACCCGTACGGTCATATTCTCCCGGCAGGGTGTCGACGCTGAACTGCGCAACATCCGACAGTATGGGCCTCTCCTTCCCTTTGACCAGGGTAATGGATTTCAATTGTTCCATCGAGTTCATCAGATATTCCGGCACCTGCACCTGCACCTGATAGGTATATGCTACGCGCTTGTCCAGCCACTGTACTTTTTCAGTGAAGCGGCTGGAGGACGTGGCGTCGGTAATACTTCTGGCCACTTCCTGCAGGTCCAATCCCATTTGCGCGAGCCGAAAACGATCCAGGTGCATGCTGATGGTCGGGAAATGCAGGGGCTGGGCGATCTGCACATCGCGGAGATAAGGAACTTCTTTCAATGAAGCGTTAAGCCGTTCCGCGTACGCCTTAATATTATCGAAATTTTTTCCGGCCACCCGCACTTCAATCGGCGTGGAAGCGCCCTGCGCCATGATCTTCTCCGTGAGCTCGATCGGTTCAAAGGAAATGCGCAGGTCGGGATAGGCTGTCAGGATATTTTTGCGCAGGCGATCTTTTAATTCATCCAGATTGACCTTATAGGAATCATCCAGCTCTACTTCCATCACGGCTTCGTTTGTGCCGCTGTTGAACACATAGAGGTTACTGGTTCCGTAACTGCTCGGCACGAGCCCTACATAGACCGAACTGATCCCCAGGTGTCCGTTCACGGTAGAATCGAGCAGGCTGAGCACACCCCGAACCGTTCTTTCCGTTTTCTCGAGGCGCGTGCCGTCGGGCTCCCGGAGCCGTATTTGCAACTGGCCATTGTTGGTTTTTGGCAAAAGATCTTTCCCGATATGCATGAAGCAAAACGCCGCGGCAACAAGCGTGATCAGGAGATAAGCGGAAACGATGATCTTTCTCCGGGGCATCCATTGATCCAGCCTTTTCATAATTCCGGATTTCAGTCGCTGGAAAAAATTATTTTCCGGTGCATGTTTTTCTTCTTCGATATTGTGCTGTTTCACCTCCTGAAACTCTGCTTCGTTTAAGGCCAGACCTGCATGCGCGTGAATGCCCCTGTGGCGGTAGCGGAACATGTCTTCCTTCAGCAACCAGACAGAAATCACCGGAACCAGGGTTTGCGCAGCAATGAAAGAAAAGATCATGGCATAACCGATCGAAAGAGAAAGCGGCAGGAACATCGCCTTGGGCACGCCGTTCATTACAAAGGAAGGCGCAAACACCGCCAGAATACAGAGCAGGATTAATAACAGGGGAAAAGCGATCTCCGCACAGGCATCGAATACTGCCTTCCGCAATGATTTACCCATTTCAAGGTGCTGATGAATATTCTCGATGGTCACCGTGGCCTGGTCGACAAGCACCCCAATAGCGAGGGCCAGGCCGCTCAATGTCATGATATTGATGGTTTGACCGGAGAGGTGAAGAAACAGCACGCTGCCGAGAATGGCAACAGGAATAGTGATGATCACGACCAGGCTGCTGCGCCAGTCGCGCAGGAAAAGAAGCACCATTAATCCGGTGAGCACGGCGCCGAGGATGCCTTCGGTCATCAGGCTTTTGACCGCGTTCATCACAAAAACGGACTGGTCGAATTCATAGCTGATCTTCACATCATCCGGCATCAGATCACGCATCTCCGGAAGTCTCGCTTTTAATAGCTGCACAACATCCCAGGTGGAAGCCTCCGCCGTTTTGACTACCGGCATATATACGGAGCGCTTGCCGTTGATCAGCGCATAGTCAACCGTAACATCGGAAGCATCGAGTACGGAAGCGACATCGTGAATAAAAACCGTTGAAGTGCCGTCGTTGACAAGGGGAATATCTCCGAATTCCTTAACCTCATCTTCGAGCGAGTTAACGGTGGTTACATACATCAGGTTACCCACGCGCAAATTACCGGCAGGCGTCATGGCATTATTCTTCGCAATGGCATCGACGACCTGGTCCGGAGAGATATTGAAACGCCTCAATTTTTCCGGGTCAACGTTCACTACGATGGAGCGCGAATTGGCGCCGAAGGGCGGAGGAGCTGAAAGCCCGGGTACGGACGCAAACATCGGCCGGATTCGGGTTGCCACCAGGTCGTAGATCTCTTTCAGCGATTTGGTTTTGCTGCTGAACACGAGCTGACCCACGGGCAGTGAAGAGGCATCGAAGCGGATCACCTGTGGCGGCAAAGCGCCTGGCGGAAAGAACTTTGAAGCCCGGTTTACCTGCAGGGCCACCTGTGCGGAGGCCTCGGCCATGTCGGTATTTTCATAAAAAGATAGCTTGATGAGCGTGAGGCCCTGGATATTCTTGCTTTCGATATTTTTTATCCCGTTCACATACAGAAACTGATCCATCATGCGGGTGGAGAAGAATCCTTCCATCTGCTGCGGCGACATGCCGCCATAAGATTCGATCACATAGATCGTGGGCAGATTCAGCCTGGGAAAAATATCTATGGGAATGGTCCGGATGGCCATTACCGAGAACAACAGAATGCCAAAGAAAATGACCATTACGGTAATGGGTCTTCTCAAGGCGAAACGTACCATAATATTTTAATTAAAGAGATTGAATAAAAGTCGCGAGGTTGCCGCCCGCAATAGACTGTTCAAGCTTTGCGAGATACCAGCTGCCGACCGTCTGCACGTAATCATTCAGTGAACGGTCGAGCACAAAGGCTGCATTCGTCAGGTCGATCAGGGTAATGATACCGGCTTTGTACTGGGCCATTTTCTGGTTATAGGTATCTACTGCCGCCTGGTATTGAATGGGCAGCTCCAGCAGGTTTCGTTCTGTAATCTCGATGTCGTTCTGCGCCCGTTTGGAAGCAAAGTCCAGGTTCAGTATTTGCTGCCTGAGCTCCAGTTCAGAAGCCTCGCGTTCAAAACCAAAACTCCTTAACCGGTCTTTTTTATGCAGGCCGTTGAACAGATCATACTGAAAAGAAAGTCCCGCCATATAATTGAATCGCTGCAGGCCCCAGCCTGTCGGCAGGCCTTTATACTGGTCGTCGTACACGATGCTGGAACCTCTTGCCCAGGAGGCGGCGGTAAGACTGATCCGCGGCAGATAGCTCCGCGCAATCAGCTTTTCATTTGCCTGATAGGTTTTTTGCAGGTTCTGATAGTAATCGATCAGGGGATTGGCCGCAGCAGAAGTATCTCCGTTGAACAGGGCGGCGCGTCGGTATTGGAACAGCAACGTGGTATCGATCTCCAGGTGACCCGGATCAATACCGGTGAGATAAGCGAGCTCCTGCCGGTAATTATCAGCGAGTCCGTTAAGCTGGTTATAGGTGATCCTGCTTTTCGAAAGCTCGGCTTTCGCTAAGGACGAATCGGAACCCGGTTTAATACCGGCACCCGTCAGGCCGCGAATCGTTGAAAAGATCGTATCATAGCGACTCACGGTTTGCCCTTCCACTGCCATCCGGGCTTCTGCGATCAGCAGGTGAAAGTAGGCTCTGCTCACCCGGCTGTTTTGGATGTAGATCTCCCGGGCCAGATCGGCGTGCTGGAAATTTTCTTCCGCTCGCGCCTCGTCGATCCGGGCATTCCGGTAACCAAAATCGATCAGGTCGTACTGACCGTAGAGAATAGCAATATTGCCGGAAGCCGCCTGCATGTCGTTGGCATCCCGAACGCCGGCAGAGGTGGAAGGAATTATACCATAGGAAAAATAGCTGCCCGCCATGGAGTTATCGCTACCGAGCGTCACCTGGTCGCTCAGCCGGAAGGCGGGCAAAAACTGATGACGGGCGTCTGTGACATTCGCGGAAGCGCTATTCAGCAGCGCCTGTTTTTCCTGGAGCGTTGGCAGATAATGATCCGCCGAGTCTATTAAGGCAGACAGGTTCAGGCGGGATTGCTGGGCAAAAAGAAAAGAGGGCGCAACCAATGAAGTCAGTATCCATAGAGCCGCCACCTTTCTTTTCGGGAAAGTGAACATAGGTCGTTATTGAAATGAGAAAATTGTTTAACCGGTTGTTAAACAATCACAGGAGGGCCTCTTAGTCCGTAGCTCGGCCTCCGCAGATCCCGGTTCGGATCGATTTCAATACGCGGATAGTTGTAGGAAACAGCATAAGGCTCGAACCCCGCAACAGAAAGTTCGGAAACCTTGAAGTATTCAGGATAAAACCGTCGGTTCAGCCGAAACGAAAATTTCTTTCCGTCTTTACCTGTCGCCTTATGTATAATGTAATAACCGGCGCCGGAAACAGGCGGCCTTGCGTTTTCCAGATTGTATCCGTTAGAGAAGTAAGAAGCCGTTTGGGGCGCTCCGTTGAAATGAATATTCAGCTGAACCAGCGAGAAAATAAGATAACCTAATAAAATGAATCCCCGGGAAAGGGCAGGCCGAATGTTCTTTTTTCGATTCATGAAAACAGATCGAACGCAAAAGTAATACACAATTTCAACAAAAGGAACTGGTCATATCCACAGATTTTGCTCCGGCTTATTTTTTAACAGATTGGCTGTGGTGGCGACCGCTTCTCAATTCCCTTACTTTTGCCTATTAAATAAAAAACTGATTATGGCCGCTGCGCGCATTACGGTAAAAAGCAATGGATCGCTGAAAGTGGAGGGCGATTTTGAAATCGTGGATATTCATGGAAATCCCTACGACCTGGGCGGGAGGGAAATTATATCGATATGCCGTTGCGGCCTGTCGCAGAACAAACCCTTCTGCGATGGTTCCCATAAGGGTCATTTTGAGCATGAGGCCATTGCCTTCGCCCTGCCGCCGAAAAAGCCTGTTTAACGAACTGTTCTTTCGCGCCTGAATTTGCAATAAAAATACCGGCCACGGCGAAATACAGATCTCTGCGTTAACGTCTCATTCCGCATATCTTTTTTTGAACCCGTATGCGCAATGTCTGCATCCGCTGCGGCAGCAGTAACCCCTTGAAATATGATAAAACTCCGTAAACACGCGGTAAATACCTTCCTTATAAAAATGAACGCCCTCAATTAGTTCTCCGCCGGGGCCTGGAAAAGGATATTCTTTTTCCCGGGCGACGAGCTGATCAAGTTCAGCCAGGCATTGATTGCAAAGACATCCATAGAATGTTTTGGAAAGAAAAAGCCGGGTTTCATTGCTTATCGAAATCTGCGAACAGTGGCAGTGGGCAATATCGTCCCGCTTACAGGTAAAGGGTTTCTTGCAACGGGGACAATATGTTTCCTTTTCATTCATGCCGATCAACCGGATCACTGATATCCTTTTGCCTGGAGATTGAAGAGTTCGGCATACATGCCGTTGCGCTGAAGAAGTTCCGTATGCGTTCCCGATTCGACCAGCCTGCCATGCTGCAAGACCAGAATACGATCGGCCATGCGAACGGTGGAGAACCGGTGGGAGATCAATACGGCCGTCCGCCCCTGGGTCAATTCGGCGAAACGCTGAAAGACTTCGAACTCAGCGCGCGCATCGAGCGCAGAAGTCGGTTCATCAAGAATCAGCACCGCCGCCTCCCGCATATAGGCCCGTGCCAGCGCTACTTTTTGCCACTCGCCTCCCGAGAGCTCAACTCCTTCGGAAAACCGTTTGCCTAACATCTGGTCGTAACCGCCGGCCAGCCGTTCCACCAATCCCGCGGCAAGACTCTGTTCTGCCGCCGACATGATCTTCGGTTTATTTTCTTTTTCATCAATATTGCCTACCGCAATATTATCCGAGACCTTCATCTGATAGCGCAGATAATCCTGGAATATGACGCCGATATGACTCCGCAGGCTTTCCAGATCATATTCTTTCAGATCATGTCCTTCCAACAAAATCCGACCTTCTGTCGGATCGTAGAGGCGGGCCAATAATTTCACCAGGGTCGTCTTCCCCGCTCCATTCTCTCCCACCAGCGCGATCTTTTCCCCGGCGTGCAAAGTAAAACTGATATTCCGTATTGCCCACAGGTCGCTGTTCCGGTAGCGAAATCCGACATTCTCAAAAACAAATCCGGTTTTCAGCGGATCAGGGAAAGGGCGCAGGCGCGTTCCCGATAGAATATCAGGCTGTATCTCGAAAAACTCGAAGTAGTCGCTGAGGTAAATAGCGCCTTGCGAAACGGCGGTGAAGCGATTCAACACAGACTCCATCAGCGATTTCATCTGGCGAAATGAACCGGCAAGAAAAGTGAGTTGTCCAATGCTGATCTGCCCGCGTATGGTCTGGAAAATAATATAGACATAAGCGCCGTAATAACCGAGGCTGCCGATCAGCGTAAAGACAGTTCCCCAGAGTGAACGGCCCATCGCTATTTTACGGTTACTGTAATAAAACCTGTCGGACAGCGCTTTAAATTTATCGATAATGAAGGGCGACAATCCGAATATTTTTACTTCTCTTGCCGTCTCATCGCTTGCTCCGAGATAACGCAGATAATCCAGTTCCCTTCTTTCCGGTGTTTGCCTCCGGTTCAACGCATAGGTCTGGTCGTTAAAATAATACTCGCCGAGAAAAGAAGGAAGAATGCTGATGAATAGCAACAGGATCAGCCAGGGATTGAATAAGATCAGCCCGGCTGCAAGAAAGCCCATGGTGATCAGGTCCTGCACCTGGCTGAGCACCTGGGAAAGAAGAATGGTTCGGCCGGAGGTCTGCTGACGCGCTCTTTCCAGTTTATCGTAGAAAACAGCATCTTCAAACTGCTCAAGATCGAGGGTGGCGGCATGCTCCATGATGCGCACCGAACTTATTTTATTGAATAAGTCGCCGAGCAGGCTGTCGAGCAGGTTGACGCATCGTCCAAGCGCATCGCTCAGAAGCGCCAGCGCAAACTCCACGCCGATTAAAGTCCACAAGTGTGCAGCAGAACCAAG
>DASZRP010000213.1:0-7111 GCA_035548895.1 Puia sp. | reverse complement strand
TATCTTCGACCTTAATCTGAGCGATGCCCACCAGTTTCCTTTTGAGGACGGGCTGCTAAAAAACCCCTATCATCAATTTATGGAGTGGACAACACTTCCTTTTATAGGAGGAATAACTGTAAACGAAATCAGCACTGATCCGATACGCATCAACCTGTTGAAACAAAAGTCATCGAATTTTGTTGAGAGTATGGAAGGCGCCGCTTTTCATTTTGTCTGCCTGATGGAGAAAATCCCATTCCTGCAGATCAGGTCCGTTTCCAATGTTCTTGGCGAACGCGATAAAAAGAAATGGAAAATGAAAGAAGCGATAAACAGCCTGAATCAATCACTCATCAGCTTATTAAAACAATCATATTCAATCGATGAAGCTATCCTTAGGATTTAGTCCCTGCCCCAACGACACGTTCATCTTTGATGCCCTGGTCAATGGAAAAATCGACACGGGTGATTTTCAATTCGAGCCCGTACTTGAAGATGTGCAGACCCTTAACCGCTGGGCGCTGGAGAAAAGGCTGGACCTCAGCAAGATCAGCTATGGCGTATGGCCATTGATCCAAAAAAACTATCAACTGCTTGATGCCGGAGGTGCACTGGGAAGAGGGGTCGGCCCCCTGCTCATTGCCAGAGAAAATATTCCGGTGAGTAAGGTAAATGAATTGCGCGTTGCCATTCCGGGCAGGGAAACAACCGCACACATGCTGTTCAGTCTCGCCTTCCCCAATGCCGTCAACAAAGAATTTATGCTCTTTTCGGATATCGAGCATGCCGTGCTCGATGGCAGGGTTGACTGCGGGGTAATCATCCACGAGAACCGTTTTACCTATATGAAACGCGGCCTGGTCAGGCTAATGGACCTTGGAGAATTCTGGGAAGAAAAGACACAGGCCCCTATTCCCCTGGGGGGCATTGTGCTCAGAAACAATTGGGACGGGGAAACAGCGACCCGGATCAATGAACTAATTCGGAAAAGCGTAATGTATTCTCAGGCAAACTATCCCCAGCTCTCAGACTATGTGAAGCAGCATGCTCAGGAAATGGATGAAGCCATTATGAGGCAACACATAGATCTTTATGTCAATCATTTCTCCTTGGGGCTCGGCAAAGAGGGGAAAAAGGCAGTAGACACTTTGTTGGCTGTTTACAATACGATGCAGTTACAGCAGGTTTAAAAACAGCAACGTTCGCCTCTATTCAGAAAAGCAAATTAAAAGCCTTTGCCAGTTTAGGCCCGATAGATGTTGAAAATGACTTGCCGGAAAAAGAGCCGACCATTCTTATCCCACGCACGGCATTTGTCAGGAACATTTCATCCATGGTCATAAGCAATTCTTTGTCGACCGGAATTTCACTGACTGAAAACCCCATACCAGGCAATTGCGCCAGCAAATGCCTCCGCATAACGCCGGCCACACAACCTTCCTCAAGTGAAGGCGTATATAACCGACTATCGCGGATAAAAAAAACATTACTCGAGGTCGCTTCGCAAAAGCGGTCTGCCGTGTTCAGTATCAGGGCATCATCGAAGCCTTCGGCATTTGCATATTGCGCAGCAAGAATATACAACAGGTGACTATTGGTTTTAAGATTGGCCAACAAACCATTTGCTTTTTTTTGTTCACGATAAACGGTCAACCGCAGCGGTTCATCAGAAATCCTGGTTAACGCAGCCGTTTCGATGATGAACCTCGCCCTGTTATGGCGTGGCGCCAGCAGTCCGCCGTCTTCCCTAAACAGGTTAAGCCGGATCCTTGCAGAATCCAGTTTGTTTTGAGCACAAAGCAAGTCGATCTGATGGTGTAAGTATTCCGCTGTAAAAGTTGACGGACTTTCAAGTCGAAGTGCTTTCATCCCTTCAAATAGCCGTTGAAAATGGAAATCACCCAGCGGCAGTTTTCCGGATTTCCAGTGCATCGATTCGAACAGTCCATCGCCATAGCGCAAGCTGCGATTAGCGGCCGTCGCCACCGGGCGTTCTGAGCTAGTTAGCTGCCCGTCTATATTGATGAATTGAGTCATATTTCGAGCGGAACCATCGAAGATAGCCGATTTCATTAATGAACACCGGCCGTATCAAAACCGAACATGGTGCAAAAAGTCTCAAAAATATAATATGTTGGCCTTAAATTACTTATAAAAATGGCATCTCCTTGGCAACCTGATGAACATTGAATTCGCCTGCCTGAATTTCAAATTGCAAAATTGTTAGTATATGGTCAGAAATTATTTCCTCGTTGCCATCAGAAACCTGAAGCGGAACAAGGTTTTTTCCGCCATCAATATCCTTGGTCTCAGTATTGGTATGGCAAGCGCGGTGCTGATTCTGCTTTGGGTACAAAACGAGATGAGCTACGATCGTTTTCATAAAAAGGGGGATCGCCTTTACGAAATGTATAACCGGGCAACGATGAATGGGACAATTTCGTGCTGGGATTTCACTCCTAAAATTATGGCTCCGACGCTGAAGAAGGACTATCCGGAAGTGGAAGACGCCGTTCGGTTCTCCAATGCCAACTTCCTGTTCAGCGTTGGCGACAAGCATCTGAATTTGGCCGGCAATTTCACCGACAGCGGCTTTTTACGCATGTTCAGCTTTCCGCTTGTCAAGGGGAATCCGTCAACGGCCCTGGCCTCCCTTAACCGGCTTGTGCTTACCGAGTCCGGGGCCAGGAAACTGTTTGGTGATGAAGATCCGATGGGCAAAACCGTCAAGGTAGACAGCAATAATTATTTTACCGTCGCCGGCGTATTAAAAGATTTACCAAACAACACTCAATTTCATTTCGATTATCTGTTACCCTGGTCGTACCTGACTAAACTGAACTGGGACGATAATTACTGGGGGAACAATTCTACCAGGACCTATATTACGCTTAAACCCGGCATTTCCGAGGCCGCTTTTGACAAGCGTGTGAAAGATATTGTCATATCCCATGCAACACCAGGCAGCACCCTGAACACCGAAATTTTCCTTCACCCGGTCTCCAAATGGCATTTGTACTCGAGGTTTGAAAACGGTCAAATCGCCGGAGGGCAAATTGAAATTGTCCGGTTATTTATCATCGTTGCCATTTTCATTTTGCTCATTGCCTGTATTAATTTCATGAATCTCAGTACGGCACGAAGTGAAAAACGCGCCAAGGAAGTGGGTATAAGAAAAGTATCCGGCGCGCCAAAAGCAAAACTGGTGATGCAATTTCTTATGGAATCTGTGTTGATCTCGGTCTTTGCCGGTGTGCTGGCACTGATGATTGTGCAGGTCAGCCTGAGTTCCTTCAATCTGCTCGTCAGCAAAAGCCTGTTCATCAATTTCAGCAATCCCGTTTTCTGGATCGTTTCATTGGGATTTGTATTGATAACAGGGCTCGTTGCCGGAAGTTATCCCGCATTTTATCTTTCCTCCTTTAAGCCGGCAAAAGTTTTAAAAGGCGCCGCAAAGGCGGCGCATACTTTGATCACGCCTCGTAAGATCCTGGTTGTACTTCAGTTCTCTTTCGCCATTATTCTGATCATCTCTACAATTATTGTTGAACATCAATTAAAATATGCCCAAAGCCGTGACACCGGGTACAATAAAGATCATCTGGTGTATGCCTTTATGCAGGGAGACCTGCAAAAACACTATAATCTCATCAAAAATGAGTTATTGGCGCAGGGCGTTGCTGCAGGTGTAACGCGAACCAGCGGGCCAATGACGCAGCATTGGGCGGACAGTTGGGGCTTTGAATGGCCGGGCAGTACTGAGGCTGATAAGAAAATAGACTTCACGCTGCTTAGTACAGATGCCGCCTTTGTGAAAAATATGGGACTGCATCTGGTACAGGGAAGAGATATCGATATTCTAAACTACCCCACAGATTCGTCCGGACTGTTGTTGAATGAAACGGCCGTCAAACTCATGCGGCTAAAAAATCCGGTGGGTCAGACGGTCACCTTTAATGAAAGAAAATGGCATATTATCGGCGTCACGAAAGATTTTATTCTCGAATCTCCTTATCAACCGGTAAACCCGATGATCATCAGCGGTCCTGCGGGATTTGACATGTATGTACTGAATGTACGCCTCAATCCCAATCACAGTACTGCCGACAATCTGAGCCGGATGGAAAGAATTTTCAAACAATATAACCCGTCCTATCCGTTCGAATACCGTTTCGTTGACGAGGACTATGAACAAAAATTTGTCAATGAGAAGCGGACGGGCAGTCTTGCGGCACTTTTTGCCGGACTAACAATTTTCATCTCCTGCCTCGGCCTGTTTGGGCTTGCCACTTATACTGCAGAAAACCGAATAAAGGAAATTGGCGTGCGCAAAGTGTTGGGGGCATCCGTAGCCGGGATCACCACCCTTTTATCGAAAGATTTTTTAAAGCTGGTATTGCTGGCAATCCTGATCGCTTCGCCGATTGCGTGGTTTACCATGCACCGATGGCTACAGTCTTATCCCTATCGGGTTCAGATCGAATGGTGGGTGTTTGGGCTGGCGAGCCTGCTTTCGATAGCCATTGCCCTGTTCACAATAAGCTTTCAGGCGATTAAGGCCGCGCTTGCCAATCCGGTAAACAGCCTCCGCTCGGAGTAGGCATTGAATTCTCAATTATAGCCTATGCTAAGAAACTAATTTAAAATCGCCTGGAGAAGTTTGTTATAGACCGGGGTCTATTCTTCGATCAATATTGGCGGGCTTACCGTAAACATACCAATCAAGTCTGCATTAATGAACCCGGCAAAAAGTTTAAGGTCAGAATAGCAGATGCAACGCTAGCAGTTCTAAAAAGTGAAGCTTACACACAAACTATTCAAAACAAGTGTCTATTTAGTATAGCTTAATACATAGCAGACTTTAGCTGAGCGACATTACCTTTGTTGTCTATGCGAAAGGTCCAAAGGTATAAGGCATTGGTTATTGTTATTACGTACGTTTTTGTTGAATTTATTTGTTACCTATTCATTAAAACAGATTATGTCAAGGCCGGTTTACCGGATTTTCACTACCAGCTAACGCTGAAGGATTATCCTTTTTTAGTAGCCGACATTGATACAGTTTGGGGAACCTGGCATTACCGGGAATCGGTACATAGAACTGAGGACTGCGAACGCTTCGATTATGATATCAGTTCCATTGGTACAAGGGATATTGAAAGAACAAAGAATTCGACCGACACAAATCGTGTACTTGTGCTCGGAGATTCTTTTATGGAAGGGTATGGCATTCCGATTGAAGGAAGAATCTCAAATCGCCTGGAAAGCCTGACCCATCGGGAATTTCTCAATTTTGCCTGCTCCGACTTCGGTACTACGCAAGAATGGCTGGTTTATGAAAAACTGGGAAAGCAGTTCGACCATTCTACCGTGCTCCTTGGCTTTTTCCCATATAATGATTTTACGGACAACGACACATCCGCAAACGTAAATCCCTATTATAAAAGATACAAACCTTATTTCAAGGGGAAATATCCGGATTACAAATTAATTTATGTTGAAGACTCCATTCAGAAGGCAACATTCAATAAAGCCGGTTTTCTAAAAAAGGAAAACTCGCCAAGGGGAAGATTGGTTCGCTTCTTACGCGCCTTCACATGTTGGTTTCATATCGTCTGTTATATAAAGGATCTTTACTATTCCCCTAAAGCGGGTCCGGTTCCAGGCTATTACCATTACACGTCCGACAATTGGGAAAAAATGCAATTTATTCTCAAAAAAATAAGGACATCAGCTATCTATAAACAAATGATAATTGTCAGTTTCCCGACTCCCAAGGAAATCAAACAATTTCGGGAATTGGGTCCCGGACCATTATCGGAAGCCTTGAGCGCCTTTTGTAAAGAAAACCATATTACTTACGTCGATTTGCTACCGCTACTCGCAGAGCAAGAAAACGCAGAAAAGAAGTTCTATTTCGACTGCGATTATCACTTAAATGAGGCAGGAAACAAATTTGCAGCAGCCGCACTCGCTCGCGTTTTCAGGCCCTGAATCTGATCATTCGCTTCGCACCCGAAACACCATCCTCATATTATTGGGGTTATCCGGGTTTTTAGCATTGGTCAGCATAATCATTTCATTGGGTAGTACCGAAACGATTATCTGGCTCTTGTTTTTGACCGGTTTATCGGGAACAAGATGGATTACTTTTTTTTTGGCGTCGAAATTCCATTTTCCTGTGAGGCGATTTTCCGGATCGCCCGGATCAAAAATATATGTTTGATCAGATCTAAATTGATAAACCAGGTTTGGAGCCGAAGGTGATCGAAGCACCTTTGCTGCACCCATCAATACATAGTTAATTTCCCAGGTCCTGCAAAGCCAGGGTTTCAGGCTATCCGCCCGCATGGTATAGGGTTGAGCCCGGATACCTTCAAAGGTCAAAAGAAAGATGAGTCCTGTAATCAGGTACCGCGGCATCGGCTTAAGCGCAGCCGTTCGGATAGGCATGGCGGCGTAGTATCGCTGCCAGATTTTTTTGTTAAGGCTGCTCAATAATTCCATTTTTCACAGCATACATAACAAGTCCGGCCATCGATTTGGCTCCGGTTTTCGTCTTCAGTTTGTCGCGAATTGCTTCGACTGTGCGAGGGCTAATTTCTACGAGATCCGCAATCTCCTTGGTCGTCTTTTCTTCGCACATCATTTTCAGGATGGTAGTTTCCTTTTCTGTGAGGTTAGCCTCGACATGAGGAACTGCTGTTTCCGTACGACGGGTTCGCAAACCGCTCAACAAGGCTTTATTAGTCAACTCATTAAAATAAAACTCCTGCTCATAGCAGGTCTTGATGGCATTATAAATATTTTCTGAGTCGGAATTCTTTGTGAGATAAGAATTAGCTCCGATTTCCATGAGTTTAGAGATCATGGAATGATCATTGTGCATCGATAGGATAATTACCCGAACCTGGGGATAAAGCTTCCGGATCTCCGGGAGCGTTGTAATTCCATCCATTATAGGCATCTGAATATCCAGCAGGATAACGTCCGGCTCCATGTGCTTGAGGAGGTTAAGCAGCTGCATGCCGTTGTCGGCTTCCGCAATCAGTTCCACATCCTTTTTTACTGAGAGTGCGGTTTTCACGCCCTGTCGAAACAGGACATGGTCGTCTGCAATGATTACCTT
>DASZRP010000212.1:0-8229 GCA_035548895.1 Puia sp. | reverse complement strand
GCCATCTCCCATTTCGAGATGTCCTGCAAAGTCCGTTTGCTTTCTTTCCACCACGGCCTCCACTTCCCCCTGCACCCTGCCCATTCCCGGCTGACCCCGGGTAATGCGCACCAGTACGGTATCTCCATGCATGGCGGTGTTGAAGTCATTGGGACGGACCAGTATATCCTGCCCAAAGCTTTTTGAGATAACAAAGCCCATCCCCGAGCGGGTCACTTCCAGCACACCGCGATAAAGATGATCGGTCTGCTTTTTCTTCTTTTTATCATTTCGCTTATGCCCCATATTGATCAGTCTTGTTGAGGAAAATTCCGGATGAACGCGGTAACCAGATTAAAAAAATCCGACTGTTCCTGAAATAAGATCAGCGGGCGGATAGGAACCACGAAAACCGGCTTATCGCGCAACTGCTGTGCAAATTTCATTAAACGGACGGCATCTTTTTCCGTGGTCAAAATAACTTTTTCTTCCGACTGCATCTGATCGAACCGCTTGAATATATATTTCAGATCGTCGATGGTAAAAATATGATGATCGCTGTAGGCCAACTCATCGTACTGCCTGAAATTTTCTTCCAGGTGCTTCTTCAAAGGCGCCGGATTCGCAATGCCCGTAACCAGGAGCGCTTCAGCCTCCGGCTTTTTAATATACTGCTCTTTGGTGATAATATGATAGGGAAGCCCGTATTCGATAGCGGAAAAGAAAACCTGCTGATGCGCCTGCGGTTTAATTTCGCGAATGATCCGGTGCTTTTCCGCGAGGGAAATATCCGGGGCGCATTTGGTGACCACGATCAGGTCAGCACGCAGGTAACTGCGCTTGCTGTCGCGCAGGTCTCCCGTCGGCAGGAACCAGTCGCGCGTAAAGAGATTATTGACATCCGTGAGCAGGATATTGTACCCCGCCTTCACATACCGGTGCTGAAAAGCGTCGTCCAGGATGATTACCTGGGTGTCCGGCTTATCATGCAGCAACTGGGGTATAGCCACAATCCGTTCCTCTCCTACCGCCACCGTCACATCGGGAAATTTATTATGAAACTGCATGGGCTCATCACCTATTTCCAGGGCGCTGGTATGTGAACTGGCCAGTGCGTAACCACGCGTTTTCCGCTTGTAACCGCGGCTCAGCACAGCCAGCCGAAACTGATCCTTCAAACGTCCGATCAGCATTTCCACCATGGGCGACTTGCCCGTTCCGCCGACGGCGAGATTGCCCACGCAGATCAGCGGCAGGTTGAACGAAGCGGAATGCATTATTTTTTTATCGAAGAGCCAGTTTCGCACAATGACGACCAGTCCGTAGATAAAGGAAAAGGGAAGCAGCAAAACCCGGACCGGCTTGAGCAATGGATAATTGAGATTGATCATATCATTGGATAAAGTTAGTTCATTCCCTGCCAGCAGCATCCTGAAACAGCATTTCCCGAACCCGGGGCCCAATGCTTTCAGCAGCACGCTTCAGGCTTTCCAGGGAGGGTTCGGTTAACAAAGGCAGACTGAATAAAGCGGGAATACCGGACCAGCCGGCAATCTCCTGTTCATAGTTCATGAACTGATCATTAAATACCCATCCCGCCACATCGATTTCGCGCTGACGGCAGACCGCAGCGCTCAGCAGGGAATGATTGATGCTGCCCAGGTAGTTGCGGCTCACCAGGATCAGCCTCGCCTTCAGGGCGAGGATCAGATCGATGACCGTTTGCGATTCATTCAGGGGAACCAGCAGTCCGCCGGCGCCCTCAATGATAAGCGGCCGGTTATTATCGAACTGCCCGTAGTGCTCCAGTATGTGGTCCGGATCGATCCGTATCCCTTCCTCACGGGCAGCAATATGCGGAGATGCGGGCAGTTTCAGCCGGTAGGTCTCCGGATGGATGACCATGCCCGGATGAGTCGAAAGCTGTTGAACCGTTTCACTGTCGGTCCCTTCGGCAAATCCGGCCTGCACCGGCTTCCAGTAGTCGGCTTTCAATACTTCGGTAAGCAGGGCGGCAACAAAGGTTTTGCCTATACCGGTTCCGATTCCACTGATAAAAAAAGGCCGCATCAGGATTTGTTGACAAAAATGGAAAATATCGTTGTACCGTAATTCCGCTGCGCTGCAAAAAAGGGAAATCCTTTGTAATCATTGCGCGGGGTATGCTCCAGCACAAACCACCCTCCCGCCGCCAGGAATCCGCCCAAAGTGATCAGACGGGGGATCTCATCGATGGCTTCCAGCGCATAGGGCGGCCCGGCAAAAATAAAATCATAAGGCCCTGAAGGCGTTTTCAGGAATTTAAAAACATCTGAATGAACCACTTTCAGGTTGCGAATACTCAGATCTGCTGCCGTTTTCCGGATAAAGGATTCCATCTGCCGGTCCCTTTCAACAATGGTCAGATCAGCCGCTCCCCGCGAAGCGAGCTCATAACTTATGCAACCGGTTCCTCCGAACAGGTCGAGCGTTCTCATGCCCCCGATCTGCAAATTCGATTGAAGTATATTAAAGAGCCCTTCTTTGGCAATGTCTGTGGTAGGCCTGGTCAGCGGCATTTTGGCTGGCGGATTGATCCTTCTGCCTCCCAGCGCGCCGCCGATTATACGCATATCGCCATTTTCAAAAGGGAAGAAAAGAAATGGTTTGGGAACTGCAGCAATTCATCCGTTTTCCGGATACTGTCCTCCAGGCTGTCAAAGCGAATATTGAGAAAATACTGGGCGAGCGTTTCGTAAAGCTCGGATTTCTTTTCTATCATGCCGGAAAGCTCAAGCACGGCTTCGCGGGGATCGATATTCAGCTGCTGGCAACCGTTGAGCAGATGATATAACACGTCTTTGGCGTCCTGGTAGGCGAAATGACGGATCAATTGCAATTGCCCGCGCCGGCAGATCATCACCTGCATTTGATCGCTTTGAAAAAAGACCTTCAGGAAAAAGGGCTCTTCCTTTGCTGTAAACATCTTGTAGCATTTCAACTGCAGGCTGTAGAAATGCCAGAACCGGGTATTGGGAAATTTCTCCTGCATCAGGAAATGCAGTTCGCGCGGCACGCGGTAAACATTATGAAATTCAAACCATGGAACCTTTTCATCTAACACGAGGTCGTCGCTCAGATCGCCGTATACCAGGTTGGTAAAAGGCCGCACGCAATCGTCGGAAAAATATTTCTCCGGGACCAGATTGCTTTCCGGAAAATTATATACTAAAAACACTTCGTTCGCCGGAAATTGGGAAAGCAGGGGATCCTGATCTATAACAGACCGGATCGTATCGTGAGCAGTCGCCCCTTTTTGGTTCGCCCACTGGAATACTTTAATCGCCACCGGACGCATGCCGCGGACATTAAGCACCACATAGCTCAATGACGCAGGCCCTGCTTCAATAAGCATTCGGCATTGAACCGGATCTTCCGCAGCCGGGTCTTCATTCTGTATATCAAAAACGGGTCTGATTGACATAGTCGGTCGCAATAATACTACAAAATGACGACTGATCACCCATCGGCATCAGTCATCAAATCGTTTATGCATGGTCACACCCGCCCGACCTGCAAAATGCTCTATGGGCGCCTGGAGTTTAAAAATGCTGATTTTTATTTCCCGTACAACGGGATATTGCTTTTTAATTCTCAAAATGATTTCCTGGCAGATCTTTTCCAGCAGGAATGCGGGGTTTCCGATCTTCTGCTCGACAATATGATACAGGCTGACATAACTGATGGTATCTTCCGTGCCCTCGTAGGCAGTCGATTTTTCCGGAAAGGATACGCTCAGGTTCACTTCGAATGTGTTCATCACCCGGCGCTCTTCCTCGTAAATACCATGGTGTGCATGAAAGATCAGCTGCTGCAATTCAATGGTGAGCATGATAATTCCGGTTCTTTTATTTTTTGGGCTTCATCGCCAGGTACCGTTCCGCGTCGAGTGCGGCCATACATCCGCTGCCTGCCGCCGTCACCGCCTGCCGATAGGTCTTGTCCTGAACGTCTCCGGCGGCAAACACGCCTTCAATATTGGTTCGGGAACTGCCGGGAATAGTTTGAATGTAACCTGTTTCATCCATATTCAGCCATCCCTTGAAAATCGCAGAATTCGGTTCATGCCCGATAGCCACGAAGAACCCCTTCACCGGGATCGCCTGCTCCGAATTGTCTTTGTTATTTTTGATCCGGACGGCGGAAACCTGGTGCTCTCCGATCACTTCTACCACTTCCGTATTCCAGTAGATTTTAATATTCGGCGTTTCCTGCACGCGTTGCTGCATAACCTGCGATGCCCGCATCCGGTCGCGGCGGATGAACATGTGCACCTGCGGCGCCAGCTTGGAAAGATAGAGCGCTTCTTCCGCAGCCGTATCTCCGGCGCCCACAATGGCCACTTCCTTTCCCTTGAAGAAAAATCCATCGCAAACGGCACAGGCGCTCACGCCATAACCATTCAGCCGTTGTTCGCTTTCCAGTCCGAGCCATTTGGCCGAAGCGCCGGTAGCAATGATCACCGCGTCGGCTTCGATCAGTTTCTCTTCGTCGATCCAGACTTTAAAAGGCGTTCCGGAGAAATCCACTTTCGTGGCCAGCCCGAAGCGGATATCCGCTCCCATGCGCGTGGCCTGCTTTTCAAAATCAACCATCATTTCAGGCCCCTGAACGCCGTTGGGATATCCGGGATAATTTTCTACTTCCGTGGTGATCGTCAGCTGCCCGCCCGGTTGAATGCCCTGGTAGAGGACAGGTTTCAGATTTGCCCTCGCCGTATAAATAGCCGCCGAGTAACCGGCGGGTCCGGAACCGATGATCAGACAATGTACCCTTTCCGTTGATTTATTTTCCATGATAGTGAAACAGCTTCCGGTTAAAGAAAGTTGGCAAAAATAACTGTAAAAGACGAATTGCCTTACTTTGGAATGATGAGGGCTGCTGTCTGTGACCCATATCCGCCAAAATAGCCAAGCGCGTTATTTGAAATATTGGAAATCACCTTTACCGGAGAGGAGAAAGGATTCCCGACGGCCTGATAGTTATACTCCAGGGTTCGCCAGAAATCGTAAGTTGCTTTATCTATATTGGCCAGCTTGACCTGTACCGTATCGCCCCGGGAAAAGAAAGCATAGGTATTGAAATCGATATTGATGTTCCGGTTCACCCCGCGGTCAACTGAAACATCGTAGGTTGTGCCGTCGGTGATCTGGTCGTCGAATACCGATTGAAGGCCCGGATAAAAAGGGCCATAGTTCACGCTCGTGTAATAACGCGTATAGTCGCCCAAACCGGGTGGGTCTACGATCCTGGCCTTCACGATCACTTCAGTCGTATCTTCCGTATCGGGAGCCGGTATCCACCACAGGCTGTCGATCTTTTTCCTGATCACGGGGATTTGCGTGGTGGCTGTATAAGTCTGTCCACCCGTCTTTATCTCCAGGTTGTAGGTCTTCCCCAACTCGCCTACAAAACGAACCCCGGTATCACCATTCGTGAATGAATAATAATAGATCATGGAGAATCCGCTATCGCTTCGAATGCTGTCTTCCAGTAGATGGCCAACCAGGCCGCCGCTCGATATCGTAACGTCTGCGTTGTGTACGAAAGAAGCCGCAAGTATGGCGGGATCTATCTTGCTGAAATAGTCAAGACTGGTCGAAAGAAAAACAACGGGATAGCCGCCGTTCTCGATAGACGCGTCCACGACGAGATCGGTGGAAGTCGGCTTAAGGTGGATGGAGATATCCTTTTCGCAGGACGACATACAAATCAGCAGGGTACAAATAACATAGCGCAGAATCCTGAACATACTCAAAAATAAAATGAATAAAACAAAAAAGTCCCGCCTAAAGCGGGACTTCACAATGAATAAACAAATACTTTATCCCAGATAAGCCTTCAGTGCGCTGCTGTAACGTGCCTTCTGCAAACGCTTGATGGCTCTTTCCTTGATTTGACGGATCCTTTCCTTGGTCAGATCGTATTTCTGGCCGATCTGTTCAATAGTCACGCCATTTTCACCATCCAGGCCGAAATAGGCATTCACGATCTCCGCTTCGCGGGGACTGAGTGATTTCAGCACGCGACGGATCTCGGCGCGCAGCGAATCTTTCATCACGTCGTCGTCTGTATCGTCGCCTCCTTCCAGCAAATCGCCCATCGCTACGTCTTCCGCCTCATGAACCGGCGCATCTAAGGAGCTATGACGCGTATTGCTCTGAAAAATATTGTTGATCTCGGTTTCGCTCATCTCCAGAAGCTCGGCCAGTTCTTCAGTGCTCGGTTCACGTTCGTGTTCCTGCTCAAAAGCCATGTAAGCTTTGTTCGCCTTATTGTAAGTGCCGATCTTATTCTGCGGCAGGCGAACGAGACGACCCTGTTCGGCCAGAGCCTGCAGAATTGACTGACGGATCCACCATACAGCGTAAGAAATGAACTTAAACCCCTTGGTTTCATCGAAACGCTGGGCTGCCTTGATGAGGCCCAGATTCCCTTCATTGATCAGATCGCTCAGCGAGAGGCCCTGATGCTGATATTGTTTGGCAACCGAAACCACAAAACGAAGGTTCGATTGGGCAAGCTTGTCCAATGCCTTCTGGTCGCCCATCTTAATACGTTGAGCCAGAATAGTTTCCTCTTCCGGAGTAATCATGGAGATCTTGGAGATCTCCTGCAAATACTTTTCTACCGCCTGGGAATCGCGGTTAGTAATCTGTGTAGCAATCTTAAGTTGCCTCATAATAAATAAAAAATAATTGTGACAAATGCCTTTGTCGGGTACAAATCAACCATATAACAATGCTAATCGCGGAAAAGTTGAATAAGGGGTATGATTAAAAACGAAGTCCGCATCGTTCTGACACGAAAGTAATACGCAATCGCGGAACTTCATAACCTGGGACAGGTAAAAAAAATAAAAATTTGTATAAACTAATTATTTAGTTATACATTTGACTTAAGAACTAAGTTTTTAGTCATAATAATTGATCCTCGTCAATCCCAAAAATCAGATTTATGAATACCGGAAAATCACTCACCAAGGCCGAAGAGCAGGTGATGCAGGTGCTCTGGAAGCTCGGCAAGGGCTTTCTGAAAGAGATCATTGAAGCTACCCCGGAACCCAGGCCTCATCCGAACACGGTGGCCACCCTGCTGAAAATACTGGTCGAGAAAGGATTTGTGGAGTTTACGGTGCATGGCCGCAATAACCTTTACAAACCGCTGATCGGCCGGACTGAATACGCCCGGAAATCGGTAAACCAACTGGTGAAAGGTTACTTCGAAGGCTCTCCCGCCCGGCTGGTCTCCCATTTTATCAGCGACAACAAACTAAGCGAGGCCGAGCTGGAACAGCTGCTTCAGCAAATTCAAAACGCCAAAAACAGCAAATCATGAACATCCTGTTTTTTGCATTGAAGACCATCCTGGTCAGCAGTATCCTGTACGGCTACTATTGCCTGTTTCTCCGGAACCGGGCTTTCAGCCACTACAACCGTTTTTTTCTCCTTTCCATTCCTTTTCTCAGTCTGCTTATCCCGGCCCTTCAGCTAAATGTTGCCGGATGGGACCACAGCCCGGCAGCCAACCCGATCCGGTTGCTCGCCGTCGTCAACGGCCATCTCGACGAAACCTTCGCCGGTTACGGGCAACAGTCATTCTGGAAAGACCTGCATTGGGAGCCAATTCTCCTGGCTGCTACCGGGCTGATCACCCTGGTACTTGGCTTCCGCCTTTACCGGTCTTTACACTATCTGATGAACCTGAAGCGTAGCACGTCACCGCTAAGCTTAGAAGGGGCCAGGGTTTATCTTGTCCGGGCGAAAGGGACGCCATTTTCATTCTTCACCAGCATTTTCTGGAACGCTGACCAGGATCTGACCTCGGCCGACAACCACCGGATCCTTCAGCATGAGCTTTACCATGTTTGTCACCGGCATTCAATAGATATCCTGCTGCTGGAGGTTTTGCGGACTGTTTGCTGGTTCAATCCCTTTATTTATCTCGTCAGGCGTGAAATCCAGGTCGTTCATGAATTCCTGGCCGATGCCTTTGCCGCCGGCGAAACAGATCAACTGGAATATGCCAGGCTACTGGTAACTACCAGGTTTCGGCAACCGCTCTCCATTACTCATCCATTTATTCAACATTCCATTAAAAGAAGAATCGCTATGATTACCCGTACCAGCAAAACCAAACCGGGACTGCTCGGCAGAATTATGATCATGCCGCTGCTCCTCCTGCTCACCTTATTGTTCGCCTTTAAAATGC
>DASZRP010000211.1:0-5340 GCA_035548895.1 Puia sp. | reverse complement strand
CAACGCTCTACGTGCATAAAAATAGCCATAAGGATCGGGGGTTTTGAAATCGGAGACCTGCAGCACGCCGTTATCGACGGCCGCCAGGGTGACCATGCTGTTGGGCGCCGCCTTTACCAGGATCTCCTGGTGTGTTTTTGATCTGACCTGCTGCTTGGCCTCGATAGCTACGGATATCCGCCTGCTCTTTTCTTCTACCCGCAGGTTTTGGAATCCATGCGCAACGGTTAGCGGAATATCCGAAATGCCATGCGGCTTGATCAGGGTGGCGGTGATATACACATTGGGCACTTCATCGGCATTCAGATTCAGCTTCACTGAAGCTGTTCGGTTATTCACGGTCACGTATTGATAGCTGATCAGCTTTTCCGTTTCGAGGGTCACCAGCATGCGTCCGTCGAAAGGCGCTTTGAACAGCGCCTGCATGCTTTCTCCGCTGTAGTAAAGGTCTTTATCCAACTGGATATCGATCTGTCCTTCGTTATTGACCTCGAACGCATTTTGATCATTGCCCCAGTAGCCGTAGCTGTAGAAGGATTTGCTTACATAAGTATTTGCGCCGGGAATGCTTAACCGGATCTCATACTCACCCGGCGTACGGGGAGTAAAGGCAAAATCGGTTTGTTTGCCATTCACGGTGACAACCGCGCTGTTGATCAGCTTATCCACCTGCTGGGATTCATAACGAAAATAAGCCCCGCCCCTGGTGAGCACGGTCCGGTATTCATGCCTTACCACTGAAACGGCGCAGGGAACGCCATTCAGCGCCTGCTCGTCCTTGTTGACCGCTACAATCGGGAAACGGATGGGCTGGTTCAACGCATAATAATTATTTCCGTCGTCGCCGATCCCGAAATAATGCGGCTGCGTATAAATATTTGCCGAGGTCAGCCTGCTTACCGGTCGCCCGGTTTCATCAAAAACAGTGGAATAGAAATCGGCCTGCAGCAGTCCGATATTCCGGTACATATCCTGAACGGTATATTTTTCGGAAGCATTGCCCGCATCGTCTGTTTTTCCTTCACGCACGACCTTATCGAAAAATGTTTTCTGGTTACCCAGGCTGAAATCGTAATCCTTATACTGTTTCGGAGCAAAGGCTTTTTGCTTGAGCTGTATCTCGCATTCGTAGTTCCGGTTGCTTGCCGGAGGTCCGAAGAAATTGTCGGCGTGAATACTCAGTTGCGTGGTGTTGCCCGGCTCCAGGAAATCACGGTCGAGCTTTGCGGTTACTTTGATCCGGTCCGGCACAAATTCTTCCACGCGGAAAGCATAGGTGTTCAACAGCACATCGGTCGAAGTGTAGACTTCGAGCGAATAAGAACCGGTGATAGCGGTCAGCGGCAGGTCGATATTGCCTTCCAGGGACCCCTGGCTATTGAGGTTCTTGCGGAAACTTTTTAATTCCTTGCCGTTCGGCAGCAGGAATTTCAACTTCACCGGAATATCGCCAGGTGAATGCCAGGCCTGGTCACGAATGATCACAGAGTAGTTAATGCGCTCTCCCGGCCGGTAAATATCGCGTTCACCATAAATGAAGGCATCGAGACCGCTGGCATTGGAGCGCTTGCCTCCTACTTCGAACCTTGAGGTATTGACCCTTGTACTGGTGAAAGGAAGATAGTTGAAGTCGTTAGCCGTTTTGGCGATCACCATGGCGGGACGGAATCCGGCAAATTCCTGCCGCGCATATTTTATTTCAGCCACGCCGCTATCGTTTGTAGCGCCCATACCCAGCACCTGGTTGTTGGCGCCATAGGCGACGATATTCACGCCCTTCATCGGTTCAGCCGTCTGAATGGAATTGGCAAAGACCACCATATTCTCTTTTGCATCTTTGGCGATGAGGCCGATATCGGACAGGGAAATAAAACGACTGTCGCGCACCCAGTAATCTTTAGCGGAACGGATCATGATATGATAAATGCCTTTGAAATCGGGCAGCTTGTCGTGGATATCGAAATGCAGGAGACGGCTGTTGCCGTATTTGGGAAGGAGCCGGCTTTCGATTTCCTGCTCGTAGATCACATCGCCGGCGGTAGGACTGATACCGTCATCCTCGCTTCCATAATAGTCGTCGGAGGTTTCCCGGGGATAATAGCCATTGCGCTGTGCGCTCAGCAGGTTGTTCTCGTAGATTTTGGAAACGATCAGTTTTACTTTCTGGATATTGGTGATCCGGACCTCGATATTTCGTTCTCCCTGTGCGGAGAGATAAATGCCTTTGCTGTTGGAAAAACTGATGGCGGGCTCGAGCTCACCAAAAGCGATATTGTTCACATAGTCTTCCTGCAGCACGCCGCCGATCTTGCCGCGAAGTCCCTTGCTCAGCGTGAGCTGATAAGATTTGTCGGGATCGAACTGATCGCTGTGGATCTGGAAACCGTCGTCTGTTGCTTCGGTAGTGAACTTCACCGCGGGCGTCAACCTGATATGGCTGGCCAGGTCGGCAACGGATACCTGTTGACTGGTGCTCACCTGTATCGTTCCGCCGACGCCTTCCTGGGTTGCGGTCAGTTCGTTGATGCGAAGCACGAACGGAGAGGGAATGGTGACGCTGGCCTGTTCGGATACGGTTGTTCCATTGCTGCCGCCGGCTGGCGTTAACCCTTTGTCCAGCGCGAGCTTCACATCGTAGTCCTTGTCCTTCATGGCAACGCCCGTGAGTAGCAGGGAAATTTTATCGGAGGAAGAAAGAGTTTGCAGGGTATAGGCGGCATCGGCGCCGTCTACCGTCAATTTGATTTTTTCTTTGAGGGAAGCAGGATCGACCGGATAGTTGAAATACAGATCGACCTGGGGAACGGCGCTGTTGCTGTGCTCGTCCGGCTGGATCCATCCGGCGTTGGTATTTTCCAGTTTAAGCAGTGCGGTATGGAACTGGATATTATCGGCATCCCGGATGCGGTCGAATTTGCTGTACTGCAGAATATCCTTGTTCAAAACGGCCTTATAATTGGTGGCCGGCGCTAAGGGAGCGGCCGGTGAAAAAACCAGTTCATCGCCATGCTCCCAGCGGAAGCGGCCGGGAATGGAAGGCTCGAAAGAAATATATTGCGTGGAATCCCAGCGGTTGGTCAGGGAGTCATTCACGAGGCTCTTGTTGAACCGGAAGACGAGGTTGGTGAGCGGGGCGACTTCGTCGCGGGCATTGGTGTAATCGAGGCTTACGAAATTACGGGAACAGGCGGTTAAGAAAATGGGCAGGCAAACGATCCATACCCGAAGTGTTGCGCGCATAGTTGTTGCGATTAAAATTGTCCTGTTAATATACAAAAGCAAACGCTGCCGCCGCATTGCCGTTGGAAATATCTTCTTATTTTTACCGCCACAAATTCAGGCAGACTATGGCTTACCAACTGCTCAAAGGGAAAAAGGGAATTATTTTCGGCGCGCTCGACGATAAGTCACTCGCATGGAGAACGGCGCTGCGTTGTCACGAAGAAGGAGCAGCGTTGGTATTGACCAATGCTCCGGTAGCTTTGCGATTAGGAGAGATCAATAAACTCGCGGATGCGGTCCAGGCGCCTGTTATCGGCGCGGACGTTACCAATATGGACGACCTGAAGAAATTGTTTGAGGGCGCCATGAAGCATTTTGGCGGCAAGATCGATTTCATCCTGCATTCGGTCGGCATGAGCCTGAATATCCGGAAAGGCAAGCCCTACACCGGGATCGATTATGGGTTCAATCAGAAAACACTGGATATTTCGGCGATGTCGCTTCACCGGGTGTTGCAAACGGCATACGAGCTGGACGCCATCAACGACTGGGGAAGCGTGGTGGCCTTAAGTTATATTGCTGCGCAGCGCGTTTTTCCCGACTACAATGAGATGTCGGATGCGAAAGCCCTGCTGGAAAGCGTGGCCCGCAATTTCGGCTACTATTATGGCATCAGGAACAAGGTCCGCATCAATACCGTATCTCAGTCACCCACAAAAACAACGGCAGGCAGCGGGGTAAAAAGCTTCGACGGTTTCCAGGCTTATGCAGAGAAGATGAGCCCTCTCGGAAATGCCAGCGCGGACGATTGCGCTGCTTATTGCGCTGCACTGTTCAGCGACCTGACCCGTATGGTCACCATGCAGAATCTTTTCCACGACGGTGGGTTTTCTTTTACGGGCGTAACGGAAGCGATTGTAAAGGAAATTGAACAACGCCACGCAGAGGCGGAATAAAATAATAACGGACTTGTATAAATGAAAAAGGGTTGTTTTTTGAACAACCCTTTTTTAATTCGTTATAGTGAATATTAATATTCGTCCTCGTTGAAAAAGAAATCTTCCTGGGAAGGGTAGTCGGGCCAGATGTCGTCGATGCCCTCGTAGATCTCTCCTTCATCTTCCAGTTCCTGCAGGTTTTCCACGACTTCGATAGGCGCTCCGGAGCGGATAGCGTAATCAATCAACTCATCTTTGGTCGCGGGCCAGGGTGCGTCTTCAAGGTAGCTGGCGAGTTCTAAAGTCCAAAACATCTGTGTCCGGTATTAAGATTATTGAATGTTTACGATATGGTCAGATTAACGGTTGTCCCGAAAGAAAATTGGGCACCCTTCCCTTTAATTTTTCGCAAAAGTAATTTTTATAATGAAATCACCAAATACCATTTATCGGTGAGCCGGGGATAGTCGGCATGGCCTGGCTTGTTATATTTGCTGATGATTCCAAACGACGCCGGACAACCCATGCTATCAGCCAGAAATATTGAAAAGTATTATGGGGAACTGCATGTGTTAAAAGGGGTTAACCTCGATATTCACAAAGGGGAGATCGTCAGCATGGTGGGGCCTTCCGGATCGGGCAAGAGTACGCTTTTGCACATTCTCGGCACCTTAGATTTGCCAAAATCGGGTGAGATCTGGCTGGAAGGTCGCGCTTTGAATACCCTGAAAGGCCGGTCGCTCGCTGCCTTTCGAAACCGGCATATCGGGTTTGTCTTCCAGTTTCATCACCTGCTTCCCGAGTTCACTGCCCTGGAAAATGTCTGTATTCCGGGCTGGATTGCCGGCCGGAGAAAGACGGAGGTTCGCACCAGGGCTGTCGAGCTGCTGGAAATCCTCGGGGTGAGTCACCGGATGGAGAACAAGCCGGGCGCCCTGTCGGGCGGAGAGCAGCAGCGCGTGGCGGTTTGCCGGGCGCTGATCAATAACCCCGGAATTGTATTTGCGGATGAACCGACAGGCAATCTCGATTCCGCCAATGCCCAGGAATTGCACCAGCTGTTTTTCGATCTGCGGAAGAAATTCAACCAGACCTTTCTGATCGTGACGCATAACGAATCGCTGGCCGAGCAAAGCGACCGGGTGCTGCATATGAAGGACGGGAGGATAATTTAAAATGT
>DASZRP010000210.1:0-6481 GCA_035548895.1 Puia sp. | reverse complement strand
GATCTTCCCGATATTCCGAGAGCTGTTTTCCATGTTCAATGCAGGTCAAAGAAAAAAGGCTACTTCGGAACCGAAATAGCCTTGTAATTTTTTTTGTTAAGGGTCTAACCTTGCGCTTCGTTGTTTTCAGGCTTCTTTTCAGTCCTTCTGACCGGAGCGCCACCACGACGACCGGGCCTTGCCCTGCGGTTGTCTTCCTGACGCTTCTTTACCTGCAGTTCGTGCTCACTATGCCATGATGCGAATTTCGTCATAGCTGCAGCCTCGTCGAACAGGCCTAAGGTTACCCCACGAAGCAGGTGCTTCAGATAGAGCACGCCCTTGTACGACAGAATGCGGCGAACCGTATCGGTCGGCTGGGCGCCCTTGTGCAGCCAGTCGAGCGCTTTCTGGCGATCGAGCTGAACGGAGGCAGGAACAGTTAAAGGATTGTAAGTACCGATCTTCTGAATGAATTTTCCATCTCTCGGTGCGCGGATGTCGGCTACCACGATGAAATAAAAAGGCCTTTTCTTAGACCCATGACGCTGGAGTCTGATTTTTACGGGCATCTTAAATAAAAATTTAAATGCGTGATGAAATAAGGTTTATTAGTTGATTGCCAACCGCAATCTGACCGCAAATTTAATGCAACGATTATAAAATGGCGAATACTTTCGCGTGATTTTTTGATGATCGGTGATTTTAACGTTTCCCAAGACCAAAAGCTCCGCCCATCGGCATCTTGTTCATCGTCTTCATCATCTGTTTCATCTGCTCAAACTGCTTCATAAAAGCATTCACCTCCTGAATGTCCTTGCCGCTTCCCGAGGCGATCCGCTTTCTCCGGCTCTGATCGATCACATCCGGATTAGCGCGCTCGTAAGGCGTCATGGAGCCGATCATCGCTTCAATGCCTCGAAAAGAATCGTTGCTGATGTCGATGTCTTTCACGGCCTTGCCCACGCCCGGGATCATGCCCAGCAGGTCTTTGATATTACCCATTTTCCTTATCTGATCTAACTGCGTGCGAAAGTCTTCAAAATCAAACTGGTTCTTCCTGATCTTCTTCTCCAGCTTCCTCGATTGCTCTTCGTCGAAGGTGGCCTGGGCCTTCTCAACCAGCGTGGTAATATCGCCCATGCCCAGGATACGCTGCGCCATGCGCTCGGGGTAGAAGACATCCAGGGTCTCCATTTTCTCGCCGCTGCTGACGAACTTGATCGGCTTGCTGACGGTGTACTTGATCGTCAGCGCAGCCCCACCGCGGGTGTCGCCATCCAGCTTGGTCAGCACCACGCCGGTATAGTCCAGCCGGTCGTTGAAGGCCTTCGCGGTATTGACCGCATCCTGGCCCGTCATGGAATCGACTACAAAAAGGATTTCCCTGGGAGAAACCGCCTTCCTGATCTGCTCCGCCTCGTTCATCATCGCTTCATCCACGGCAAGGCGTCCGGCGGTATCGACGATCACGACGTTCTTGTTGCGTCGGCGGGCTTCTTCGACAGCCTGTTTGGCAATGGCCACCGGGTCGGTGCTGCCCTCCACGGTGAACACGTCCACCTGGATCTGCTCGCCCAATATTTTCAGTTGCTCGATAGCCGCCGGACGGTACACGTCGGCTGCCACCAGCATCGGGGAAAGGCCTTTTTGTGTTTTGAGATAGTTGGCCAGTTTGCCGCTGAAGGTCGTTTTACCACTACCCTGCAGGCCCGCGATCAGGATCACGGCCGGGTTGCCCTTCGCATCCAAAGGCGTTTCATTGCCGCCCATCAGCTCGGCCAGTTCGTCCTTCACGATCTTCACCATAAGCTGGCCGGGACTCACCGCGGTGAGCACTTTCTGCCCCATGGCTTTTTCCCGCACTTTGTCGGTGAATTCCTTGGCGATCTTGTAATTCACGTCGGCATCGATCAATGCACGGCGGATATCCTTCACCGTGGCTGCCACATTCAGCTCGGTGATCCGGCCCTGCCCTTTGAGCTGCTTAAACGCCGAGTCGAGCTTCTCACTTAAATTTTCAAACATATCCCTCGTTCAGAAAGGTTTAAGAAAAGAAAAAACGTGAATAAGGTTGTATCCACGTTTTTCCGGAGGGCAAAATTAAGTAAAAAAGCAGTGTAAACTTTATCTCAAATTGAGTGGTTTTTGTGTTTAAATACCGAGATAGTTCCTCAGGGTCTTGGCGCCCGAGTTGCTCCTCAGCTTGGTAATGGCCTTGTCCTTGATCTGGCGAACGCGTTCGCGGGTCAGACTGAACCGGTCGCCGATATCTTCCAGGCTCATGGGATGGTCCACCCCGATGCCGAAGAAGAAACAGATCACTTCTTTCTGGCGCTCGGTGAGCGTCTGCAGTGAGCGGTCGATCTCCATTTTGAGCGACTCGTTGTATTCCAGGTTCACTTCCGCTCGTTCGGCGTTCGGATTTTCCATCACGTCGATCAGGGTATTGTCCTCCCCTTCCGACAACGGCGTGTCAACACTGATATGCTTGCCACCGATGCCGAGGGTGGAAGAAACCTCTTCGATTTCCAGTTCCAGCACTTCGGCCAGCTCTTCGGGTGAGGGTTCCCGTTCGAATTGCTGCTCTAACTGGGAATAGGCTTTCTGAATGCGGTTGGTCAGTCCCACTTTATTGAGCGGAAGCCGCACAATGCGCGACTGCTCGGCCAGGGCTTGCAGAATGCTTTGGCGGATCCACCACACCGCATAAGAAATGAATTTGAAACCGCGCGTTTCGTCGAAACGCTGAGCCGCCTTGATCAGGCCAAGATTGCCTTCGTTGATCAGGTCAGGCAGGGTGAGCCCCTGATTCTGGTATTGTTTTGCAACGGAGACGACAAACCGAAGATTGGCTTTGGTAAGCTTGTCTAAGGCTTTCTGGTCTCCCTGCTTGATCCGGATAGCCAACTTGACTTCCTCCTCAGGCGTAATCAATTCCACTTTTCCGATCTCCTGCAGATACTTTTCCAGGCTCTGAGATTCACGATTCGTTATACTCTTCGTGATCTTGAGTTGCCGCATACTCATAGGCAGGTATTTTAGGGTTTTAGATTCAAAGGGTCTATGTATTCGGATTATAAAAACGCACAAATGAATCTTTTCTTGTTTATCGCGCGAAAACGATCCATTACGGGCTAAACAATATAAGGTTTTAGCCCCAGAAATCCAAACCCCGGAGAGGTTAACGGGTTGGTATTCAGGGCATTCCTCCTTTTTTGAGGTCATGATTTCTTCATAATCAATTGGTTTGGAGGACTTAAAAAAAATTTCGGGGGTTGAAATTATTATCTATAATTGCAGCCCACGAACAACAGCAACCAGATGAGCAAGAAGCAGCAGTATACTTTAGAATATTCGTTGAAATGCCCGCCCGCTATTCTTTACGAATTTTTGAGCACTCCGGCAGGACTTCAGGAATGGTTCGCCGATAAGGTGGACGAGCGGGATAATGTTTTCAGCTTCTCCTGGAACGGTTCAACCACTAAAGCTGAGGTCATGGAAAGTGAGCTGGAAAAATTCATACGCTTTCGCTGGTCAGATTCGCCGAAAGAGGAGTACTTCGAATTCCGTATCGAAAAATCGGATATCACCAATCAAACCATATTGCTGATAAAGGATTTTGCCGAGAAAAAGGACATCAAGGATCAAACCCAGCTCTGGAGTTACCAGGTGAAGGACCTGCTCCACCGCCTGGGGAACTGACGATTTTAACTCCGGATTATTATTTCCGAAGATGCCCAGGCCTGCATACTTTGGCGAATAGCCTATTTTTGCCCCACAATTTTCTCTCTAAGGAAACCCGGCGTGATCAAGAAGCTCGACAAACTCATTATCAGTGCATTCATAGGTCCTTTTATTGCGACTTTCTTTATCACGCTGTTCGTGCTGGTGCTCCAGTTCTTCTGGCTCTATATCGACGATATCGTAGGCAAGGGCCTCGATTTTATCACCATCGGCCGCTTCGTGCTCTACGTGTCCGCCACTGTGGTGCCGCTAGCCCTGCCGCTCGCCGTGCTGCTGTCGTCCATCATGACTTTCGGCAACCTCGGCGAAACTTTCGAACTGGTAGCTATTAAATCGGCCGGCATTCCGCTGCTTCGGTTCATGCGCCCGCTGTTCATCTGCTCTCTTGTCATTTGCGGCATCGCCTTCGCGTTCAACAATTATATCATTCCTGTAGCGAATCTGAAAATGCAGACGATGAAATACGATATCATCGTTTCCAAGCCGGCCTTCGATATCAAAGAAGGCGTATTCTACGATAAGATCGAAGGGTATGTGATCAAGATCGGCAGGAAGGACAAAGACGGAGCCACCATTCGCGATGTACTGATCTTTCAGCACAACTACAATCTGCTGCAGGATTTCATGACCGTAGCTGAAAGCGGAAAGATGTCCGTTTCCCCCGACAAAAGATTCCTCGAGTTCGACCTGAAGAACGGATGGAATTACCAGATGAAGGGGCCGCGCAATTCAATCAACACAGAATTTATCCGCATGGGCTTTGCGGAATACCGGAAGGAATTCGATCTGAGCTCGTTCAAGCTCAACAAAACAGATGACAGCGCTTTCAAGAATAATTACCAGATGCTCAATATGCGGCAGCTGAATATTATGATCGACTCGATCAAAAACTTCAGTGCCGGATATAAAAAGCAGAGCCGCGCTACGATGTTCTCTTACCTGCATAGCCTGCCCTACCTTGACAGTTCCTGGGACGCAAAACCGATCGCGCTGAAAAACGATTCCTTTCTCTCCCTCATCCCCGATTCAGCCCGGCGAACCGCATTAGAAAGAAGCTTCTCTACCATCAACAGCCTCAAATCGAACTTCGAGCTCACGGCAGCTACTTACGAGAATGAACAGAAAAACCTGCGCTACCACCTCATGGCCTGGCACGAAAAAGTGACGATGTCGATCGCCTGCCTCGTGCTGTTCCTGATCGGCGCACCCTTAGGCTCCATTATCCGCAAGGGCGGTATCGGCATGCCCCTGATCTTTGCCGTTGTTTTCTTTGTGATCTTTTTCCTGCTCAACAACTTCGGTAGAAAATTCGTGAAAGAAGACGTGATGTATCCTATCGCCGGCATGTGGATGGCCACCTATACCCTGATCCCCATCGGTATTTTCCTCACCTATAAGGCGATGAACGATTCCCAGCTCTTCAATAAGGAATTCTATCATCGTTTGTTCAGGCGCTTCCGCCGTAAGTCTTCCCCCGAATGATTTACCTTTGCGGACAATCATTTTCGTGGATAAAGGCAAACAAAATCTCCGGCTGCAAACCTGGATCGTTATCGTCGCCCTCCTCTTGTTCGGTATAAAGATCTTCGCCTGGTACATCACCCGTTCTGTCGCCATTCTCACTGACGCATTGGAAAGTGTGGTGAATGTGATCGCCGGATTTGTCGGCCTCTACAGTTTATCCATCGCTTACAAACCGCGCGACATCAATCATCCTTACGGTCACGGCAAAGCAGAATTTCTTTCCGCCGCGGTGGAAGGCACTCTGATCATACTGGCCGGCATCTTCATCATCTTCGAAGCCGTTTACCATCTCTTTTTCCCAAGGCCGCTGCAACAGTTAGATCTCGGCATCGTGCTGATGGTCGCTTCGGCCGTCATCAATTTCATCGTGGGGTTTTTTGCGGTCCGCAAGGGCCGGGCGAACCAATCGGATGCGCTGGAAGCCAGCGGACATCATCTCCAGTCCGATACCTATTCTACCTTAGGCATCATTGCAGGGCTCGCGCTGATCTACTTCACCGGCATTCAGCAGATGGACGCCATCGTCGCCATCATCATGTCTCTCGTGATCATGTGGATCGGTTATCGCATTGCCCGTAAATCCGTGGCCGGCATTATGGATGAAGCGGATGATAAAGTGCTGGTGAAACTGATCGACCTGCTGAACCGCGACCGGAGGTCTAACTGGGTCGATATCCATAACCTGCGGGTGATCAAATTCGGGAACATATTGCATATTGACTGCCATATGACCGTGCCCTGGTACCTGAATGTGCGCGAAGCCCATACGGAGGTTGACACCCTGAGCATCCTGGTGGAAAGCGAATTCGGTTCCCTGGTGGAATTCTTTGTGCATGAAGACGACTGCATTCCCAGTTGCTGCCCTATATGTATCAAGAGCGACTGCAACGTGCGGCAGCAACCTTTCTCTCATAAAATTCTATGGAACCTGGAAAATATTACGACTAATCAGAAGCATGATCAGAGCACCCGGGGCTAATCTTAAAAACGCTAATTTAGTCCTGCCGTCGACCGTCATCTGTCATCTGTCAACTATCAACCGTCTATCATGAATAAGTGGAAAGAATATCAGGAAAAGAATAAAGACCGCTTTCTCGAAGAACTGCTCGCGCTGCTGCGCATTCCATCCGTCAGCGCCGACAGCAAGCACCAGCAAGACATGCTCACCTGCGCCGAAGCCGTGAAGCAATCCCTCCTGCAGGCCGGAGCCGACAAGGCGGCGGTCTATGAA
>DASZRP010000209.1:0-13130 GCA_035548895.1 Puia sp. | reverse complement strand
CAGATAAGAGCCGTCATCAGAAACATTAAATGAAAGAAGTTGCCAGCAGTTTATTGCAAATACCGCCGTAACAACAGCAATTATTTCAAACGATTTTCCATTCAAAACCCGCTGAAATCCGTTTCTGGCCTGATTCAATGGTTTTAAAGTCAAACTTAAGCTATTTTTGATATCTCTATGCGTCAGCTAAAGAAAATCAATTTCACCGAATCCATTTCCGTTTCGCCGACGCTTGACGATCATTCACCGTCCGGCTCTTCAATATTCGGCATGACGCAAATATTTTCGACGGCGAAACCTAAACACCCCTGTCATGCAGACTAAAACATCAGCAATTCTCGAAGTCGAAGGACTAAATATCAAATACGGAAATTTCCAGGCGGTAAAAAATGTTTCGTTTAGCGTAAGAGCCGGAGAAATCTTCGGTCTGCTTGGCCCGAATGGCGCCGGTAAGACGTCTTCTCTGAGCGCCGTGGAAGGGCTGCTCGTTCCCGATTCCGGTCTGATCCGGGTAGCAGGTTACAACGTCAGCACGCATCTGCGCTATGCCCACGCCAATATGGGCGTGCAGTTGCAGGCCACCAGCTTTCAGTCTGAACTATACGTTTCGGAAATTCTCAAACTCTACGCAGGCATTTATGGGGTCAGGCTGACTCCGGATCAAATTGATCAAATCCTGGACCGGATCAACCTGCGCGATGCCGCTTTTAAAAGATTTGGGCAGTTGTCCGGCGGCCAGCAGCAACGCGTGTCCCTGGTGATCGCGCTTATCCATGAACCCAAACTCGTGCTGCTCGACGAACCAACCACCGGACTGGACCCGCAATCCAGACGCCAGCTCTGGGAACGCATAGAATCACTCCGGGACCAGGGGCATGGCATCCTGCTTACCACCCATTCCATGGAAGAAGCGGAAGCCGTATGTGACCGGGTAGCGATTATCGATCACGGGCAAATTATTGCGACCGACACTCCCGAAGCATTGATCGAAAGTCACCGCAATGATCCCGCGGTGATCAGCGCATCCCGAAAAGGAAAAATCACCCTGGAAGATGTATTTATCGGACTTACCGGCACTATGGTGCGCGCCTGAATAAAATCCAAAATCAAGAAACATGTCGACTCATACACAATCATCCCTTGTCGCTTCCACGGCCATTCCGTCTACCAGCGAAGTGCTGCTTTCTCTGCTTCGTGCCGATCTGACTACGCAATGGCGCAATCGGCGTTCTTTCATGTTGATCCTCCTTGTGCCAGTCATTATCCTTTTCTCCTGGAAAGGCGTTGTAGATAAACTCGGCGGCGGATTCGTGATCAGTAACTGTATCACTATCGGGCTCATTGCCATCGGCTTGATGGGATATTCCAATTCGGTTGCACGCGACCGTGACAAAGGCATTTTTCAGCGCCTGCGCGTTGCCCCTTTATCTTCCTGGTCGATTATGACCAGTCGTTTAATTGTACAAATGCTGATGATCCTGCTGATGACAACGGCCGTTTTCCTGGGTGGTTATTACTTTGACAAAATCGTATTGACGCCTGGCGGATATGCGCTCGGATATCTTTGCGCCCTGGTGGGCGGCGCTGTCTATCTTGGCCTTGGACAAATGATCGTTGGCCTGATCAAAAATGCAGAGACAGTGAATTCCACCAGCCGTCTGGTCTATTTCGTATTTATCATGGTTGGCATGTTCGGAGAACTGGGAATATTGGGCAGACAAATCAAGGATCTCGTGCAATGGTCTCCCTATGGCACCGTTCGCCATATCCTGGCCAGCTGCTATGAACCGGGATCATGGGATCTCTCTGCCACCAAGGCCCTCGCAACGACCATAGCCTATGCTTTTATCTTCGCAGGGCTCGGCATTAAATGGTTCAGATGGGGAAGCGGAAAAGCCTGAAACATCCCGCCTTCTATCCCTTTAATTATACACCACAGTCAGGCTGAAGAACCGGTTTCGGGGAAACCCATATTTTTAGCAAATATACTAATTTATTTAGTATATTCGTTCCTCAGCTTCTTCGCATGTTTACCGGCAACCGCTCCATCGCTCATTTTGACCTCGATGCCTTTTATGTGCATGTCGAGTACCTGCGCAATCCAAAACTGCGGGGAAGGCCTATTGCTGTTGGCGGACAAAGCGACCGGGGCGTCATTGCCTCCTGCAGCTACGAAGCCCGGCACTTTGGCGTTCGCTCCGCCATGCCGGCGAAACTGGCAAAACGGCTTTGCCCGGAGCTGATGATTATTCGCGGGGATATGGAGAATTATATCCGGCACTCCAACTTGGTCACCGATATCATTCGCAGCGAGACGCCCCTGTTCGAGAAATCGAGCATCGATGAATTTTATATCGACCTGAGCGGGATGGATCGCTTTTTCGGCTGCTTCCGGTATATCCAGCAACTGCACCGGAAAATCGTCCGGGAAAGCGGATTGCAGATGTCCTATGCGCTGGCTACCAACAAGCTGATCAGCAAGGTAGCTACCAACGAAAAAAAACCGAATGCGCATGAAAGGGTTGAACCGGGGCTCGAGAAAGCCTTCCTGGGGCCCCTGCCCATCGAGAAGATGCCAATGATCGGGAAGCAAACCGCTGCGCTTCTCAGGCAGATGGGTGTGGAAACCATTGCGGTTCTTTCCTGCATTCCCGCCGAGATGCTCATCAATCTGTTAGGCAAAAACGGAGTGGAGCTCTGGCGACGGGCACAGGGCATCGACGATAGTCCCGTCGTACCCTTTCATGAACAAAAAAGCATGAGCACGGAAAATACGTTTGATACAGACACCATCAACATTCCCTTTCTTCAAAGAGAGCTGGGGCGAATGACGGAACGCCTTGCCTTCGATTTAAGGACCGGCAACAAGCTCACCGGCTGCATCACCGTGAAGATCCGGTACAGTGATTTTCAGACCATGACCATGCAAAGCTCGATTCCTTACACAGCCAACGATGAATTGCTGATGCAAAAAGCGCGCGAGCTGTTCCATAAGCTTTACGACCGGCGACTCCTGATCCGCCTGATCGGCGTCCGGTTCACCAACCTGGTATCGGGAAGCTACCAGATCAATATATTCGACGACAACCAGGAATCGATCAGGCTTTATCAGGCAATCGACAGTGTGAAAAAACAATTTGGCGAACAAATATTAATTCGTGGCGCATGTATCTGAACTGCAAAACTTATTTCAGCTTTCGTTACGGAACATTCAGTACGGAAGAACTGGTGAACGCAGCCGCCAGGCTCGGTGTTCGCGAGCTGGCGCTAACCAATATCAACAATACCTGCGATATCTGGGACTTTGTTGACCGTTGTCAGCAACAGGAGATCAAACCCATCGCCGGAACAGAGATCCGGAACGATAATCAATTGCTTTATCTCCTGCTGGCAAAAAACAACGATGGTTTCGGCGCCATCAACCGGTTTCTGTCGGAGCACCTGCAACAAAAAAAACCATTCCCCCAACGGGCATGTCTTCCGGACGTCTACACCATATATCCTTTTGGCTCCATTCCGCTCAATGAACTACAGGCCGATGAGCTGATCGGCGTGCAACAGGCTGAGGTAAATAAACTGTTCGGGCTTAGCGTTCAGTTTCATGCACACAAATTGGTCATACGTCAGCCGGTGACTTTCCAGAATAAAACTTACTACAACGCCCACCGGTTGTTGCGGGCAATTGACAGGAATGTGCTGTTAAGCAAACAGCAACCCGGGGATATTGCCGGTGAGCAGGAAATATTTGTGCATCCTGAACAACTGATGGAGGCTTTCCGGGATTATCCGGCAATTGTCGCCAACACCCGGAGGATCATAAACAACTGCCGGATCGAGATGGAATTTCGCCGGGATAAGACCAGGAAAGTCTTTTCCGGTTCACCCGACGAAGATCGCGAGCTGTTGAAGCGACTGGCCCTGGATGGCCTGGCTCAGCGGTACGGAACAAACCACCCACAGGCGGAAGAACGGATAAGAAAGGAACTGCAAATTATCGACAGCAAGAGCTTCAACGCCTATTTTCTGATCACCTGGGATATTGTACGCTATGCACGCCAGCGGGGATTCTTTTTTGTTGGGCGCGGCAGCGGAGCCAATTCCATCGTGGCTTATTGTCTCCGCATCACAGACGTTGATCCCATCGAGCTGGATCTTTATTTTGAACGCTTTCTAAACCCGGGCCGGCCGTCGCCGCCGGATTTCGATCTGGATTTTTCATGGAAAGACCGGGACGAGATCATTGAATATATCTTTAAAAAATACGGGCACGACCATGTTTGCCTGTTAGGTTCTCATGCAACGTTTCAGACTAAGGCCATTCTGCGTGAGCTGGGCAAAGTATTTGGCCTGCCCAAAGACGAAATTGACAAGCTGGATTCGGGTCATCTCGCGGACGACAAGATCCAGCAGCAGATAAAATTTTACGGCAATCTGATCCGGAATTTTCCCAATCACCTCAGCATTCATGCCGGTGGCATATTGATTAGCGATGAACCGCTTTGCCAATACACAGCCAGGGAATTGCCGCCGAAAAATTTCGATACTTCCCAGATCGACATGTTTATCGCGGACAAAATCGGTTTGTTCAAACTCGATGTGCTGAGTCAACGCGGGTTGGGGCATATTCGCGATACCCTCGACCTGGTCAGGGCTAACCAGGGCGTTGAGATCAACATCCATGACATCGAGCATTTCAAGCAGGACCCGCAATTAGCGGACAAGATCCGGTGCGCTGATACCGTCGGCTGTTTCTATATTGAAAGTCCGGGTATGCGGCAATTGCTCAAGAAACTGAAATGCGACGATTTTCTGAGCCTGGTCGCAGCCAGCTCCATCATCCGCCCGGGCGTGGCGCAGAGTGGAATGATGAGGCAATACATCCATCGTTTTCACCATCCGAATCAGTTCGAATACCTGCATCCGATAATGAAGAAGCTGTTGAAAGACACATTCGGCATCATGATCTACCAGGAAGACGTGATCAGGGTAGCCCATTATTTTGCCGGTCTCGATCTCTCGGAAGCGGATGTACTTCGTCGTGCCATGAGCGGGAAGTACAGAACCCGCCGGGAGTTTGATGAGATCAGGGAAAAGTTTTTTCTCAATTGCCGGGAACGGGTATATACCGAAGCCGTGACCAAAGAAGTGTGGCGGCAGATTGAAAGCTTTGCAGGCTTCTCCTTCAGCAAGGCGCATTCCGCGAGCTTTGCCGTGGAAAGCTACCAGAGCCTCTTTTTGAAAACTTATTTTCCGATAGAATTCATGGTGGCCGTGATCAATAATTTCGGCGGCTTTTATTCACGCGAACTTTATTTTCACGAACTGAAGAAAACAGGCGCCGCCATCCATCCACCCTGTGTGAATAAAAGCAGCCGGCTTACTTCCGTTTCGGGCCGGGAAGTCTTCATGGGCTTTGTGCATGTGCAGTCCCTGGAAGAACGGCTCGTTACCGATCTCATAGCATCCCGTGAAAAAAACGGAGCTTTCGCCGACCTGAACGATTTTATAGAACGACTGAGCCCCGAAATAAACCAGGTAAATATCCTGATCCGGATCGGCGCTTTCCGGTTCACCGGGAAAACGAAGAAGGAACTGCTTTGGGAAGCCAATCTCCTGCACAAAAAAAATAAAACTATCTGCGGCACGGGGTTTCTTTTTCATGAAAAGCCCGTCAAGTTCCAACTGCCGGCCCTGGCCTCCCATCCACACGACGATGCGCTGGATGAGATGGAGTTGCTTGGTTTTACCTGCAGTCCTGTATTCGATCTGGCTGAAATCAATCCGACCGATTTTATTTGCGCAGCCGCACTGAGGCAATACCAGGGTAAAGAAATCCGCGTGCTGGGTTATCTGGTTACGTCAAAAATGGTCAATACGCTCCAGGGGCGCCCCATGTATTTCCACACCTTCCTGGACAGCGCAGGCGATTGGCTGGACACTGTTTTTTTCCCGGATACAGCTGCCCGTTATCCTGTCGCACCCAATGCCTTATATGCGATGACCGGAACTGTGGTGGAAGAGTTCGGTGTCTACTCCGTTGAAGTGCGATATGCAGAACGTATTCCCTTTGCCGTCGGGGCAACTGACGTCCCGAAATGGGAAAAGAAAAAAGCAGCGCGGGCGCCGGTAATTAATTAGATTTGGGCATTGGCACGATATTTAATCTGATCAGTTATGAACGGCAAGGGAAGATATAAATTCAAAGTAGTGAACGGCGTGCTATCGTGGAAGAATGACGAAATGGATCGGTACATGCCGGTATCTCCTGAAATTCTCACCCGCGTCGTATTGCTGTATGAGAAAGAAATAAAAAACGGGCTTGACTTATGGAACGAGATAGAGAAAAACCAGCAACTTCCCGGATCGGGCGTTCAGTTAAGCCTGCTCTACGAAGAATTGATCGAATGGATGGAACAGCTTAAAAGAATTTTCGCCGACACTGACCCGATGCTCGAAACCGATAAATGGAATGGCGATTTTCAGATTAACCTGAATTAGAATACCCGCACGGCCTCAAGCGTGATGGCAAACTCGCTTCCCCGGCCCGGTTCGCTGCTCACTTCAATTTTCCCTTTGTGATTGAGAATAATATTTTGCGTGTTGGTAAGACCCAATCCATTGCCTTTTGACTTGGCAGTGAAATAAGGATCAAATATTTTCGAACGTGTTTCCGCATCCATGCCTTTCCCATTATCCCGTATGCTGATCCGGCATTTCCCATTTACCCACGCCGTTTCCACCGTAAGAATTCCGTTTTCCGCCGGCATGGCCTCGATGGCATTGACAATGATATTCAACAAAGCGATCTTCATGCGCTCGCGATCCACCTTGAGCAGAATATGTTCGGAAGTACATTTTTTATCGATGCGTACATGGTTCAACTGCAGCCTGTCGCCGGCATCGTGCAGCGCCTCCCTGACCAGGTCGTTGACCTCAATGTTGCCATATTCCAGTTCGGAAAATTTTGTTGCCGTAAGCAGCTCGCTGATCAGTTGATTGATCCTCTTCGAGCTGCGGGAAATAATTTCCAGGAACGTGGTCTTATCCTCCTGGTTGAGCGACGGATTTTCCAGGTGCGATGCTGAAAGATCTATATTCGTCAGCGGATTTCTCACTTCATGGGCAATAACCCGGGCGATCTGTCCGGTGGCTGTAAACCGTTCCTGACCTCGCAGTTCGATCAGTTCACGGTTGGCTGCATCAAGCTCGCGGATACGTTTCTCTAACTGATCGTGATAATCCTCTGCCTGCTTTGTAGCCTGTTTTTTGGCGCGGCTTTCAATATTAAAAGTGATGAGGGAATAGATGATCAGCAATACCGAACAGATCCCCGCTGTAACAATGATCCAGAAAACCACCTGCTGGGAAAATCCAACTTTCCGGATACGCTGATTCAGCAAATCGGCTTCACGGGCATTGATCGATTGGGTAACCACCTGAATGGAATCCATAAGATGCCGGTTCTCGATCATGTGTTTACGAAATGCTTCATCCGGCTGAAAAGGCCTCGCCCGCGCAAATGCCATCTCGGCATTATGAATATCATATTTGTGTGCGATCAATTTTCTCAGTAGTTCCGTCTTTTCCGTTTCCACCGGATTGTCCCTGACCAACTGGGCCAACTCCTGACAAACAGTATCGGTGTGTTGACGATTGCTAACATAGGATTCGAAATATCTGTCGTCTCCCGTCAGCGCAAAGTTTCTCCATCCAATCTCCGACTCGCCGAGATCGGCCACCAGCATATCCAGCTTGCTGATAACCTGCCTGGAATGATCTACCCATTGGTTTTGCTCACGAAGTTCGATCAGGGAAGAAAGAGAAAGGAAATAAGCAAACAGCAGCAGAATAAAAGCAATAAAATAACCGCTCCTGATTTTACGGGGAAAGTCAAATTTCATAAACTGTACAGGAAAACAAACCCCGATCAACAATAAATTTCAAAAGAAGGTTCCGGAGGGTTCATTTCCCTGCTCAACTGAAATTACATAAAATTAAGCTGACTTGGAGCAACTAAAGGTTATCCCTTATGGGAACTCAGATCAGCAGCATGGCATCGCCGTAACTGAAGAACCGGTACTTGTCCTTAATGGCTTTCTTATAAGCTTCCATGGTCAGGTCGTAACCCGCAAAAGCGCAGACCATGATCAGCAGGCTGGTCTTGGGCAAATGGAAGTTGGTGATCAGCGCATCCGCGATATTGAATTGATAAGGAGGATGAATGAAAGTATTTGTCCAGCCCTCTGAAGGCTTAAGCAATTTTTCTGCGGTGAAGGAGGATTCAAGCGCACGCATCGTGGTGGTCCCGACGGAGCAGATCCGGTTTCCGCTTAAACGGGCCTTGTTGACGATGCGGCAGGCCTCTTCATCGATCCGGTAATATTCAGCATCCATTTTATGCTTGCTGAGGTCTTCAACTTCGATCGGACGAAAAGTACCCAGGCCGGTATGCAGCGTAGCTTCGGCGAAGCGTATACCCTTGATCTCAAGCCTTTTAATCAATTCCTTGCTGAAATGCAGACCTGCTGTGGGCGCCGCAACAGCCCCCTCGTACTTGGCATAAACCGTCTGATATCTTTCCTTATCCTCTTCGTCGGGCTTGCGCTTGATATATTTTGGAAGTGGTGTTTCGCCAAGGCTTTCCAGTACCTGGCGGAATTCCTCGTCTGTTCCATCCCATAGGAAACGGATGGTGCGTCCGCGGCTGGTCGTATTGTCGATCACTTCAGCCACGAGTTCATCATTGTCTCCGAAATACAATTTATTCCCAACCCGTATCTTCCGGGCAGGATCTACAATCACATCCCATAAACGATTGGGCTTATTCAGTTCCCTTAATAGAAACACCTCGATCTTGGCGCCGGTCTTTTCCTTCCTGCCATACATCCTGGCAGGAAACACCTTGGTGTTATTGACAACAAATACGTCCTTGTCATCAAAATAATCAATGACATCGCGGAAATGCTTATTCTCAATTAATCCGGTTTTCCGGTGAACAACCATCATTCGGCTGTCTTCTCTCCTTTTGGCAGGGTGCTGGGCGATCAGGTTCAGGGGCAGGTCAAATTTGAACTGGGAAAGCTTCATTCAGTAAGAATTTTATTAAATTTCCCGGTACATGATCGAAGAGGCGAGGTATAGCTGACTATTCAAACCAGGTCTTACGGCACCCGATTCAATGCATGTTACGGCTTGATTTGCAAGCGGGCAAAGGTAGTAAAAAATCTACCCGAAGCCAAAAATTGATTCTTCCCTCAGTTCCCTGCCAGGCTTTTTCCCGGAATGGCGTCGATCAGCTTTTTCGTATAGGCTGTACCGGGGTGATTGTAAATAGTTTCTGCTTCCCCAAGTTCCACGATGCGGCCGCTTTCCATAACCATCACCCGATCGCAGAGGTATCGGATAACCGCGAGATCGTGTGAAATAAAAACAGCGGTGAACCCGAATTCGCGCTTGAGATCATTGATCAGGTTCAACACCTGCGCCTGTACACTCATATCCAGGGCAGAGACCGACTCGTCAAATACAACGAATGCCGGGTCTAAGGCCAGGGCGCGGGCAATAACGATCCGTTGCCGCTGGCCACCGGAAAATTCATGGGGATAGCGCCCGGTATGTGCGGCAGGAAGATTGACCTTTTCCAGCAATGACAGCACCCGCTCATTCCGCTGGGACCGGCTCAACTGCGGGTAATGGATCTTCAATGGTTCGGCTAATGCCTCTCCAATGGTGAGCCTTGGGTTCAGGGCGGAATAAGGATCCTGGAAAACCATCTGGATCTCCTTGCGAAACGGCCTTAACGTTTCGGATGGCAGGCCTAGCAATTCCCGTCCAAGATATTCGATACGACCACTCACGGGCCGGTTCAGGCGCAGGAGGGCTCGTCCCAGCGTCGTTTTACCACAACCGGATTCCCCGACCAGGCCCAGTGTTTCTCCGGCCAGTATGTCGAAGCTTACATTTTGCACCGCCTTCAATACCGGCCGTCGCTTACCCATGCCCAACCGGCCTTTGCTGCCGCCGTACCAGATATTCAAATCCCGCACCTTCATCAGCACAGATCCTTTTTCCGGCCTTCCTTTGGTTTCCGGAAACAATATCTGACCAACCTGATCGTCCCCGAGGCTGTTTTTCGGTTCGGCTGTACCGTTAGCCGGTTTGAGGAAATCGCTTACCACCGGCAATCGTTCTCCTTTTCGGTGCAATACCGGGCGACAAAACAATAACCCGCGCGTATAAGGATGTTTCGGATTGGAAAACAGCGGCTGAACCATTCCGCTTTCCACTACCTCTCCTTTATTCATCACCACCGCACGATCCGCCATTTCAGCTACCAGGCCCAGGTCGTGCGTGATGAAGATCATGCCCATCTGCTCCGACCGGCATAGTTCACGCAATAATTCGAGGATGGTCTTTTGAACCGTTACATCGAGCGCTGTTGTCGGTTCGTCGCAAATGAGCAATGCGGGTCTGCAGCAAATCGCCATGGCTATCATGACCCTTTGCTTCTGGCCGCCGCTCAACTGATGGGGATAGCGATCGAACAATCGCTCCGGTTCAGGCAGCTTCACCTTCTCAAATAGCCGGATCGTCTCCTCTCTCGCCGCTCGCCGGTTCAGTTTCCGGTGAAAACGCAGCGATTCGCTGACCTGGCGGCCGCAGGTCATGACCGGATTGAGGGAGGTCATCGGTTCCTGAAAGATCATGCCGATGCGATTTCCCCGCAGCAAACGAATTTCTTTTTCCGAAAGCGTTAGCAGGTTGACCGGATCCGATCCGGGGGATGAAAAATATATCTCCCCTCCCTCTATAGAGGCAATGCGCGGCGGGAGCAATTGCAGTATAGCCAGGGCGGTAACCGATTTTCCTGAACCGGATTCCCCTACGATGGCCAGCACTTCGCCGGCCTGCAATTCGAACGAAACGTCCTTAACCGCATGGAAGCGGCCTGCAGGCGTGTCAAAACCAATAGATAACCGATTTATTTGTAGTAGTGGCGGCAAAGTGTAACGAATTAAAACCGCAGGTGCCGAACGGTAAGCCCTCCGTTGATCAATTGCTTGAGAGAATCGATGCCGATCTTTAAATGCCGGTCAACAAACTCATCGGTGACCCGACGGTCGCTTTCCGCTGTCTTTACCCCGTCAGGAATCATCGGTTGGTCGCTCACTAACAATAGAGCGCCCGTCGGAATTTTATTGAAGAACCCAACCGAAAAAATGGTAGCTGTTTCCATATCGATGGCGTAGGCGCGGATCTGCTGCAGATATTCCTTGAACTTATCGTCATGCTCCCAAACCCGGCGGTTGGTGGTATACACCGTGCCCGTCCAATAGTCAACTTCATAGTCGCGTATCGTGGTGGAAATCGCCTTTTGCAGGGCAAAAGCCGGCAGGGCCGGCACCTCCTGCGGGAAATAGTCTGTTGAAGTCCCTTCGCCGCGGATCGCAGCAATAGGCAAAATGAGATCGCCCAGCTTATTTCTCTTCTTCAATCCTCCGCATTTGCCCAGGAACAGAACGGCTTTTGGAGAAATGGCAGATAAAAGGTCCATGATCGTAGCTGCGGAGGGACTTCCCATCCCGAAATTGATGATGGTGATATCATCTGAAGTAGCGCAGGGCATGGGCTTATCTTCCCCCTTGATCGGAACCTGATGAATTTCGGCAAACAGCTGAATGTAATGCGAGAAATTGGTCAGGAGTATATATTCCCCGAAATTTTCTAATTTTTCCCCGGTATATCGCGGGAGCCAGTTGGAAACAATTTCCTCTTTGGTTTTCATGCTTATATTTATGTACCATCAACTATCCAACGGTAAATTTAGCCAAAACCATGATTAAAATCTATTACCCGCCTTTCCCATATAAGATCAAAGAGGAAGAGTATGGTAAGGAGTTTATCTTCGACGAGCAGCGCAAGCAATGGGTGCGGCTGACGGACGAAGAATGGGTGAGGCAGAATTTTACGCAATACCTGCTGCAGATAAAAAAATATCCCTCCAGCTATATAGCCGTGGAAAGAAGAATAAAGCTCGGGGAATTAAACAAGCGCTTCGACATCCTCGTTTACGATAAGGCTGCAAAACCCTGGATGATGATCGAATGCAAGGCCATGCATCGTCCGCTGGATAAAACGGTTCTCTGGCAATTGCTGCACTACAATATCGCCGTACCGGTAAAATACCTGGTCATCACCAATGGCCAGCAATGCCATGCCTATAAAAGAGGAGAAGTCGATTTTGAGGAAATGATGGCGCTGCCGTCGTATGATGAGTGAAGAAAATGTGGAGATGTGATAATGTGGAAATATGGAGATGTGAAAATTGATCCGACGCAGAACTTCATTTCCACATCATCACATCTTCACATTTCCACATCGCCTACGCAGAGTTAGGAATTTTTCCCTATGGGAAAATTCCTAACTCTGCGTAGGCAGTTCCTACTTTATTAATCGCCACAACATAAGCCGCCGTGCGCATATCCGGAATTTTCGGATTCGCTTTCCAGCAGTTCATGATCTCATGCGTGGCCGTGATCATCGTTTCTTCCAGGCCGCTGTACACCAGGTCCGCTTCTTCCGGCCCGTGCATGATAAACTCCCGCTCCTTGGGTTTCACGCTTTTTCCCGTCAACTCTTCCATCTGGCTCAAAATATGGGTATTCAGATTTTCAGTAAATCTTTTCTCCATACGTCCGTAACGGACATGGCTAAGGTTTTTCAGCCATTCGAAATAAGATACCGTCACCCCGCCTGCATTCAGGTACATATCGGGTACCACGAGTACGCCTTTTTTAATGAAGACCTCATCGGCCTCCGGCGTAAGCGGGCCATTGGCAGCTTCCCCGATGATCTTTGCCTTGATGCGCGGGGCATTCTGCCCGTTGATCACATTCTCGAGCGCTGCCGGAATCAGGATATCGCAATCCAGCTCAAGCGCATCGGACGACTTCGGAAGATTGGTCGCCCCGGGGAAGTTCAGGATCGAGCCCGTTTTCTTACGGTGCTGGAAGACCTCTTCTTCATTCAGTCCCTCGGGGTTGGTGATCGCTCCTTCGAATTCAGCGAGCGCGATCAACTTGGCCCCACCCTCCCGGAAAAACTTCGCGGCATGATAACCTACATTTCCA
>DASZRP010000208.1:0-7537 GCA_035548895.1 Puia sp. | reverse complement strand
AAACTGCAATACCACCAATACCTGGCGGGGTATGGCTGCATAGGGGCCTGCTTTGAATATTCCCTTCAGCACTTTCACCGGACGGAAACCGGAGAGGTAAAAAGCGGGATAACTTCCGGCTACGATCCCGGTAAATAAGGTAAACCCAAGGGCGATGCACCAGAATACCGGATTACCCCAGGGAATAACGATCGCCTTGCCCGAAAGCCGGTTAAAAAAGGGAAGGAAGAGCAGAGTTAGAACTGTTGCGAATAGAAAGGCAAGCAGAGCGGTCAGCAGGGATTCGCTCAGGAACTGGCGAACCAGTTGTGTCCGCCCGGAGCCCATCGTTTTACGGATGCCGACTTCTTTTGCCCGTTTTTCACTTCTCGCTGTGGAGAGATTCATGAAATTGATGCAGGCTAACAGGAGAATGAAGCAGGCCACGATAATGAATAGCCGGACAAAGAGGATAAGTCCCCCGGTTGCTTTTCCATTGGAAAAATCCCCCCAGAGATGCAATTTGTTCATCGGGTAAACCATCACTTCCTCATGCCATCCCTTAACATGCGGCGTCGGCAGATTCCTGATCTTCGCCGTAGCCTGTTCGGCTGAAACACCGTCTGCCAGTTCTACGAACAATTGCCCGTTGTGATCTACCCAGTCCTTATTGGTATTGAGATAGCTGTTCTGCGGGTTATCCCAGGCCAGCAGCATCACCGTGCCGGCGAAAGTGGTATTGGGCGGCAGATCACGGTAAACGCCGGCTACCTTCATATCGAAGCGGTTCACGATCCGGATAACCCGGTTCATCGGATCTTCATTGCCGAACAGGTTTTTGGCTAACGACTCCGAGATCATCATGGCCGACGGATCTTTTAATGCATCCCGGCTGCCTTTGATCATCTCCAGCGTAAACATGTCTGGAAAATCGGCCTGCGCCCAGATGCCTTTGGCTGTTACCCGTTTGGTCCCGATAGAAACAAGATCGTCCCCGCTAAAAGACACCAGCGATATCCGCCTGAAATTATCCCGGTAGTGAAGCCGCAGGGCTTCGCCGACCGGCATGGCAATCGTACTGCCGGTGTAGATCTCTCCCTCCGACGTCTGGTTTACCATTACCTGCGCCAGCCGGTCATAATGCCTGTGGTAAGTATCGAAGGTAATTTCATCCCAAACCCATAGGCCGATCAGAAAAGCGGCCGTCATTCCGGATGCGAGTCCGGCAATATTAATAAAAGCATAGACCCTGCTTTTTCTCAGATGCCTCCAGGCGATCTTCAGGTAGTTCCGGAACATGGCGTTTGATTTTAATTCGGAAAGACATCCTGCCCCGGGATTTTGTTGCATTTTTTGCTCCCGGCAGCACATTAATCTTTAATTAATGCTTTTTTAATGCCGCCAATGCAAATTTGAATGGATTGCTCATTTCGGAAAAATCTGAAGCTATATGACCAGCCTGCGCAGTTTATTTTGCATCCTGATCTTTTCGCTCCCCTTCCTGCAGAGCGACGCACAAAAAGTGACCGGTTCCTACTGGCGGGTCGATTATCCCGCTTCTACCGCAAAAGGAGAACTGCAGATTGCCGTCACCTACCAGATATGGATTCCCGACGGTGTTAAGAAGATTCGCGCCGTGATCATTCACCAGCATGGCGCAGGCACCACCGCTGCCAATGCCGGAAGAACCGCATCGGAAGACCTCCAATGGCAGGCCCTCGCCGCTAAATGGGACTGCGCCCTGCTCGGCCCTTCATACCATGTGCTCAACGAGCGCATCGACGATTCGACAGGCAGTGCTGAACTCTGGTTCGATCCACGCCGGGGTTCCGACCGCGCCCTCCTGCGGGCCCTCAGGCAATTAGGCGGGGAATCCGGCCATCCCGAACTGGCGGATGCACCCTGGTGCCTCTGGGGCCATTCCGGCGGCGGCATCTGGTCTGATATCATGACCATGCTCTATCCCGAACGCGTTATCGCCGTATGGCTCCGTTCGGGCACGGCCTTCATGTTCCGGGGCATGAAGGAATTTGCACAACCCGATACTATTCCCGGCGCGCTCTATCGCATACCGATTGTATGCAATCCCGGCATAAAAGAAAACAAGAACCGCGTGGGCATTGGCAATCTCGCCACATTCAAAGAATACCGGGCCGCCGGGGGACTGGTCTGTTTCGCCGAAGATCCCCTAAGCGGACACGACTGCGGCTACAGCCGCTCGCTGGCCATTCCTTTTTTCGATGCCTGTCTTTCCATGCGGCTGCCCGACAGCAAAAATTGTTATGCACCCCTGAAACCAATCGATACCACGAAGGCCTGGCTCGGGTCTTTAACAGACAAAACCGCTTACCCGGCAAAGGAGTACAAGGGCAACTCCGCCGAAGCCGTCTGGCTGCCCAACGAGCGCATTGCGAAGGACTGGATGGAATACGTGCGAACCGGAGCGGTAAAGGATAATACGCCGCCGCCTGCGCCTTTTGACCTGTTCATGACCGATAGTGCCGGGTCGGCCCTGCTGAGCTGGAACACTACGGCAGACTTCGAAAGCGGCGTCGGCGGCTTCATCATCCTGCGCGATGGCAAAGAACTCGCCAAACTCCTTCCGGAACATCCCGAGCTCACCTACGGGCACGGTCTCTTCCAGTTCGGAAAGATCAATTATTACCACGACACCCCGGAATACCCCGTACCGCAAATGAAGTATGCCGACAGCACGGCTAAAGGGACAAAACATCAGTATGCCGTGATCGCCCTGAACAGCGAAGGGCTCCGGTCTAAAGAAACCAACGCCAAATGGAAATGAATTTCAGGAACGCAATTCCTTTTATGAAAAAAATCGCATGGCAGTGCCAGCTGATCGCCGTCCTGTTTCTTTGCAATGTCAAATTCGCATCGGCTCAAAGCAGGCACAGCAAAACATCCCTGTTCAAAAGCTACAAAGGACTTGTCATGGCAGGCTATCAGGGCTGGCATAATGCACCGGGCGATAGTTCCGGGAGAGGGTGGGGGCACTATGTGCAGCATGGGGAATTCGGTCCGGGCAATATCAAGATCGATCTGTGGCCTGAACCGGACGAATATTCGAAATTGTACAAGACGCCCTTTACGCTGGCCGATGGGAGCCCGGCCCTACTGCCGAGCGATAACGACGCATCGACCACCGATACCCGTTTTCGCTGGATGAAGGAATACGGCATCGATGGCGTTTTCATGCAGCGGTTCATCGGCAATGTGCGCAAGCCCGGGATCCTTCGGAACCATTTCAACAAAGTGTTGTCCGATGCGCTGGCTGCTTCGGAAAAATACCAGCGCGCCATTGCCGTGATGTACGATCTCTCCGGCATGCGCGACAGCATCGATATTCCTCTGCTGATCGCAGACTGGAAGAACCTGGTCGACAGCATGAAGATCACGAGCCGGGGCAATAAGCAGACCTATCTCTACCATAACGGCAAGCCGCTCGTCGTACTCTGGGGCGTCGGTTTCAACGACGGCCGTCGCTATACCCTGGCGACGGTGGAAAAGCTGATTGATTTTCTGAAGAACGATCCGCAGTACGGCTGTTCCGTCATGCTTGGCGTTCCGACCTATTGGCGAGAGCTGAATAAAGACACCGACCCCAATCCGCACCTGCTCGATGTGATCAAAAAAGTGGATATCATCCATCCCTGGACCATCGGCCGGTTTAAGGATGAAGCAGGCTATGATGAATACAGTGAAATACAACGCGGCGACATGGCCTGGTGCAAAGAAAATAAAGTCGATTACGCGGCTACGGTCTTTCCCGGCTTCAGCTGGTCGAACCTGAATCCGAAATCGCCTTTCAACCAGATCCCGAGAAACCGTGGCCGGTTCTTCTGGCATCAGATCGCCGGCGCCATACAAAACGGCGCGGAAATGATCTACGTGGCCATGTTCGATGAAGTGGACGAAGGAACGGCGATTGAAAAAATATCACAGCATCCGCCGGCGGGCCCAAGCCGTTTCGTTACTTTCGAAGAAGGCATTCCGTCTGACTACTATTTATTCCTTACCGGCTATGCGACAAAAATGCTGAGAAAGCAGGTTCCCTTCACCAAAGATCCGCCTTTGCCGAAAAGCAGCCTCCGGTCATTCTAAGAAACTGAACGGGCATTCTGTTATCTTTGTCATTCTCCAAAAAGTATGACAAATCAGTATCATTCAGCCGGGCTTCGCTTCCGGGAGGCGATGAAAAAAGAAAACCCATTGCAGATCGTCGGTGCGATCAATGCGAACCATGCCCTGCTCGCCACCCAGGCCGGTTTCCGCGCCATTTATCTTTCCGGTGGCGGCGTAGCCGCCGGTTCATTAGGCATCCCCGACCTCGGCATCACCAACCTGAACGATGTGCTGATCGAAACCGAAAGGATCACCAATGTGATCGACACGCCGCTGCTCGTGGACATCGATACCGGCTTCGGTCCTTCGGCATTTAATATCGCCCGCACCATTAAGGAGCTGACAAAAGCCGGCGCGGCGGCGGTTCATATAGAAGACCAGGCCGGCGCCAAGCGCTGCGGCCATCGTCCGGGCAAAGAGATCGTCACGCAGGAGGAAATGGTAGACCGCATTAAGGCTGCCGTCGATGCGCGGACCGACGAACAGTTCCTGATCGGCGCGAGAACAGATGCGCTGGCCAGTGAGGGAATTGAAAGAGCACTTGAACGAGCCCTCGCCTATAAAGAGGCAGGAGCCGATTTTATCTTCGCCGAAGCCGTGACGGAGCTTTCACAATACCAGCAATTCGCAGCGGCAACCGGCATTCCCATTCTCGCCAATATGACGGAATTCGGCATGACTCCATTGTATACTGTGGATGAACTGAAAAGCGCCGGCGTCGGGCTCATTCTCTATCCGCTTTCCGCCTTCCGCGCAGCCAATAAAGCAGCCGAACGGGTATACCAGACCATAAGAACAAAAGGAACGCAGGAGTCGGTCGTCGATACCATGCAAACGCGCGCAGCGCTTTATGAAAGCATCGGTTACCATGCCTACGAAGAAAAGCTCGATGCGCTGTTCAAAAAAAACAAGACCCATGTCAGCAAATAATCCAACGACCGAATTCAAACCTAAAAAAAGTGTAGCGCTTTCCGGCGTAGCGGCTGGCAATACTGCCCTCTGCAGCGTGGGCCGGAGCGGGAACGATCTGCATTATCGCGGATACGATATTCTCGACCTCGCCGAAGGCGCTGAATTCGAAGAAGTGGCTCACCTGCTCATTCACGAGAAGTTGCCTGGTGCCACGGAACTGAACGCTTACCGCGAAAAGATTAAATCATTGCGTGCTCTGCCGCAAACCCTAAAAGAAGTACTGCAGCTGGTCCCGGCTTCGGCTCACCCGATGGATGTGCTGCGGACCGCGACCTCCATGCTGGGTACTTTAATGCCGGAGAAAGAAGATCACGATGTTGCCGGCGCCAGGGACATCGCCGACAAGCTCCTGGCCTGCTATGGTTCCATCCTGCTTTACTGGTATCATTATGCGCAGAACGGAAGAACGATATCCGTCGATACGAAAGCCCGCAGCATCGGCGGTCATTTTCTGGAGCTGCTGCATGGCAAACCGGCCCCGGCTTCCTGGGAGAAAGCCATGCAGATTTCGCTGAACCTTTATGCGGAACACGAATTCAACGCATCCACCTTTACCGCGAGGGTGATCGCCGGAACGGGTTCGGATATCTATTCTGCTATTACCGGGGCCATCGGCGCACTGCGGGGACCGAAGCATGGAGGCGCCAATGAGGTCGCCTACGATATTCAGAGCCGCTACGAATCGGCCGACGAAGCGGAAAAAGATATCCGGGAAAGACTGGCAAGAAAAGAAGTGATCATCGGCTTCGGCCATCCGGTATATACAGTCTCGGACCCCCGCAATAAGATCATTAAAAAAGTCGCCCACGACCTGTCGAAAGAAGCCGGCGATATGCGGCTCTATGAAATAGCGGAACGGATCGAGACCCTGATGTGGAATGAGAAGAAAATGTTCCCCAACCTCGACTGGTTCTCCGCAGTTTCTTATCACCTCATGGGCATTCCGACCAATTTCTTTACCCCGCTTTTTGTGATGTCGCGCATCACCGGGTGGAGCGCGCATGTGATCGAACAACGGCAGGATGGCAAGATCATCCGGCCCGGTGCAAATTATACCGGCCCCGATAATCTCCAATTCGTTCCTTTAAACAGAAGATAGCTTAGCCTTAAAATAAATTCATGTCATCGCATATTTCAAACGAAAGACCTAAACCGGATCAGGTACTGACCGATATCGCCGATTACGTATTGAATTACCGGATCGACAGCGACCTGGCCTGGAAGACGGCTCATTATTGTTTGCTCGACACCCTTGGCTGCGGGTTCGAAGCATTGGATTATCCGGCCTGCACCAAGCTGATGGGACCCATCGTACCCGGCACCATCGTTCCGAACGGCGCCAAAGTGCCCGGCACAAAATTTCAATTGGATCCCGTACAGGCTGCCTTCAATATCGGCGCCATGATCCGCTGGCTCGATTTCAACGATACCTGGCTGGCGGCGGAATGGGGACACCCCTCCGATAACCTCGGCGGCATACTCGCGACGGCTGACTGGTTATCACGGACAGCCATAGCCGAAGGGAAACCGCCATTGCAAATGAAAACCGTACTCGACGCGATGATCCGCGCCCATGAGATCCAGGGCGTGCTGGCGCTCGAGAATTCCTTTAACCGCGTGGGGCTGGACCATGTCATCCTGGTGAAACTGGCTACTACTGCTGTCGTGGGTAAGCTGATCGGCCTTTCAAGAGAAGAGCTCATCAATGCGTTGAGCCTGGTCTTCGTCGACGGACAGGCCCTGCGCACCTATCGTCACGCGCCCAATACGGGCAGCCGCAAGTCATGGGCCGCAGGCGATGCTACGGCAAGAGGGGTTCGTCTCGCCCTTATTGCAAAGACCGGCGAAATGGGTTATCCTTCCGTGCTCACGGCAAAGACCTGGGGTTTTTATGATACCAGCTTCCGCGGAAACGCTTTTCAGTTCCAGCGCAGCTATGGAAGCTATGTGATGGAGCATGTGTTGTTTAAAATCTCATTCCCCGCTGAATTCCATTCGCAGACCGCGGTGGAAGCGGCCATGGCCATTCACCAGGAACTGAAAAAGGCCGGTAAAATGGTTGCGCATATCCGCTCAATCACGATCCGCACCCACGAAGCGGCGATCCGGATCATCGATAAAAAAGGTCCGCTGAACAATCCGGCCGATCGCGATCACTGCATCCAGTATATGGTGGCTGTGCCCATCATTTTCGGGCGGCTCACCGCGGCGGATTACGAAAACGATATTGCGGCAGACCCACGGATCGACAAGCTGCGGGAGAAGATCGAATGCGTGGAGGATGAGCAGTTCACCAAAGATTACCACGATCCCGAAAAACGATCCATCCCCAATGCGCTGACCGTTGTTTTCGACGACGGCACGGCGCTCGACGAGATCGTGGTGGAATATCCCATTGGCCATAAGCGCAGAAGGGAAGAAGGAATTCCCAAACTGCTGGAGAAAT
>DASZRP010000207.1:0-5012 GCA_035548895.1 Puia sp. | reverse complement strand
AGCAAAGCCGTCACACAAGTACTGTCATAGCCTCCACTCAAAAAAACACCTACAGGAACATCAGCTACCATCCTGTACTGAAAAGCTTTCAAAAGTATACTTTCAGTTTCCACAAGCGCATCCTCCCTATTAATTTTCAATACTCCACGATTGTATTCATTATACACATCCCAATATCTCACCTTCTCAAAAGACTGCTTCCTAAGATCAAAAATCAGGTAATGAGCCGGATCCAATTTATAAGCATTGTTGTAAATACTGTGCGGAGTTGGGATAAATCCATATTGAAAATAGGAAGCTACACTATCCAAATTAATTGATTTTTCAAATTTAGGATGCAAAATCAGAGCCTTCAGTTCCGACCCAAACAGGAATACATTATTATTCCAATAATAAAAAAGAGGTTTAACTCCGGCACGGTCACGAAACAAACTAACTATTTGATTTTCCCTATCAACTATTACAAACGCAAACATTCCAATAAATTTCTGAACTGCATCATGCCTCCATTGCTTATAAGCATGCAAAATTACTTCAGTATCTGAATGGGATTTAAATGTGTGGCCAAGCTCTTCCAGCTCAACTCGTATCTCTTTATAATTATAAATTTCGCCATTGAACACAATACACAGTTTACCATCAAAGGCCACCATGGGTTGGTTACCAAGCGGAGAAAGATCAATTATAGACAATCGGCGATGCCCCAATCCAATCGAATAATCATCATGCTTGAGTTCCCAATATCCTGAAGTATCTGGTCCTCGATGCCTCAAAGAATCCGTCATCCGAATTAAAACATCCCGATCCGTATCAGAAAAAAAATCAATATATCCCGCAATCCCACACATGGTTGAAAATTTAAACTGTAGTAATTGACCCTAACCTTCCTATTTGTGAATTCAATTCAAGTTCAGCCATCAGTGTTCCAATTATTAGAAATGCTGTAGCCGCCGTCATTTCGTTATTGTTACTAACCGTAAAAAGCAAAATGAAAATTAAGCCAAAATATGAGGAGGGCTTAATATGAAACTTCATTACTTTTCTAATTAGTAAAAAAATCATTATAAAATATATTGAAAAACCGATCAACCCGCCTTCAATTAGAAGAAGAAAAATCCCATTATGGGCATTAAACCCGTGTCCGAAATTTCGCGCATAAAATCCTTTGGAACCAATCCCGAAAATCTGCTCCTTAGGGGAAAGCGACATAAAGGTGTTATACGCAATATCACTAGCCTCCTCACGCCACTCCATAGAATTAAGGGCATTAGCATTATAATTATAACCAAGATGCTTATTGATAACTGCCACTGGCTCATCAATTAAACGCGTCGACATATTTTCAGCCAATTTAGTATCAATATCAAATACTGTACTTATAGTTTGAAATCCTAATATTCCAATGCAAATAGACATAACCGCCACTGTAATGAATTTCGCAACTCGACGAGCTCCCTCCTTGGATCCACGAATCACATCATAAAATATGTAAAACATTAAAAGTATCATCACAAGCAATCCAGTTCTTCCTGTAGACATAATTGTTCCAATTAGCATAGCGGGAAGGACTACCCACATCCATTTATGCAAAAGCTTCCCCCTCATAAATTCATTAAAAAAATATACAAAAATCAAGGCGCACACATATGCAAAAAAATTATGATTAGTAGGCGTGTAGTCGCCGGCATTAATTTTACCAGTGTACACGTCAATCAGCCGATTAATCGGAAACGAACCCACCACCCTATAAGTATATATTAGGTCAGCTAAACAAACAGTACCCCCAAGCATCATACCATACTGTAGCAATGAAGAATTCTTCGTTTCAAAGAAGAAATAATAAGCCACATAGGCGCATAGAAATGTCGTTACAAATTCTTTAAACGCGCTGAAATCAAGCAGATCATTGGCCCAACTAGTCATCATGAAATAAAGAAAAAAACAAATCATCACCACGGTGAAATTGGCCAATAAAAAAGGTGGATGATCCTCTACTTGCTTCTTCCAGATTATTCTCCCTAACAAAAAAATACTAAGTATGGCCCGAAGATTAAATGGCAGTCCAGGAACGTCTAAGTTAATATCACCCAAGACTAGTGCAAATAACAGGACTGCCAGTATATTCGGTTTGAAAATAAGAGCCCAGACAAAGCCTGCCGCTAATGCGAAAAAAAATATTTTTCCCAAGCCAAAGAGTTTAAATACTCAATATTATCACCAGGATTTCAATCTTCTTTTCTTCCCCTTGAGATACCGACCAACACTACAAAAGAGACGATATAAAAAAGGCCACTCAACAAGCGTTTTCTTCAATCTAATTTTCCACCCAACTTTTCCTCTACAGTGAAGATATTGGAAAGCCTTCCGAACCAGTTGTTGTTCCCTGAATACGTACCCTAACTCAAATATTTCCTGATGCATGCGAACCTCGATTACCGATTGAAAATCATTCGATAGTCCAGCTTGAAGTGAAAAATATCTCCTAATTCTAGCCTTTTCTTGTACAAAAGCGAGCTTTTTGCCAATTTCATTCGGTCGCGAAATTGTATTAGGAACTATCCGGTATGTAGCGAAGCTATCAGGAAAATACTTAAACTTTGTATGTAGCGCCAGACTAAGCCAGGTGGGATAATCTTCGTAAGTAAATCCTTCTTTTTTTAAAGCCTGAAAATTCACATACTGATCTACTAAAACCTTACGGCAACAAACAGTCAAAGCAGAAATCTCGAAATCACCCCTAAGCAGTTCATTAAATACATGACCATCCTTAATTAATCCTTGCTCTTTGGTATTTCTATTCTTGAGCAGGATATTTTCCTTTTCATAAAAATAGTCCGCGTCACCATGCACCAACCCGTAATCCGGATTTTTTTCCAGGAAATCAACCTCCAATTCCAGCTTATTAGGATTATGCCAGTAATCATCCCCCGAGCAGAATGCGATGTATTTACCGCGGCAATAGGAAACGGTATCCGCGTAATTCATCAGCACTCCTTTATTCGGAGCTCTGGGAAGCAACCGCACCTTGCCCGGAAACCGCCTTTCATAGTCTTCCAGGATTTCGCGGGAACCGTCGGTGGACCCATCGTCCCCGATCACAATTTCAAACGGGTACCGTGTACGCTGCGCCAGTACGCAATCCACCGTCTGGCGGATGTACTGGGCCTGATTGTAGCACAGGATGCCGGCGCTGACCAGGGGTTTATCGTTCATAGCCGAACAGAAGTTTTCTAAAGATAAACAGATGTACCAGCAGGGTGATGCCGCTGCTGATGGAAAAAGCGATCGTAGCACCCAGTGCGCCCTGTGACCGGATGAAGTAATGACAAAGCACCACATACAGGGCGCTTCCGAAAAACTCCATCAGGATGTAATAATTTGTCATGGCACGCGCCAAAAACAGGTAACCGAGGGTCCAGAAACCCATTTTCAGAAAGTCCCCGATCAACTGGTAGGCGAAAAGGTCCTCCATCCCAATGAACCGGTGGTTGAACAGGATATGAATGATCAGGTGCCTGAATAAGTATATGAGCGAAAGGGTAATGGCCAGGAAGGGTATCAGCACCTTATACACACGGAACACCTCCTCGCGAACAGCCTGGTCGGTTTTCAGACCCGATAGCCGGGGCAGGTAATACACACTGAAAGAGGTCGTAATGACCAGCAGGTACATGTTTGAAATCCGGTTGATTCCTTCCCAAAGGCCGGCATCATTCAGGGACTGCCGGGCCGCGATAAAATCCCGGACAAAAAGCTGGCTTACCGGCACCAGGATGGCACTGGCCAGTGCCATCAGGGAATAATGACCCAGTCGCTTGGCTGCCGTCTTGCTGAACCGGCCAACAAACGACTTCCACGAAAACCACCTCGACTTTGCCACCAGGGACAACGTGACAAAGAAGATGGCCGACTGGTAAGTCACCAGGGCCAGCAGGGCTCCATAAATACCGAATGACAGGGAAAGAATGACGGTAAACAGCAGGCCGAGCAGGCTTCCTGCGATATTGACGATTACGTATTTTCTGAATTCGCTGAACCCGTTGATAATGGCAACCAGCAGGGCGTTCATGGCATACAGGATGATCGTGATACCGAATATCTGGAAGACGGACCGGTACTGGATATCTTTCAGGATGGAGAGGGAAAAATAGCCGCCACCCACTATCAGCACGATGCCACACAGCACCGACAACGCGGCAGTAATCCAGAAGGCGGTTGACAGGAACAGGACATAGCGACGGGGGGAATCGGAATATTGGGCAATATGCTTGGTCACCCCGGTATTGATTCCGCCGGCGGACAGGCTCAGCAGGATGCTTGAAAAATTATTCAGCTGGCCAAGCAGCGCCACGCCGGGCGGGCCGATCAGCACCGCCACTACCTTGACGCTGATAAATCCAGTCATCATCCTGATCAGGGTGGCTACCGCGTTCAGGGAGGATACTTTCACCAGGTCGGACGAAAAGACTTTCTTCAGTTTCAGGATCATGGAACTCGTTTGAATAACCGCCCGGAAACAAACCGCCATAGCTGCCTGCCCGGAAGAAATCGGCCGCGTAACGCATCGACGACAATATAATTATCAATCCCATTGAGGGTGTGAACACCAAAAAATTCCCGGCCCAGCTGTCCGGGATTAATGGTAAGATACGGTTCCTCCTTAAATTCCTTTTCATTCAGGCCAATGACCCGATTGACAGTCAGCGATTCACCATACCACCTGGTGCAGTTCTGGGCGGGCCGGTAAAGGCTTCCATCCACCAGAATGAAATTGCCGGCCGGCCGTGTGCCGTTCAGGCCCCTGCGTACCGGATTGCCGGCATGGGGCTTAAAGGGCCCAAATAACGAATCCGAGTAAAAAATATGCAGCTCCCCGTGCTTATTGGGCCCGGCAAGCGTACCGAACAACCAGTAGCGCCCGCCGTGTTTCAGCAGGGTAGCATCCAGTACCGGAAGCGCCAGGACCTGCCGCGGCTGTGAAAGTTGTCCGGTCAATGGGTCGAATGCATACC
>DASZRP010000206.1:0-5240 GCA_035548895.1 Puia sp. | reverse complement strand
AAGGAATGGGCTTATGCGGGATTTGCAATCACCTTTGTATCCGCGTTCATCGCTCATACCGCTTCCGGCGATCCTGTCAGCTACCGGTTCATGCCCCTATTGATGATGGCGCTGCTGATCGCTTCTTATATCAGCTATCACCGGTTGCATCATCAGGGTGTTGCATCGGGCCTGCAGTTGAAATGACAGTTGGCAGTTGACAGAAAAATCTACTGTCATCTGTCATCTATCATCTGTCATCCTAAGGAATTCCGGCCAGCTTACTCTTCCTCCTGCCATAAATGAGGTAGACCATGAGGCCCACTCCCATCCAGATAAAAAAGACCATCCAGCTTTTTACCGGGATCTCGATCATCAGGTAAAGACAAAATAAAGTGCCGAGGACGGGTACCACGGAATAATTGCGCATAAAGGTCAGCACCGCAGCGATGAGCGCGACCAGCGTAAAAAGCAGGAAAAGGATCTCCTGGTGGCTTTCGGCAGAGAAATGCGTCAACGCATCCGTGAGGCGCTGGTGGAAAACCAGCAGGAAGACAATCACCAGCGCCGGCACAATGAACTTCCCGTTAATATAAGGGAGACGAAATTTGCCGGGGATCTTCTGGGTGATCGTTGGCAGGTAGAGCACACCGCTGCAAACCAATACGAAAGCGAACAAAGTGCCAATGCTGGTCAGGTCGGTCATCAGCCGGTCGTCTACGAACATCACCGGAATGCCGGTAAGGAAGCCGGTCACGATCGTTGCGAAGCCGGGTGTCTTGAACCGTTTGCTGATCCGGCTGAAAGCCGGGGGCAGCAATCCATCGCGGCTCATGCTCATCCAGATGCGCGGCTGCCCGATCTGGAATACCAGCAACACACTGGTGGAAGCAACGACGGCGGCAACTGAAATGATCAATCCGATCTTCCGCATGTTGATCTTGTCGAACACATAGGCCAGCGGATCGGCAACGCCTTGAAATTCCTTATAGCTCACCAGCCCGGTAATGACCAGCGCCGTCACGATATAAATAATGGTGCAAATAATCAGGGAATAGATCATGCCCCGGGGGAGATCCCGTTGGGGATCGCGGCATTCTTCTGCCGTGGTAGAGATCGCATCGAAACCGATATAGGCAAAAAATACAGCCGATACGCTTTGCAGCACGCCGCGCATTCCTTCCGGAAGAAAGGGCGTCCAGTTGTCTGCTTTGTCTGACGAAAAAATGATCCAGAACCCGATCACGGAAATAAAAGCCAGCACCACGAGCTTGAGACCGACCATAAAATTGGCACTCTTGCGGCTTTCGTTGATTCCTACATAGGCTAACATCGTGATCAGGACGACGATAATAAAAGCCGGCAGGTTGATGATGAACGGAATTCCCGCGATCTTCGGCGCCGTTACATAGAGAAGCTGATCGACGGGCTGATGGTTCGCCAGGGCTTCTTCATAACTCATCCTTGCCGTCTGATAGCCTACCGAAAGCCAATCGGGCAAATGGATGCCGAAGGCCAACAGGATATGGTTGAAATAGGCGCTCCAGGAAATGGCGACCACCACATTGCCAATGGCATATTCGAGGATCAGCGCCCAGCCAATCACCCAGGCGATCACTTCCCCAAAGCTGACATAAGAATAAGTATAAGCGCTGCCGGAGACCGGCACGCGTGACGCAAATTCTGCATAGCACAAAGCTGTGAAACCGCAGGTCACCGCCGTGATCAGGAACAGGAAGATCACCCCGGGACCTCCATGATAAGCGGCACTGCCGATGGTGGAAAAAATACCCGCGCCGATTACGGCAGCCACGCCCATAAAAGTCAGGTCGCGCACCCCTAACACTTTATGGAGCTTGTGCTCATGGGCTTCGCTTAAGCCTGCTTCGGTTTCCCGGACGATCTTTTCAAGTGATTTCTTGCGGAAAATAGATTGAGGCATGCTGTGATTCTGATTAGTAATCCGGAGCTTTCGGCCTCCGGTAAAAGGCTAAGGAAAACAAATATATTCCTTCTTTCCGCTCCGCAAAATTGAAGAATTGGCTCAGCCCCTGATTTGTATTCCGCGGCCGGCAGGAAAATGAGCGTGAGGCATTTCAGAAAGCAGCTTTTTCATCGCTTTGATCGCCTGGCATAGCAGATTACGGGCCACCTGATAATTGATATTCATGATCTCGCTGATCTCGGCGTAAGTCAGGTTCTGATAGAACTTCAGGTAAATAATTTCTTTCTGCCGCCCGGAAAGCTGCGCCAATATCGCTAACACCAATAGCTTTTTTTCTTCATCATCCTGTTGCTCAATAAGGAAATTTTCATGGCTCCATTCAAAGGCGCTCCATTCCTCGATAAGATGTGGCCTGCCATTGCTCCTTCGCCACTTCAGCAGTTTATATTTGAGAGATTTTAACAGATAAGCTTTTACTGAAACAACGTCTGCCCTGGACCTGCTTTGCCATAATTCGATAAATAGTTCGTGGATCGCATCTTCAAGTCTCGACCTGTCGGCAATAAACTTTAATCCAAACAGGAACATCGGACCGTAATACATCCTGAATAAGCGTGCAAAGGCTTCCCGGTCACCTTTGCAAAAACTCTCCCAAAGCAGTATATCCTGTTCTGTTGCCTTCATCTTGTTTAATAATGCCTGCTGCGAATTGCCAGCCAAAGCCGGTCACGCAAGCCTGGGTGGATGAAACCCTTCAGATCAGTTCAGCAATTGCTAATATAGCCGATCAACTATACGTAAACAAATAACTATGCGGTGAGGAGATATTAATATTTTTTAATAAGTAGCCCTTTTTAATCAAATTCCTGAAAAAGATGAAGCAGGCACATTACAAAAACCGGTTCATCGGTACTGGTATAATGAGGCTACCGTTAAAATGACAGACCCATATCAGCAAATGTCAAACACCTATTGTCAGCCGGAAGATCTGTTGACGGATCCCACGTTCATTGCCTGGTATCGCCGTTCCGATGCCCGGAGCTACGAAGAGTGGGAAATGCGCATGGATGAAGATCCTCAATTAAGGAGGCTGGCTGACCAGGCAATGGATCTTTTGCAAATGCTTCATGTTGATGAGCGCCAGGTTCCGGCATGGCAACTGAATGCGGCTGAACACGGGTTGATCCGAAAACTGCAGAGCCGGGACAATGGCCCGACCCGGTTTTATCGCAGGTTGAAGCCTTTACTGGTCGCCGCCTGTATAGCGGTAATCGCCGTTGCCGGCTTCATGATATTTAAACCCTCCCGGTCTGCGCCTGCCATCAAAACGAACTATGGTGAAATCACAGAACAAAAGCTGCCGGATGGAACCGAAGTAAAATTAAATGCCAACAGCCGCCTGAGTTTTGCCAACGGCTGGAAAGACGGACGCGACAGAGAGGTTTGGCTTAGCGGAGAAGCATTCTTTCATGTTCGCAAGACCCCCTTAAAAAGCAGATTCATCGTTCACACCGACCATTTTGATATCATTGTTACCGGCACGCGATTTAATGTGGTGAACCGTAATGGACAGTCAAATGTGATGCTGGCCGAAGGCAGTATCATCGTGCAGGATAAAGATGGCAATAAATTGCCCATGAAGACCGGGGAATTCGTGGAGTTCCGGAAGGATGAGCCCAGAAAACGTTCAGTATGGAGCGACAGCCTTCTCGCCTGGCGCGATCGCCGGCTGGTATTTGAGAATACGCAGCTGAAAGAAGTGGTGCGTATTATTAAAATGCATTATGGCGTGGACATCGGCCTCGACAACGATTCTACCGGTGAAAAAACGATCAGCGGCATGCTTCCGAACGACAATCTGGATGTGCTGCTGCAATCTATCGACGCAACAAACGAGCTTAAAGTGATACACCAGGAAGGGAATATCATTTTCGGCAGCCGTTGACAACCGGCTGTTCTTTATTTTTTATTAAAACGCTGCAAAATGAGAAAAAAGACAGGTCTTCACAGTGTCCGTATATTTTTTACGGGCCTATTGGTTCTTTGTTTCGGCGGGGTGATAGCCCAAAGCGCCTATGCCTATGCAGGCAGCCGGAACAAGACATTTGTTCCCGATATCTCCGGCGGGGAAAAACAAAAAGCAACTGAGCGATCAGGAAAAAAAGAAAAACTGTTCGATGTGCTGAAGCACCTGAATGAAACTCAGGGTGTTTATTTTCTTTTTTCCGAACCGAATCTGGGGAACCGAATGGTCAGCCCGGCAGGATCGGGCAGCAATGTGGAGGACATCCTGACCCAGGTGCTCAGGAATACCGGCCTGAAATACCGGAAGATCAACGACAAGACCTTCGTGATCATTTCCAGCGAGAATGCGAAAAACAGCTATGAAGCGCAGCCGGTAAATTTCACTTCTTCCACTACTGAAATGCAGGGCCTTTCCGGAATTCAGGTTCAATTCCAGGCGGCTATCATATCCGGAAAAGTAACCACTACTGATGGCGCTCCCTTAGCGGGCATCAGCGTCACGGTGAAGGGAACATCGAGAGGAACAACAACCCGAAGCGATGGCTCTTTTACGATCGCCGCCGACAAGGGCGATATCCTGGTTATTTCCTCTGTTGGTTTTGTTACTCAGGAAGTGCTGATCGGCGATCAGCCCATCTCGGTCGCCCTGCAGAACGACAATAAACAATTGAATGAAGTGGTGGTAACCGCGCTCGGTATTAAAAAGCAGGCCCGTTCGCTGGGTTACTCCACTACCCAGGTGGACGGCACCAAATTCCAGGAAGCGAGAACGACGAATATCGGAGATGCGCTGTCTGGTCAGGTGGCTGGTGTAAGCGTTGCCGGTGTAGCTACGGGGCCCTATGGCAGCAGCCGCGTGGTGATTCGTGGTAACTCTTCGCTGGGTGGTAATAACCAGCCGCTGTATATTATCGATAACGTTCCATACGACAACTCCAACCAGGGAAGTTCCGGCATGTGGGGTGGCGCTGACTATGGTGATGGATTGTCCAATATCAACCCTGACGATATCGAAAGTATCCAGGTGTTGAAAGGGGTTGCCGCTTCTGCGCTCTACGGATATCGTGGCGGGAACGGTGCGATACTGATCACCACCAAATCGGGCGCCAGATCCCGCGGCGTCGGCGTGGAACTGAATAACAACCTCACTTTCACCAATTTTATTAATGAAAGCGATTATCAGTATGAATATGGGCAGGGCAATCTGGGTGTGAAACCGATCGACATCACTACCGCCAATCAGACTGCCGAGGAAAGCTGGGGCGCCAAGATCGACGGACGCCAGGCGATG
>DASZRP010000205.1:0-9886 GCA_035548895.1 Puia sp. | reverse complement strand
GGCCGTCTTTACCGTCACCTGATGCGGCTCCCATTCAATGGAATTAACGCGACAGTTGAGCCTGATTGGCACTCCGTCAACCGTCAGTGCCGCGGCCAGCGCGTCGGCCAGTTGTCCATACCCGCCTGCAACGCGGTATTGCTCGCCTTCCTCTTCCCCCCACTCCTGTGCTAAAGACAGGACACCGACGCGGTCAGCATCTGCCAGGTCAAAACCTTCTGCAAACCGGACTGCCGATTGGCGGAGACCGATGAACCGGTCTCCCGGAAATTGTATTTCGAGAAATGATTTCAGGGGCATATCGTCTCTGACAGATTTCATTTTTTCGATCAGCGATTCCCAGTCGGGATCGAAGCCTTGTTCTTCAGATATTTTCCCCGCCGCTACATGATACATCCGGCCGGCTGTTGCGGTAAAAGAAATGCCGTATTCCTCCAGCAGGGCAACCGTCTGGTGAAGATGTCCATGAATAAACTCCGGGCCTGCTTCAAAGCTGATGCCTTTCTGTCGTATACTATGGATTCGTCCGCCAACGCGGTTCCTCCCTTCCAGGATCTGCACCCGGCATCCCGCCTGCCGGAGCACCCTGGCAGCAATAAGCCCTGAAATTCCGGCGCCCAGAATAAGTATTGTTTCTTTCTGCATAATCATTCAAAATAAAGAATGCAAAGCTAATGCGATGTTCAGGAACAGGAATTGCACTTGCAAAAACAAAGGCCTAAAAATGCTCCCGCAAAAAAACAGGATATTGGTTATTTCTTTCGTGTTGCTGGCCCTGGCAGCCATGGCCTTCCGATATCACTTCACCAGCCCGGTAAAAGGTTCGATTGTACCAAGCAATGCCGGCGTACGTGCCTGGCTATTCTCTAAAACCGATACCTTTAGCGCGCCGATACTCCAGGGCGCCTTTCTCGTGGAGGAGGTAAAACCAGGTAACTATACGCTGATGATCGAAGGCACACCACCTTACCGAAATGCCATTAAGCCAGGTATCATTGTAACGGACGGCCAGCCAACCGATGTGGGCGTTATTCAAATGAATCAATAACCACCTGATGAAAAAAAAGATCGTCGACGACCCGGATGCAAAAAAAAACAGGAAGACATCTCAACAGGATACAGACAAACAAACTACAGAGGAAATGCACCTGGGCTCTTCCAATGCATTTGAGGAAACGGAAAATCCACAGTCGCCGGATCCCGATAGCATCACCGATGAATTGCTGGATGATCTGCTGGACCAATAAGCGACTGTTTCCTGATTTGGGAAAGAAGAATTAAGATCCCCCGCTGAGAAAAATTATTGTGGAATTCATTTCCCAGAAAATCGATTATACCTGTTTTTTCAAGCGCAACTTTTTTGGCATTATATCGGTATTATAAGACAGATATACCCGTAGCCATGCTTAAAATAATGATTGTCGAGGATGATTTGGATCTGTTGCATGGGTTGAGATTCCTGCTCCAGGCCTACAACTCCAAAATTTGTCCTCTCTCCGACGCCGATGAAATACTGAGAACCGCCGGCCTGTTGCAGCCCGACCTGATCCTCCTGGATATTAAACTCGATCACGGAAATGGGCTCGACATCTGCCGCGAGTTAAAGAACAGTTACCTCAAAAATATTCCGGTATTTATCATGTCCGGGCTGCCCGATGCTGAACGAAAGGCTTATGAAGCCGGGGCCGATTTTTTCCTTGCAAAACCATTCGATTCAGAGCAACTGCTTGCCCGGATCACGACGCTTGAAAATTCTTCGGAACGATATAGTCTATAATCTTCCTGTTCCTGCCGGCCAACAGCGCAATCGCTTTATTATTATCCGAAAATGCGTTATTTTTCGGGGGTCTGAACCCCGCATGCATGGAGAAAAACGCCGGATGGCAATGGGAGATCAACGCCGATCAGCGCTGGTTTCATCTTAATGTAAAAGAAATCATTCAATACAAAGAACTGATCCTTCGTTTTGTCCGGAGAGACCTCCTGGCCAATTACCAACAAACGCTGCTGGGACCTTTGTGGGTTTTTCTTCAACCGCTGCTGACCACTTTCGTATATTTTATCATTTTCTCACGCGTAGCCAATATTTCCACCCGACCCATACCTCCAATACTCTTTTATTTACCGGGGATCATTATCTGGACCTTCTATTTTGATTGCCTTTCTTCTACCATGTATACGTTCGTGCACAATGCCTATATTTTCAGCAAGGTATATTTTCCCAGGCTTATTGTGCCCTTGAGCTATGTCCTGTTTCATACTATCAGATTATCCATTCAGTTATTGCTCTTCGTTGCCGTCTATCTGCTTTTTGCCCTCGGCGGGAAAAAGGTCCACCCGAACCTGGACCTGTTGCTGATCCCTGTTTTTATTTTTATCACGGCCTGCTTTTCCCTGGGCTGTGGTTTGCTCGTCAGCGTCTTCACGGCAAAATACCGCGACCTTGAGAATGTAATGCAGTTTATGCTCCGCCTCTTTATGTTTGCTGCGCCTGTGGTTTATCCGGCATCCATGATACCGGAAAAATTCAGGCTCTTATTCTGGCTGAACCCGCTGACCCCCGTAATCGAATCGTTTCGCTCAGCTTTTTTCAGTCACCAGCCCTTACCTGTTTTCTACCTGGCCGTCAGCCTGATTTCTTCTTTAATACTGATGATCCTGGGCATCGTCCTGTTTAACCGGCGCGAAAAACAAATCATGGATGTAATCTGAAGGCATGGGAAAACCAATGATCAAAGCGGAAAATATCTCGAAGCAGTATCGCCTCGGCGTACTGGGATCGGGCAGTCTCAAAGAAGATTTCAAAAACTGGTGGTACAGGAAATCTTCAAAAGCTGTCGTACCGGAACTAACAGACAAGACCTATATCTGGGCTCTGCGGGACGTCAATTTCGAAGTGGATCGCGGGCAGGTGCTGGGGGTGATCGGCAAGAACGGATCAGGGAAGTCCACCCTGCTGAAAATCGTTTCGAGGATCACGCTGCCCACCGCGGGACGGATCCGCGGCAATGGCCGGATCGCCAGCCTGCTCGAAGTGGGCACAGGCTTTCACTATGAGCTCACCGGGAGGGAAAATATTTATCTCAACGGACATATCATGGGGATGAAGAAAAAGGAGATTGACCGCAAGTTCGATGAGATCGTGGAATTCTCCGGCGTGGAGCGATTCCTGGATACCCCGGTTAAAAGATATTCCAGCGGCATGTATGTTCGGTTAGCCTTCGCCGTGGCTGCTCACCTGGACCCTGAAATCCTGATCGTGGATGAAGTGCTGGCGGTCGGCGATGCAGAATTCCAGAAAAAATGCATCGGTAAAATGAAATCCGTTTCCGAAGGCGAAGGGAAAACCATCCTGTTCGTAAGTCACAATATGCCGGTATTACAGAACCTGTGCAGCCAGGCCATCGTGCTGGAAAAAGGAAGGATTACGGCAAGCGGTCATCCCGATCAGGTGATCACGGAATATCTGAAAAGCGGCGAACCCGCTTTCCTCGGCCGCGACTATGCCAGCCAGGGCGCCATACCCGGCAATGAATTCATCCGGATTCTGAAAGTAACACTGACCCCGGAATACGTGGATCAGCAGCGCACCATCGATACGAGGACGCCCTTGCTGATATCTTTTGACTTCAGTTACGATATTGCAGAACCGGGGGATTTAATGGCCGGAATTCAACTCTTCACCTTCACCGGAGAATTGATCTTCGATCTGATTTCCGCACGCCATGTATTTGAAAAAGGGATCATCCATGCGGAATGCACCATTCCCGGCAATTTCCTGAATGACGGTGCGTATTACATTTCGCTTGTTTTCACCAGAAATGCCACCATCCGCATTTTCCAGCTGGAATCCTGCCTTTCCTTCGACGTCGAGGATTACCGGGAAAATGGTTCCTGGTACGGCAAATGGCCCGGCATCGTCAGGCCCTCCTTTCCCGTTTTACTGACGCCGATATCGCGTTAAAAGGCTTTATCCACTGATTCTGAATAATTAGTACCGGCCAATTTGAAACGATTTTAATTGTTATTATCTTAGCGTTAAGTTTTCCCCTGAACAATCCGAACAGTAACCCTATCAAAGAAAGCAGTTGATGATTGATCGAATTCCACAAGCTCCGCCATTAATCTGTCCGATACCTGAACAGATGAGCAGACCGCTTTGGTCTGTCATGATTCCCAGCTATAACTGCAGCCAGTACCTCATCGGTACCCTCAGATCCGTCCTGCAGCAGGACCCGGGAGAAGAATTAATGCAAATTGAAGTAGTTGACGATTGCAGCACCGATACCGATGTGGAAGCCCTGGTAGCCTATATCGGGAGAGGGAGAGTGAAATATTTTCGTCAGTCAGAAAATGTGGGAAGCCTCCGAAATTTTGAGACCTGTCTCAACCGGGCAACCGGTCACTATATTCATTTGCTTCATGGCGACGATATGGCGAGGCCGGGATTTTATGACGAAATTGCTCAGCTCTTCACCAGCTTTCCGGAAGCCGGTGCGGCTTTTACAGGGTATACCTATATCAATGAGCTCAATACCGAATTGTCCGCCAATAGAAAGTTATTGTCTGAACCGGGCATATTGAAGAACTGGCTGATGGAAATAGGCCATACGCAGCATGTACAGCCTCCTGCCATGGTCGTTAAACGGTCTGTATATGAAAAGCTGGGCGGCTTCTATGCCGTGCACTATGGAGAGGACTGGGAAATGTGGGTCCGTATTGCGGCTAATTATCCCGTGGCGCACTCGCCGAAAAGGCTGGCCTATTACCGCGTTCACGAAAACAATATCACCAGTCGTTATTTTCTCACGGGGCAAAGCGTAAAAGATGCAATGACCGTGATTAATATAATTCAACAGTATTTACCTGCGTCGGAAAGAAGGCGCATGCACCGGATAGCCCGCAGAGGTTTTGCCCGTTATTTTGCAGGCATGTCGGACAAAATTTATCACGAGTACGGCCAGCCTTATACGGCGTTGCAGCAGGCGCACCGGGTACTAAAGATGTACGCCAATCCAAGGACTCTGTATTATTTTGTCAAAATATACATTAAGGTCCTGATCGGATATAAGATAGAAAGAGAGAAAAAACCCTTATTCAGGCCGCTCAATTTGTTCCGGTAATTTAACCGGCTTTTCCTTTATACGCGTTGCCGGCTTCACGTAGAAGATCCTTTTGCGCAGGCGATCGATCGGCTGTTCGAGACAATACCAGGAAATGGTGGCGCAACCCACCGCCATGATCATGGACACCGGGAAGCTGATAAATCCCGAGTCCATCAGCGATGAAATCTTTGAAAGGTTCATGCCGGTGAAATTCGTTTGCAGCCATCCTAAAAATTTCCAAAATAAGGCCGGCATAAGCAAATGGTACAAATAGATACCATAGCTGATCATCGAAAGATATTGAATGATCCGGTTCTCCAAAAACAGCCTGACGAGCCCTTTGTATCCCCGGTTGGCCGTGTCGATAATGGTAACTGCAAAAAGCGAAATAAAGATCCGGTCAAGCGCAAGAAACAGGCTGCCGTGATGGCCCAGGATCAGCAGGAACCAGATGGGAATCACAGCGACCCAGATCCACTGAAGCCATCTCGCCTGCGTATAGCCCCAGTTGTGATAATAAGCCAGCAAGGCTCCGGCCGCAAAACAATCGATACAGGCCGGCAGTAAAACCAGCATCGGAAATACCTCGGTATTCGGATCGGTCATCCGGGCATAGGAAATATAACGGAAGGCAGCGCCAATGATAATCAATGTTCCAAATGCTTTGGGCAGATGCCTGTCCGGAATAAACAGTAACAACCAGGGACAAAGAACATAAAATTGTTCTTCCACAGCGAGCGTCCATAAATGCACGGTAAAAGGCCCCCAGCTTTTTGTGATATACAGCCAGACATTGGAAAAGTATGAAAAGAATATGCCCGGATGTTGCCTCACTTCATACCCTTCAAGCGGAAGCAGGAGCAAAATGAGGAGGTATACATAGTAGGCTGGAAAAATCCGCAATGTTCTCCGGATCAAAAACGCCCCGGCCACTTTCCCCCGGCTCAAACCCGTCCCGATCGCTTTCTGTTTGGCATTGAGCAGGATCCGGGTGATCAGGTAGCTGCTCAGTACGAAAAAGAACACAATGAACGAACCCAGATCATAGTAGTATTTCAGGTTGGTCAGCCGGTAGGAAAAATGATAAGCAACAACGAATAACACTGCGCAGAATCTGAGCCCGGACAGCTGGGGTTGATACTTCAGCCCGGCAGAAGGCGTTTCATTAGGAATACCCGGCAAGGATTAAGTTTTAGATGGTAAGATCAGCTATCGCTTTCTGTATAAAAACGATTGTTAACCCAATATAGTACAATTTCAGGGTATCCCATAGCGACACATGATGAATGGAGCAGATACGAACCGAAATAAAAAATCCGCGCAAGCTGCTCTTATACAATCTGCGCGGATCCTGCTGCTTTTAAATCGATCAATGTATCTTCTCTACATTGTTGTATTTGTCGGTCCAGAAAGCGGCTTTGTCCTTGTCCTTCTTCTGCTCGTAGATCGTCACCAGCAGGTCGTATGAATCGCGCAGCGCGGTTTTATCAGCCCGCTTCAGCGTGCCTTCCTTGCCCAGCAACTGGTCTACTTTTTCAAAATATGGAACGGCTTCGTCAAATTTCTTAATGGCATCGGCTCTCAGATCGTTCCGCGCTTTCAGATCTTCCGGTTTGCTGCCTTTAATGTCTTTTGCCTTCATCTGCAGTTCTATTCCCTGGTTATAGGAGATCTGCCCCATCACCAGCGAAGACTGCGGATAATCAGGATTCAGCTTCAAACTCTGGGTAAGCTTTTCCTGTGCCTTTTTTATCAAATCGTCCGCATTGGCCGGAGGCGCTCCCTTGGTCGTGTCTGTCGCATATTGATAAAGCTCCAACCCGTAGTTGAAGAAATAGATGGCACTGTCCGGGTGTTCGCGAGTGATGATCTCATAACGCGCAAACAGCGAGTCCTTCGGGCCATTTTTGCGATACTCGTCAAGCATCAGTTCATCGAAGAAAAGCTCGTTGGGATAATGCGCCTTACCCAAAGCCACATATTTTTCTGTATTTGCCTTATCTCCTTTTCTGTTGTAATAATCTGTCAGCCATTTATAAATTTCAACCATGTCATTGCCGCCAACCTTTGTAATTCCCGAATCGGCAATCTGGCCGTAATAAATTGCGGCATCATCACGCTTGCCGGCTTTTTCCGCCGATATCCCCGCATACAGCGTAGAGGTGGTATCCATCGTCGTTTTGATCCATCCCTCCTGGCTCATAAATTTTATCGCAGCAATTGCATTCACAAAATCATTGTAAGCCTCGGGATATTTCTTTTCGTTGAAATTACCAGCGCCCAATTGAAACAGGCCCTGATAAATCTCGTTGATCGGTTTGTACTGATCCAGGGTTAACAGCACCATTTTCTTTTCGTCGAGCGACGCATATTTCTTCAGGGCTTCGAGCGACTGTACATAAGCATCCGGAACGGTGGACTTCAGCTGATCGTCGGCCGCGATCGCATTATATATCTTCACCTTGGTGTACCAGGCTTCCGCATTTTTTTGATTTTTTTCAACCGTCAGGGCGTTGTCAATCTGAGTTTTGGCTTCAGCCAGCTTTTTTGCCTTCAGCAGGTCCTTTGCCTTGTCGACCGATTGGGCAAACGCGCCGGAAAAAAAGCTTATCAGCGCAAGACTAAAAATGATCCGTTTCATGTTTATTATTTGAAGTTTTCAGATGACAATTAAATCGCCCCGGCGCTGGCATCGCCGACTGCTCCGTCCGTTCCCGGTGAACCGTTATTTTCTTCGGCCGGGCTTTCCTCATCCAGGTTCGTTATCGCGGCAATGCCGTCTCCTTCATCCAACCGGATCAATTTCACTCCCTGCGTCGCGCGGCCCAGTTCGCTGATCCCGTTCACCGGCATCCGGATGGTGATACCCGACTTGCAGGTAATCATCAGATCTTCTTTTTCCAGGACATCCAGAATGCCCACCAGCTTTCCGGTTTTCTCCGTGACGTTGATCGTCTTTACGCCCTTCCCTCCGCGATTGGTGACACGGTATTCTTCCACCTGCGTACGCTTGCCAAATCCGTTCTCGCTGACGACCAGCACCGTCCTGGATTTATCGCCCTTATTGACACATATCATGCCAATCACCTCATCGGAAACATCGTCTACTTCGATGCCCGCAACGCCAATGGCGCCACGGCCGGTAGGCCTCACTTTCTCTTCCGGGAACCGGATGGCGCGACCCGATTTAACAGCCATCATGATCTCGCTGTTTCCGTCGGTTAACCGCGCATCGAGCAACTGGTCATGCTCCAGTATGGTGATGGCATTCACGCCGCTCTGGCGGGGACGGCTGAAGTCTTCCAGCATAGTTTTTTTAATGATGCCCTGCTTGGTGCACAGTACAATAAAATGATCGCTGAGAAAAGCCGTGTCCTTCAGGTCCTTCACATCGATGATCGCCTTGATCTTGTCATCCGCCGGGATCTGAATGAGATTCTGCACAGCACGGCCCTTGCTCACCTTATCCCCTTCCGGAATTTGATATACATTCAGCCAGTAACAACGACCCTTTTCGGTGAAGAAAAGTAAAGTATGATGGGTGGAGGCGACAAACAAATGTTCGATATAATCTTCCAGCCGGGCCTTGCTTCCGCTCGCGCCGCGGCCGCCTCTCCGCTGCTGCCGGTATTCCGTGGCAGAGGTTCTTTTAATATATCCGTGATGTGAAATGGTGATCACTACATCTTCTTCCTTGATGAGATCCTTGATCTGCATTTCATCGTCGAGGTAAGTGATCTCCGTTTTGCGTTCATCCCCGAATTTCTCTTTTACCTCCAGCAGCTCCTGCCTGATCACGGCGAAACGCTTCGCTTCATCCTGCAGCAGATCTTTCAGGTAGGCAATCTGCTTCATCAGCTCTTCGTACTCGCTGCGGATCTTATCGCGCTCCATGCCGGTGAGCCGCTGCAGGCGGAGCTCCAGGATCGCTTTGGCCTGTACTTCGGTCAGTCCCCAGCCGGCATTGATGAGGTTATCCTTGGCCTGCTCCGGTGTGGCCGAAGCCCGGATAAGCGCAATCACTTCGTCAAGGTGGTCCAGCGCAATCAGGTAACCCTGCAGTATATGCGCTCTTTTCTCCGCCTCCGCCAATTCGAAACGCGTTCTGCGGATCACCACCTCGTGACGGAAGTCGACGAACTCGGAGATCATCTCCAGCAGGTTCAGCGTTTTCGGGCGACCCTTTACCAGGGCGACATTATTAATGCCGTAAGAAGTTTGAAGCTCGGTATGCTTGAAGAGCTGATTGATCACTACGTTGGCAACGGCATCCCGGCGGAGATCGATAACGATCCGCGTTCCTTCTTTCTCGTTCGATTCGTTGTTGACATGCGTAATGCCGTCGATCAGCTTGTCATTCACCAACTGTCCGATGCGGTCGCATAGTCCGTCCCGGTTCACCTGGTAAGGCACTTCCGTAATGATGATCTGCTCTCTCCCGCTGGCCTTGGTATCTACATGCAGCTTACCCCTCAGCACAGCTCTTCCTCTGCCGGTATGCATGGCCAGCTTCACGCCCTCCATGCCGTAGATCATGCCGCCGGTCGGGAAATCCGGACCTTTTACGTACTGCATCATTTCCTCCACCGATATATCGCGCTTGTCGATATAAGCAATACAACCATCCACGACCTCCGAAAGATTGTGGGGAAGAATATTCGTGGCCATACCGACCGCAATACCGCTCGCGCCATTGATGAGCAATTGCGGAATGCGGGAAGGCAGCACCATGGGCTCCGTTAATGAATCGTCGAAATTGGGCTGAAAGTCCACCGTATCCT